>DASWKZ010000001.1:0-32901 GCA_036396355.1 Alphaproteobacteria bacterium
ACCGTGAGCGGCGACATCCGGTAGGTGATCACCATGGGGACCGCCGCCATGGCCAGCTCGTAGGTCACGGTCCCGGAGGCCGCGAGGGCGAGGTCGGCGGCGGCGAAGGCGTCCCGCTTGTCCGACAGGCCCTCGGTGACGACGGCCGGGGCGGGCCAGGCGGCGACCGCCGACGCCACCTCGTCGCGCACCGTGGCGACGGTGGGGACCGTCACCGCCAGATCCGGAAATCGCGCCTTGAGGCGCCTCACGGTGCCCTTGAAGACGGGGAGATGCCGGCGTACCTCCGCCCGCCGGCTCCCCGGCAGCACGCAGAGCAGCGGCTGCTCCGCGCCCAGGCCGTACCGGTCGCGGAATCCGGCGCCGTCCCCCCGTTCGAACCCCATCTCGGCGGTGGGATGGCCGACGAAGGTGCAGGGCAGGCCCCACTTCTCGAAGTATGGATTCTCGAAGGGAAAGATGGTGAGAAGGTGCGACAGGAATCCCGCCACCATCGACGCGCGGCCAGGCCGCCATGCCCACACGGTGGGGGCCACGTAATGGACATGGGGAATGCCGGAACCGCGCAGCCTCTTGCCGACGCGAAAGGCGAAGTCCGGCGCATCGATGGTGACCAGGACGTCGGGCCCGAGCGCGCGTATCTTCCTCGCCGTGCCCCGCACGCGGCGCAGCACCCTGGGAACGTGGGGCAGCACCTCGAGGATGCCGCCGATCGCGATCTCCTCCATGGGGAAGAAACTTCGGAATCCCAAGGCCTCGCCGGCGGCCGCCATCTCCGCCCCGCCGATCCCGGAAAAGCGGATGCGGCCCGCCGTGCGCGCGACCAGCGCCCGCATCATCATCGCCCCCATGTGATCGCCCGAATGCTCGCCGGCGATCAGGCACACATGGAGGGCCCGTCCCCCTCCGGCGCCATCGACCGCGGCCGGCGGGATCACGGTGCGATCCGGATACCGGTGACGAACAGTCCGGCGGCGTCGGCGGCCGCGATCAGTTCCTTCCGCCCGAGCACCAGGGTCTCGCCGGCCTCGACCGCGATCCCCCGCAGGCCGGTCTCGGCGCAGGACCGCACCGTGGAGACCCCGATGGTGGGAAGGTCCGCCCGCCGGTCCTGGCCCGGCTTCTTGATCTTGACCAGGACGCCGCCCGGGCCCTCCCGGGCGATGCCCTTGGTGCGCCAGATGAGCGCGTCGGTGCCTTCGATGGCCTCGACCCCGAGGACGAGGCCCTGCTGAACCACCACCGCCTGGCCGACGTCGACGGTCCCGAGGGCGCGGGCGACCTCGACGCCGCGGCCGATATCGCTCTCCGCCGTGTCGTCGGGCTGATGGCGGCCGAAAGGACCTTCCCCGGCCACCAGTTCGGACAGGACGTCGTCGGCCCCGATGACCCGGAATCCCTCGCCCTCGAGCTCGCGGATCAGCGTCTCGAGGATGCTGTTGTCGCCGAGCGCGGCGCGGCCCATGCGGGCCAGCAGGCCCGCCGCGCGGACGTCCAGGCCGATCTTGGCAAGGGACGGCCGGTGGATGGCACCGGCGAAGACCACGTCCTCCACCTGCGCCCCGTGAAGGCGTTCGATCGCCCGGCCGACGCTGCCCATGGAAACCCAGGCGTGCTCCACGTCCTCGACCAGGACGGGAGCGGTCTGCCCCTCGATGGCAAGGACGAAGATCGGGCGCTTCTGCGCCCGGGCCGCCTCGACGACGAGGTTGGGGAGTTCTCCCTTGCCGGCGATGACTCCGAGCTTAGGCGGCACGCTTCGTCTGCGGCTGGCAAACCGGACGCGACGAATCGGCCCGGATGAAGTGGACGATTTCCATGACGGCCGGGTTGTCCTTGAACATCTCCGAGACATCGTCGAGACGTTCCGCCAGCGTGCCTTCCTCGGCGAACATCAGCCGATAGGCCGCGCGCAGGGCGTGGATATCCTCCCGAGAGAAGCCGCGCCGCTTGAGGCCGATGGTATTGAGGCCGCACAGCCAGGCCCGGTTGCCGATGACGGACCCATACGGAATCACGTCGTTCTCCACACCCGACAATCCGCCGACCATGGCGTGATGGCCGATGCGCACGAACTGGTGCACGCCGGCGAGGCCGCCGAGGATGGCGAAGTCGCCGATGGTCACGTGCCCGCCGAGAGTGGCGTTGTTGGCCATCACGACATTATTGCCGACGTGACAGTCGTGGGCGATGTGGGCCCCCACCATGACCAGGCAGTTGGTACCCACGGTGGTCAGGAGTCCGCCACCCGCGGTGCCCGGATGGATGGTGACGTGCTCACGGACGATCGTGTCGGCCCCGATGACGATGCGCGATCTCTCGCCCTTGTACTTCAGGTCCTGCGGCCGCAGTCCGATGGAGGCGAAGGGGAACACCTGACAGCCGGGCCCCACCTCGGTGTCGCCATCGATGACGACGTGGGAAAGGAGCTTGACGTCACTCGCCAGGCGGACGCCGGCGCCCACGCAGCAATACGGACCTATGCTCACGCCGTCGGCGAACTCGGCGGCGGAATCAACGATGGCGGTGGGGTGAATCTCGATCATCGGCTCAATCATCCAGGATCATGGCGGCGTAGGTTGCCTCCGCCACCACGGCACCGTCGACCTTGGCCTCGGCGCGGAACTTCCACACGTTACGCCGGTTCTGAAGCTTGGTCACGTGGACCTTCAGGGTATCGCCGGGAACCACCGGCTTGCGAAACCTGGCATTCTCCACGGTCATGAAGTAGACCAGCTTGCCCTCGGAGTCCGGGCCGAGGGTCTCGACGACGAGGACCGCTGCGGTCTGGGCCATGGCCTCGATCACGAGCACCCCCGGCATCACCGCCTGACGCGGGAAATGCCCCTGGAAATACGGCTCGTTGATGGAGACGTTCTTGATGCCGACGGCGTGATCGTTGGCCACCACCTCGTCGACGCGGTCGATCATGAGGAACGGGTAACGATGCGGAATCATGCGCATGATGCGCTCGATCCCGATGGTCCGGGCACCTTGCTTCACGGCGTCCATTGCCATCCGTCGGTCACTCGTCCTTGCCCTTCTTCGATGCCAAATTCCTGAGCGCAATGACCTGACGCCAGTACTGCTGCCGAGAAACAGCCGGAATTCCAAGCACGGTCTCGCCGGGGGGAACGTCATGCAGAACCGCGGCCTTGCCCCCGATCCGCACGCCGTCGCCCACCTTGATATGGCCGGCGAGGCCACCCTGCCCCCCGATTACCACATTATCGCCGAGGGTGGTACTGCCCGAAATGCCCACCTGGGCGACGATCACGCAACGCCTTCCGATGCGGACATTGTGGGCGATATGCACCAGATTGTCGATAATGCACCCGTCGCCGACGACCGTGTCGGGCCCGGCGCCGCGGTCGATGGTGACGTTCGCCCCCACTTCGACATCGTCGCCGAGGATGACACGCCCCAGCTGGGGGACCCGGACGTGGCGCCCCTCGCCGGGGGCATAGCCGAAACCGTCCTCCCCGATCCGGGCCCCGGCGAGAAGCCTCACGCGATGGCCCGCCAGGCAGTAGCGGACCGACGCCCCCGCGCCGACATAGCAGTCGTCCCCGAGACGCACGCCGGGTCCGACCACGGCATTGGCGTCGATGCGGCCGCGCGCCCCGATCTCCGCGCCGGCGCCGACCACCGCGCCCGCCGCTACCGCCGTGCCCTCGCCCAACCGCGCGGTGGGATGCACATGGGCCCCGGTGGCGACGCCGGTCTCGGCGCTCCGCTCGGGATAGAAGGCCTGCGCGGCAAGGGCATAGCCGAGATACGGGCGGGGAGTGACGAGGAGGGCCATCCCGGCGGGCGCATGGTCGACGTGTTGGGACGCGACCAGGCAGGCGCTCGCGCGACTTTCCGAGAAGTCGCGCAAATACGCGCGATTGTCGAGAAAGCTGAGCTCGCCCTCTGCCGCCGTCGCCAAGGGCGCCACGTCGCAAAGCGGAAGGCCGGGGTCACCCCTGGCGATCTCGGCCCCCGCGATGGCCGCGATCTCGGCGAGCGTAAACGGCCCGGCGACTTCGAAGAAGCGGCGGTCGGCCACGCTTCGGATTCCTCACTTGCCGAGGCTCTTCATGTCGATCCTCGGCAATCGCCCGTCCAGACGCTTGAGGGTCTCGGAGGTGATGTCATGGGTGTTGGAGGTATAGATCAGTTCCTGCTTGGGCAGGATCAGATCGATGCCCCGCTCCTGAATGAGGCCCTCGAGGACCGGCTGCAGGTGCTGGTCCACGATCTTCTTGGCCTCCACCAGGGTTCCCCTGAGCTCCCGGTTGAGCTCCTGCTCGACCTCCGCGATCTTCCGCTTGACGGTCGCCTCGCGCTCACGGAACTGGCGTTCGCGCTGCTGATAGGCCTCGGGGGACAGGATCGAACGCTGGCGGGACAAGGCCTCCCATGCCGAGCGGATCTCCTTCTCCTCGCCCGCAATCCGTTCCCGGTAGACTTTCCGCTTTGCGTCCACGTGCGTCTGGATCGACTTGCCCGCCGCCGAATCGCGCATGATGACACGCATATCGAGGACGGCGATCACCGGCGCCTTCATGGGCGCCCCCTTGGGCTTCTGCTGGCCGTGGGCCGAAAGCGGCACCGCCACGCATGCCAATGCCACTGCCAATACCAACGAAAACAGTCTTCCGGTTCGAAGCATAACGATTACCCGATTGCCTAGAATGATGTGCCGATCCGGAAGCTGAAGGCTTCCGTCTCGTCGAAATCCTCTTTCAGGACCGGAAAGGCGTAATTGAGACGGACGGTCCCGAAGGGTGTCGTCACCCCGACCCCGAGACCGACCGACAACCTGATGGCTGTACTGTCGAGAACGCCGGGAGCGTCATTATCGATGCCCCAGACCGAGCCGGCGTCGCTGAACACGAACCAACGGGTCCGGTAGGTGGTCGAGGTTCCCAGCGGCATCCCGACTTCGGCGCTCGCCGTTACGTATTGATTGCCGCCAAGGGCGTCCCCGGTCGCCTCGTCGCGGGGGCCGAGGCCCCCCGTCGCGAAACCCCGGAAGCTGTCTCCACCGATGAAGAAACGGTCATCGATCCGGACATCCTTGCCAATCCCCTGCACGTACCCGGCCTCGAGGCTGAATCGTCCAATCCAGTCCGAGATCAGCTGGTGATAGGTCACGCCGGTGAGTTTGGTCCGCAGATATCGGGTATCGCCGCCGAATCCGGAGAGATCGTTGGCGAGCCTGAGCACGTAGCCCTCCGTCGGGTCGACACGGCTATCCCGCACGTCGTAGGTGAGGCTCTGGCTGATCGCGGAGGTCGTGGATTCGCCCTCCTGCTCCTTCACGAACAGGGATGCGTCGTCGTCGATGTCCGTTACCTCCTTGGACTCGAGCTTGTAGCCCACGGTTTGCCGCAGGCGCTCGTTGTAGTTGAACCCGCTCCGGAGCCCGAATCCGATGCGCGATTGCTCGAAGGTGATCGAATCCGTCTTCTCACGGGTGGTCTTGAACAGATCGAACCCCGCCGACAGGTTCCTTTCCAGGAAATGCGGCTCGGTGAATCCGATCTCGTACTCCTGGGCCTTGGTCCCCAGGCTCAGCGTGAAGTTGAGGATCTGGCCCTTGCCCAGAAGATTCCGCTCGATCAGCTGCAGCTGGCTCAAAAGGCCCTGGGTCGAGGAGACGCCCGCCCCGAGCGAGAGGGACCCGGTGGATTTTTCCTCCACATCCACCTGGATCACGGTCTTGTCGGGCGCCGTCCCGGGCACCCGATTGACGGTAACCTTCTTGAAGTAATTGAGGTCGCGGACGCGCTGCTCGGAGCGTCGGAGCTTCGCGGCGCTGAACGCGTCCCCCTCGATGAGCCTGAACTCGCGCCGGATGACCCGGTCCTGGGTCCGGACGTTGCCCCGAATCTCGATGCGTTCCACGAACTGCCGCGGGCCCTCGCGGATATTGAACTCGACCGATATCTCCCCCTTCTCCCGATCCCTCCTGGGAACCGCCCTGGGGTCGACGAACACGAAACCGAGGGCCGCTGCGGCGTCCGTCAGTTTGCTCAACGTATTGTCGATCTCCTCGGCGTTGTACCAGTCGCCTTCCTTGAAGGTCACCGCCTCGCGAATCTTCGATGTATCCAGCCTCGGGAACTCGCTGGTCAGCTCGATCCTCCCAACGCGATACCGGCGGCCTTCCTCGACCGTGAAGGTGATGAAGAAGTTCTCCCGGTCATCGCTGAGCTCGGCAGCCGTCGAGAGAACCCGAAAGTCCGCGTATCCGTTCTCGAGGTAGTATCGGCGCAGCAGCTCCTCGTCGTAGTTGAGCCGGTCGGGATCGTAGACGTCGTCGCCCGTGAGGAAGCTGTACCACCGGGTTTCGGCGCTCTGAATGACCGAACGCAGTCGCGAATCCGAGAACGCCTCGTTTCCGATGAAGGAGATGGTGCGAATCACCGTGGACGGGCCTTCGTTGATCTCGAACACCAGATCGACCCGGTTCTGGGAACGCTGAATGACCTTGGGCTCCACCGTTACCGCGAACCGCCCCTGCCGCCGGTAGAGCTCCTGGATCCTCTTGACGTCGTTCTGCACCCGGGTGCGCGTGTAGACCACCCGGGGACGAAGCTGGACCTCCTGCTCGAGGGTCTGATTCTCCACGACGTCGTTGCCCTCGAACGCGATGCGGTTGATGATCGGATTCTCCACCACCCGCACGACGACGACGTCGCCTTCGCGGCGGATGGAGACATCCGCGAACAGGCCGGTGGCAAACAGGGCCTTGAGGGAATCATCGATGCGCGCCGGATCGAACGGCTCGCCCGCGCGCAGCTGGATGTAGGAGCGCACGGTCTCCGGCTCGATCCGCTCGATGCCCTCGACCCGGATCTCGCGGATGATGCCCCCGGGCTCCCCTCCGATCTGGGCTCCGGTCGGCGCCGGCACGAGGCCGGTGAGCCCCAGCCAAAGCGCCGCGACCGCCGCCATCCACAGGCCGCGCACCTTCCCCCCCACGGCGCGGCCGGATCTCATCCGGCAAGGTCCTCGATGAAGTTCGCGATGCCCTCGAACCGCATCAGGTCCTGCACGGTCACGAACAGGAACAGCGCCACCACCAGGCCGAGGCCCACCCGGAAGCTGATCTCCATCACGCGGTCGCTCGCCGGCCGGCCCCGGAGGGCCTCGATCCCATAGAACAGCAGATGCCCGCCGTCCAGCATCGGGACCGGAAAGAGATTGATGAGACCGAGGTTGATGGAAAGGACCGCCAGGAACCAGAAGACGCTCGCGATCCCGATCTCCGCCACCTGTCCCGACATCTGGGCGATGCGAACCGGCCCACCGAGCTCATCGGACCCGCGTGTGCCAGCGATGATCTGCCCCACCGCCCGGAGCGTATAGAGCGAGATCTCCCACGTTTCGGCCACCGCCCGGACGGCCGCGGTGAGGGGATCGTGACGGACGAATTCGTTGCCCGTCCGACTCACCCCGAGGAGGCCGATCTCGCTGCGGTTCCCGAACCGATCCACCAGCTCCTGGCGCTCGGGAACCACCCGGATATCCATCGTCTCGTCCCCACGCCGGACCGTCACCACCAGTTCCTGGCCCGGCGAGCTCCGGACGACACGCTGCACGTCCTCGAACCGCTCGATCCGCGCCCCGCCGATCGCAGTGAACCGGTCGCCCGGCCGGAAGCCCGCGGCCTCGGCGGCGCTGCCCGGCTGGACCGCGCCGATCTCCGCCGGGGTGAACGGCTCGCCCGTGGTCGCGAACAGGCCCGTGAGGACCACGATGGCGAGGACAAAATTGGCGACGGGGCCGGCGGATACGATGGCAACGCGTTGGCCCACGCTCTTGTAGTGGAACGAGACCGCCCTCTCCTGTGGCGTGAGCCCGCGATCGTCCCCATTCGATTCATCGCTCTCGCCGAACATCTTGACGTATCCGCCGAGCGGCAGCAGCGACACCTTCCACCGCGTGCCGCTGCGGTCGTTCCAACCGAACAGTTCGGGGCCGAAGCCGATGGAGAACACATCCACGCGCACGCCGTTCCAGCGCGCGACGTAGTAATGGCCGAGTTCGTGGAAGAAGACGATGACGGTGAGGATGAACAGGAACGCGGCGCCGTTGGTCCAGATGAGATCGAAAATTTCCATCGTACCCCTGCGCCATTCGGGTCATCGCGCGGCCCGGAGGCGGCGCACACGTACTGCTCGTCGGCCGACGATCAGCGGCCCCTGGACCTGCGGGCGGCTACCCGTTCCCGGGCGATCCTCCGTGCTTCGAGGTCAACCGCGGCCACGTCCTCGACTGAGGCGATCGCGCCCACAGGCCCCATTGCCACGGTGTCCGACACCACGTCCATCATGTCCAAGAAGCCGATCTCGCCGGCCAGGAACCCTTGGACCGCCATCTCGTTCGCGGCGTTGAGGACTGTAGGGGCCGCCCCCCCGGTTTTCAAGGCTTCTCTTGCAAGCCTGAGTGCCGGGAATCGCACGGGATCGGGGGCCCTGAAGGTAAGTTCTCCGACCGCGGCAAGGTCGAGCCGCGTCGCCGGCGACGACTTCCGCCTGGGCCAGGCGAGCGCATAGGCAATCGGCGTACGCATGTCCGGCATGCCCAGCTGCGCCAGCACCGAGCCGTCCGAGTACGCCACCAGGGAATGGACGACCGACTGGGGATGCACGAGCACTTCGATTCGATCTTCGGCAACGGGGAACAGATAGCTCGCCTCGATCACCTCCAGGCCCTTGTTCATCATGGTCGCGGAGTCCACGGAGATCTTGGCGCCCATGCTCCAGTTGGGATGGGCGACGGCCTGCGCCGGCGTGACCCGGGCCATGGCATCACGCTCGAGGTCCAGGAACGGCCCCCCCGACGCGGTCAGGATGATGCGTTCAACCGCCTCGGCGTTGTCGAAATCGAACACCTGAAAGATCGCGCTGTGCTCCGAGTCCACCGGCAGAAGGGTGGCGCCGCTCTTCTTCACCTCCGCCAGCATGACGGCGCCGGCGGAGACCAGGCATTCCTTGTTGGCGAGGGCCACGGTGACGCCGCGCGCGATGGCGGCGAGCGTCGGACGGAGACCGGCCGCCCCGACGATCGCCGCCATCACCCAGTCGGCCGGCCGGCCGGCGGCCTCCACCAGGGCGGCCACGCCCGCCGCCGGCTCGACGTTGGTGCCGTGGAGCGCGTCCTTGAGCGCGCCGTAGAGGTGCTCCTCGGCGATCACCGCCATTCTCGGCCGGAGCGCGCGCGCCTGCTCGGCGAGCAGCGCCACGTTGGTATGCGCGGTCAGGGCCTCGACCTCGTAGGACGCCGCGTCGCGCCGGACAAGGTCGATGGTGTTGCGACCTACCGATCCCGTGGAACCGAGGATGCTGATCCGGCGCGGCCGCGCCTTCCGGGTCTCGAGGGTTACCGCCATAGGACACTCGCGCCGCCGGCCATGAGGAAGGCGACCGCCACCACCGGCGCCGCCGCCAACAGCCCGTCCAGGCGATCGAACAGGCCACCGTGGCCGGGTATGATAGTGCCAGAGTCCTTGACCTCAAAATGGCGTTTGACCAGGGATTCGAGGAGGTCGCCGCCCTGGGCGACGAGACCCACCGCCGCGCTCGCCGCCGCCACGCGCCCGATCCCCGCCCCCGCCGCCGCCGCCAACACCGCTCCCGCGATGACCGCCAACGCGATTCCGGCGGCGAATCCCGCCCATGTCTTGTTGGGGCTGACCGCGGGCACCAGCCGGGGGCCCCCGATCAGCTTGCCGCCGGCATAGCCGCCCGAATCGGTGGCCCAGACCGTGAGCAGGAGCCACAGGAGGCTGAGGACTCCATGGTCCGCGTCGGCGCCAATCCACAGGATGGCCGCCGCCGGCACGACCACATAGGGGAGGCCGGCGGCCAGGATCAGGCGGTCGAGCACGGCTAATCTCGGCGCCAGCACGGCGGTCAGCGCGCCGCCGCCGACGGCGATCGCAATCGCCTCGGCGTGCCGCCCGGAGGCCAGCACGCCGAGGGCGGCCGCCGTGATCAGCACCAGCGCCACGCCCGGCACCGACGGACGCGGGCGCCACAGGGCCAGCCGCCCGGCGCCGGCGAGGCACAACTCGGCCCATTCCCGGGACATCAGCAGTCCGACCGTCACCACCATCAGCTCGAGCCAAGGCGTCCCCCCGGCCACCGCCGCCAGCGCCACCGCCGCCAGCGCCACCCCGGAGATCAGCCGCGTCCACAACGCGCGCGAGGCGTGCTCAGCCACCCGACGACGCGCCGTACCGGCGTTCGCGCCGACTGAACTCGCTCACCGCCATTTCGAGATCGCGCCTGGAGAAGTCCGGCCATAGCGTTTCGCTGAACACGAATTCGGTGTAGGCCGACTGCCACAGCAGGAAATTGGAAATGCGCTGCTCGCCGGAGGTTCGGATCAGGAGATCGGGATCGGGCACGCCCGCGGTGGCGAGCCAGCCGCAGAACCGCTCCTCCGAGAGATCCTCGGGCGCAAGCCGCCCGAGCGCCACCTCCCGGGCCGCCCTCCGCGCCGCCGCGACGATGTCGGCCCGGCCGCCGTAGTTGAGGGCGAGGGTCAGGTCGAGGCGGTTGTTGTCCCGCGTCAGCGCCTCGCTGTCCTCGATCAGGCGGACGACATCGCGGGGAAACGGCGCCAGGTCCCCGATCACCCTGAGACGGACGTTGTTCTTATGCAGATCGGCGGTCTCGCTGCGCAGATACCGCTCGAGCAGGCCGAGGAGCTCGTCGACCTCCCCGCGGGGCCGCTTCCAGTTCTCCGAGGAGAATCCGAACAGGGTGAGGTAGCGGATCCCGAGCTCGATGGCGGCCTCCACCGTGCGGCGAACGGCCTCCGCCCCCTGGCGGTGCCCGGCGGTGCGGGGCAGGCCATGCCCCATGGCCCAGCGGCCGTTACCGTCCATGATGATGGCGACGTGGCGCGGCGGACCGGAGAATTCGGTGGACTCCCTCGACATCGGACTAGATCTGCCTGATCTCTTTTTCCTTCTCCACGAGCACCCGGTCGATCTTCCCGACGAAGTCGTCGGTCATCTCCTGGATTTCCTCGGCCCAGGCATGGTGCTCGTCCTTCGATATCTCGCCCTCCTTTTCGAGCTTCCGGAGCCGGTCCATGCCGTCGCGGCGCACGTTGCGGACGGATACCCGCGCCTGCTCCGCGTAGCGGTGGGCGACCTTGACCAGCTCCTCGCGCCGTTCCTCGCTGAGCTCCGGGATCGGCACGCGCAGGATCTGGCCGTCCGTGGCCGGATTGAGCCCCAGGTCGGACTCCCGGATGGCCCGCTCGACCGCCTGTACGTTGCCCCTGTCCCAGACGTTGACGACGATGAGCCGCGCCTCGGGCACGCTGACGTTCGCCACCTGGTTCAGCGGCAACTCCGAGCCGTAGGCGGAGACCACGATGCGATCGAGTAGGCTGGCCGATGCCCGGCCGGTCCGCAAGCCGCCGAATTCCTCGTGCAGGACGCTCACCGCCCCCTCCATGCGCCGCCTGAGGTCCGCAATGTCCGGATCGGCCATGGTCACTCTCCTTCGTCCGAGCGCCGCCCGCTGATGATCGTAAACCGGCCCCTGTGGCGCACCACGTCACCGAGGGCGCCGGGATTGTGAACCGAAAAGACGAGAATCGGAATGCCGTTCTCGCGAGCGAGCGAGACGGCCGAGGCGTCCATCACCCGTAAATCCCTGGACAGCACCTCCTGATAGCTCAGTCGGTCGAACCTTTCGGCAGAGGGATCGGCCTTGGGGTCGGCGGAATAGACTCCGTCGACCTGGGTGCCCTTGAGGAGGGCGTCGCAGCCGAGCTCCGCCGCCCGCAGCGACGCCGCGGTATCGGTCGTGAAGAACGGATTGCCGGTGCCCCCGGCGCAGATGATGACGCGGCCCTTCTCCATGTGCCGGATCGCCCGGCGCCGGATGTAGGGCTCGCACACGGTGCGCATGGGAATGGCCGACAGCACCCGGGTGGCGATCCCGGCCCCCTCGAGAATGCCCTGGAGGGCGATGGCGTTGATCACCGTCGCCAGCATGCCCATGAAATCGGCGCTGGCCCGCTCGATGCCGTGGGCGGCACCGCCCACCCCGCGGAAGATGTTGCCGCCGCCGACCACCAGCCCCAACTCGACGCCGTCGGCGTGCACCGTGGCGATGTCGCGGGCGAGCCTCCGCAGCGTATCGCCGTCGAGCCCGAACGGCTGCGCGCCCATCAGCGCCTCGCCCGAGAGCTTCAGGAGCACCCGTCGGTACGGCGGATCGTCGGCCATGGCTGGCTCGTCCCCGGCGGGCGGCCGCGCGCCGGCTCAGCCCCCGAGCTGGGCGGCGACCTCGGCGGCGAAGTCCTTTTCCTGCCGCTCGACCCCCTCGCCGAGGGCGAAGCGCACGAAGCCCGCGACCGCGATCGGCGTTCCCGCCGCCTCGGCCGCCGCCTCCACCACCTTGGCGACCTTGGTTTCGCCGTCGATCACGAAGACCTGCTCGCTGAGCACCACCTCCTCGTAGAACTTGCGCAGCCGGCCCTCCACCATCCTGGCGACGATGTCCTCGGACTTGCCGGAGGCCCTCGCCTGCTCCATGAGGACCGCCCGCTCGCGCTCGACGGCGGCGGAATCCAGGGATTCCACGGTCACAGATTGCGGATTGGCGGCGGCGACATGCATGGCCAGCTGCCTGCCGAGCTCCTCGAGCCGGGCCGGCTCGGCGCGCGATTCGAGGGCCACCAGCACCGCGATGCGGCCCATGCCGGGCGCCACGGCGGCATGGATGTAGCTGGCGACCACCCCGGCGCCGACCCTGAGCGCGGCCACCCGGCGCAGGTTCAGGTTCTCGCCGATGGCGGCGATCATGTCGGTGAGCTTCTCCGCCACCGGCTTGCCGCCACCGGGATACTCGGCGGCGAGCAAGGCCTCGCGATCGCCGTCCACCGCCAGCGCCACCCGGGCGACCCCGGCGACGAAGTCCTGGAAGCCCTCGTTGCGGGCGACGAAGTCGGTTTCCGAGTTGACCTCCACCGCCACCCCGCGGGTGCCCTCGGCGAGCGCCGCCACCAGGCCATCGGCGGCGACGCGGCCCGCCTTCTTGGAGGCGGCGGCCAGGCCCTTCTTGCGCAGCCAGTCGACGGCCTGCTCGATATCGCCCGAGGTCTCGGTGAGCGCCTGCTTGCAGTCCATCATGCCGGCGCCGCTGCGGTCGCGCAGCCGCTTGACGAGGGGTGCCGTGATCTCAGCCATAATTCCAATCCCGAATGAAGATATGCATATATCCTATTGACTTCAAATGACTAAGTTCGGACACCTTCTCCCTCGCCGGCGGTGTCCTGGGCCTCCTCGGACGGCGGGGACGGCGGGGCCGCCGGTGCGGCCTCGGGCCCGGCGGTCTCGGCCTCGGGCTCGTCGGGCAGGCTCTCCGGCGGCACCGTCTCGCTCTCGCCGACGTCGATCCCGGCCGAGGTAAGCTGCTCCTGGATGCCGTCGAGGATGGCGCCGGCCGCCAGGTCGCAATAGAGGTTGATGGCACGGATGGCGTCGTCATTCCCGGGAATCGGATAGTTGATCGGGTCGGGGTCCGAATTGCTGTCGACCACCGCGATGACCGGAATGCCGAGCTTCTTCGCCTCGGCGACGGCGATACCCTCCTTGTTGGTATCGATCACGAACAGGATGTCGGGCAGCGCACCCATGTCCTTGATGCCGCCGAGGGCCCGTTCGAGCTTGTATTTCTCCCGCGTGAGCCTGAGGAGCTCCTTCTTGGTAAGGCCGGTGGCGGCCTCGTCGGCCGACTGCTCGTCAAGGTTCTTGAGCCGCTTGACCGAGTTGGTGACGGTGTTCCAGTTGGTCAGCATGCCGCCCAGCCAGCGGTGGTTCACGTAGTACTGGCCGCAGCGCTGCGCGGCCTCGGCGACGATGCTCGCCGCCTGCCTCTTGGTGCCGACGAACAGCACCCGGCCGCCATTGGCGACGATATCCCGGATCGCCTGCAGGGCGGCGTAGAGCATCGGCACGGTCTGCTGAAGGTCTATGATGTGGACGCCGTTGCGCTCGCCGAAGATGTACGGCGCCATCTTGGGGTTCCAGCGCCCCGCGCGATGGCCGAAATGCACGCCGGCTTCCAGCAGCTGGCGCATGGTGAAGGTGGGAATCGCCATGGTCTCGTTCTCCGGTTGGGCCTCCGCGGGGGCTGGTCCGGATGCCCGGACACCGGAGCGGCGGAGCGTCTCCGCCGCATCCCCGCGTGCGAAATGAAAATCGGCGCCTAGATAGCGCCGCGCACCCGGATTTGCAAGGTAAATCAGGGGAAAGCGACGCCTCAGATCTCCCGGACCTCGGCGATGCCGGGCACCGCCCGCAGGTCCCGCACCGCCCCCGCCGGCACCGCGAAGCGGCCGGGCAGCGCCAGCTCCACCTCCCCGGCCGTCCCGAGGCCGAGGACCAGGCTGACCTCGCCGCGGCCGCGCGGCGCGGCCGCGATGATCTCGCGGACCCGCGCGAGCGCGCCGGGCTCGCTCACCGCGACCTTGAGGCCGGGCGCGGCATGGGCCACGGCCTCGTCCAGCGAGGTCACGTCCTGGGCGGTGAGGCGCATCCCCTCCCCCTCCCGCCGCACTTCAACGGTCACCAGCACGTTGCGGCCGGCCTCGAGCAGATCGCGAGCGCGCGACAGCACCTCGGAGAACACCGTCACCTCGTACATCCCCGACGGATCGGACATCTGCACGAAGGCGAACCGCCGGTTGCCGGCCGAGGTGCGCTCCCTCCGGGAGATCACGGTGCCGGCGAGCTTGACGCGGCCGGCGTCGGACCCCGTCGCCCGGCTCGCCAGCCGGGCCGAGGGCAGCACGTGCAGGCGCTCCAGCCGCGAGCCGTAGGCATCGAGCGGATGCGCGGAAAGATAGAAGCCGATCGCCTCGAACTCGTGATGGAGTTTCTCCATCTCCGACCACGGCTCCGCCGGCACGAGGCCGGCCCCGTCGGCGGCCGGTCCGGGACCACCGAACAGGCTGCCCTGGCCGCTGGCGCGCTCGCTGGCCGCCGTCTGCGCGCGCTGGACCAGGAGCTCCACGTTGGCCAGCACGCAGGCGCGGTCGGGCATGAGGGAATCGAAGGAGCCGGCCGCGGCCAGGCTCTCCAGCTGGCGCTTGTGGGCGACCTTGCCGTCGCAGCGGGAGGCGAAGTCCAACAGGTCGGTGAACGGGCCATGGGCCTCGCGCTCGGCCACCAGCGCCGACATGGCAGCCGCGCCGACCCCCTTGATGGCCCCCAGCGCATAGCGGATGGCCTTGGCCTCGCCCCGGCGCTCCACCGTGAAGGCGGCGCCCGAGGCATTGACGTCGGGCGGCAGCAGGGCGACGCCCATGCGGTCGAGCTCCTGGCGGAACACGTTGAGCTTATCGGTGTTGCCCATGTCGAGCGTCATCGACGCCGCCAGGAACTCCACCGGATAGTTGGCCTTGAACCAGGCGGTCTGATAGGCGATGAGGGCGTAGGCCGCGGCGTGGGACTTGTTGAAGCCGTACTCGGCGAACTTGTTGACCTGCTCGAAGATGTGCTCGGCGGTGCCCCGTTCCACCCCGCGCGCCACCGCGCCGTCGACGAAGGCGCCGCGCTGCTCGTCCATCTCGGAGCGTATCTTCTTGCCCATGGCCCGGCGCAGGATGTCGGCGCCGCCGAGCGAATAGCCCGAAAGCTCCTGGGCGATCTGCATCACCTGCTCCTGGTAGATCATCACGCCGAAGGTCTCCTTGAGGATGCCCTCGAGGGACGGATGCAGATAGTCGGGCTCCTCGCGGCGGTGCTTGCAGGCGATATAGCGCGGGATATTGTCCATGGGCCCCGGCCGGTAGAGCGCGACCAGGGCGATGATGTCCTCGAAGGTGTCCGGGCGCAGGTTGCGGAGCACGTCCCGCATGCCCGAGCTTTCCAGCTGGAACACCCCGGTGGTGTCGCCGCGGGCGAGCATGACGAAGGTTGCCTCGTCGTCGAGGGACAGGGTCGCCAGGTCGACGGCGATTCCTTCGGTCTCCGACACGAGATCGCGGGCCCGAGCCAGCACGGTGAGCGTCTTGAGGCCAAGGAAGTCGAACTTCACGAGGCCCGCGAGCTCCACGTATTTCATGTTGAACTGGGTGACCGGCATCTCCGAGCGCGGATCGCGGTAGAGCGGGACCAGCCGGCTCAGCGGGCGGTCGCCGATGACGACCCCGGCGGCGTGGGTGGAGGCGTGCCGGTAGAGCCCCTCGAGCCTGAGCGCGATATCCATGAGGCGCGCGACCGTCTCGTCCTCGGCGCGCATCCTCTGCAAAAGCGGCTCGTCGTCGATGGCGTCCTTGAGGCTCACGGGGTTGGCCGGGTTGTAGGGCACCAGCTTGCAGATCCGGTCGACCTGGCCGTAGGGCATGCCGAGCACGCGGCCGACATCGCGCAGGACGGCGCGGGCCTGGAGCTTGCCGAAGGTGATGATCTGGGCCACCCGGTCGGTGCCGTACTTCTCCTGGACGTAGCGGATCACCTCGTCGCGCCGGTCCTGGCAGAAGTCGACGTCGAAATCCGGCATCGAGATGCGCTCGGGATTGAGGAACCGCTCGAACAGCAGATTGAAGCGCAGGGGATCGAGGTCGGTGATGGTGAGCGCCCAGGACACCACCGACCCTGCGCCCGATCCGCGTCCCGGCCCCACCGGGATGCCCCGCCCCTTGGCCCAGCGGATGAAGTCGGCGACGATCAGGAAATAGCCCGGGAACCCCATGGCCTCGATGACGCCGAGCTCGTAGGTGAGCCGCTCGCGGTAGGGCCGCTCCGCCTCCTCGCGCGCCGCCGCGTCCATGGACTCCGTGAAGACATGGGCGGCGAGGCGCGCCTCGAGGCCGCGACGCGCCTCTTCGCGCAGCGTCTCCCCCTCGCCCTTGCCGACGGCGTCCGGGAACGGCGGCAGGATCGGCGCGTGCTCGGGCGCGGCAAAGGCGCAGCGGCGCGCGACCACCAGCGTGTTGGCGACGGCCTCCGGCAGATCCGCGAACAGCGCCTTCATCTCCGCGGGCGAGCGAAAGCGGTGGTTGGGGGTGAGCCGGCGGCGGTCGGCATCGCCCACATGGGCCCCGGCGGCGATCGCCAACAGCGCATCGTGGGCCTCGAACATGTCCTCGTCGGCGAAATAGGCCGCGTTGGTAGCGACCAGAGGCAGCTCGTGGGCGTAGGCGAGATCGATCAGGGCGCCCTCGATCTCTTCCTCGGCGGCGAGACCGTGGCGCATGACCTCCACATAGAGCCGGCCGGGGAACAAGGCCTTCGACCGCTCGAGGGCCGCCTCGGCCTCCGCCGGCCGGTTCTCCAGCAGCAGCCTGCCCACCGTGCCCTCGGGCCCGGCGGTGAGGGCGATCAGGCCCTCGGTGCGCCCGGCGAGGCGCTCCCAGGCGAGTTGCGGCGTACGGCCCGGCTCGGTGGCGAGGTGGGCCTCGCTCACCAGGCCTATGAGATTGGCGTAGCCCACCTCGTCCTTGACCAGCAGCACCAGCACATCGGGCTCGGGGCCGCGGGCGGCGGCGCCGTTGCCCTGGGCCTCGCCCCCCTCCCGCGACACCGGGAACTCGCAGCCGACGATCGGCTGCACCCCGGCCGCCTTCATGGCGAGGCTGAACTCCAGGGCGCCGAACAGGTTGCGGGTGTCGGTCACCGCCACCGCCGGCATGGCGTGGCGCCGGCACAGGGCCGCGAGTTCCGGAATCTTCAGGGCACCCTCGAGCAGGGAATAGGCGGAATGGACCCGCAAATGGACGAAATCGGCGTGGGCCATGGTCACCGGTCCGTATTGGGCGGGCCGGACCCGGGGGCCGGCGCAGTCCCGATTGATTCCACAACCGGTCCGGGGTGGCAACAAATTGTAGTTCGATTCCGGCTCTTATCCACAGGATGTTGGGAAAAAGAGGCCTTCACCCCGCGGTTCATCCCGGCACCAGTCGGCCCTCCTCCAGGGCCACGGTGCGGTCCATGCGGGCGGCGAGCATCGGATTGTGGGTGGCGATCAGCGCCGCCCGCCCGGTGCCCTTGACGGCCCGGAGGAACACCGACAGCACCTGGTCGGCGGTGGCGGGGTCGAGATTGCCGGTGGGCTCGTCGGCCAGCAGCAGCGCCGGCGCGTTGGCCAGCGCCCGGGCGATGGCGACGCGTTGCTGCTCGCCGCCGGAGAGCTCGGCGGGACGGTGGGTCGCGCGCGCGGCGAGGCCGACCAGCCCCAGCAGCTCCCGCGCCCTGGCATGCGCGTCGGTGCGCGCGATCCCCGCGATCAGCCGCGGCAGGGCCACGTTCTCCTCCGCCGAGAACTCGGGAAGGAGATGATGGAACTGGTAGACGAAGCCGAGATGATCGCGCCGCAGCCGCGTGCGCTCGCCGTCCGACAGCCGCGACGCGTCCCGCCCCGCGATCACCACGCGGCCGGCATCGGCGCGCTCGAGCAGTCCGGTGATGTGCAGGAGGGTCGACTTGCCCGATCCCGACGGCCCCACCAGCGCCACGATCTCGCCGGGCACGATGGCGAGGTCGACGCCCCTCAGGACCTCGAGTCTCCCACCCGCGTCGTCGAAGCCGCGGGCGATGCCCTCGAGGCGGAGGGGGACGCCGTCGCCGGTGGCGGGCCGCTCACTCATAGCGAAGCGCCTCCACCGGATCGAGCCGGGCGGCGCGCCAGGACGGGTAGAGGGTGGCCAGGAACGAGAGCGTCAGCGACATGGCCACCACCGCCGCCACCTCGCCGGGGTCGACCTCGGCCGGCAGCGTGGACAGGAAGTAGATCTCGGCGGAGAACACATCGGTCCCGGTGAGCCCCTGGACCCACCCGCGTATGGTCTCGATGTTGTCGCAGAACGCGATCCCCAGCACGAAGCCGACGATGGTCCCGACCACGCCCACCGAGGCCCCGGCCAGCAGGAAGATGCGCATGACCGCGCCCCGCGTCGCCCCCATGGTCCGCAGGATGGCGATGTCGCGGCCCTTGTCCTTGACCAGCATGATCATGCCCGAGATGACGTTGAAGGCGGCGACCAGGATGATGAGGGTCAGGATCAGGAACATCACGTTGCGCTCCACCTGGATCGCCGTGAAGAAGCTGGAATTGACCTGCTGCCAGTCGCGCAGACGCACGGTCGGGCCGAGGGCGCCCGCGATGCGCGCCTTGGCGGCGGCGACCCCGTCGGGATCACCGATCATCACCTCGATGTTGGAGGCCCGGCCCCGGTCCCGGAACAGGAGCTGGGCGGCCTCGAAGGGCATGTAGACGAAGTTGGAATCGTATTCGTACATGCCGACCTCGAACAGGCCCGTGATGCGGTAGGCCTTGGCCCGCGGCAGCGTGCCGAAGGCGGTGACGTTGCCGGTGGGGGCGACCAGGGTGATGCGGTCGCCCGGCACCAGGCCGTAGCGGGCGGCGAGCCGGGTGCCGACCAGTACGGTGTCGTCGGACTTGCCGAAATCCGCGAGGCCGCCCGCCCTGATGTTGTCCGCGATGATCTGTCGCCGGGCGAGGTCGGCCGGGCGCATGCCCTGGACCAGCACGCCGCCGGCGCGCCGTCCCACGGTCAGCATCGCCTGACCCGTCACCAGCGGCGCCGCGTCGGTGACGCCCGGGATCCCCCGCAGCCGCGCCAGCACGGAGTCGAAATCGGTGAGCGGGCCGCCCTCGGCCCCGAAGACGGTGATGTGCCCGCCGACACCGAGGATGCGGGTGAGGAGCTCCTGCCGGAATCCGTTCATCACCGCCATGACGATGATCAGGGTGGCGACGCCGAGGGCGATGCCGGCGAGGGAGAACCCGGCGATCACCGAGATGAACCCCTCGCGTCTCCGCGCCCTCAGGTACCGGGCCGCGACCAGCCGCTCGAAGGGGGAGAACGCCACGGTGCCTCTCAGCCCGCTGCCGGGCCCGGCAGCCGCGCCAGCGCCGCCTCGACGGGCAGTTCCTCGGCCACGGTGCCGTCGCGGCGCCTGAGCTCCACCGTGCCCTCCTTGAGGCCCCGCGGGCCGATGACCAGCCGCCACGGCAGGCCGACGAGATCGGCCTCGGCGAACTTGACGCCGGGGCGCTCGTCGCGGTCGTCGTAGAGCACCTCCAATCGCGCCGCCCGCAGCTTCGCGTAGACGTCCTCGCAGGCGCGGTCACAAGCGTCGTCGCCGGCGCGCAGGTTGATCAGGGCGACGTCGAACGGCGCCACCGGATCGGGCCAGATGATGCCGGCGTCGTCGTGGCTCGCCTCGATGATGGCGCCGACGAGGCGCGAGACGCCGATCCCGTAGGAGCCCATCTCCACGGTGACCGGCTGGCCGTCGGGCCCCTGGACCACCGCGCCCATGGGACTGGAATACTTGGTGCCGAAATAGAATACCTGGCCGACCTCGATGCCGCGGCCGTGATAGCGGCGATCTTCGGGCACCTCGGCCTCGAAGGCGGCGGCGTCGTGCTTTTCCTCGGTGCGGGCATACAACTTCGTGAAGCGCGTAATCACCTTGTCGATCGCGGCATCGTCATCGTAGTCGACGTCCGCCTCAAGGACATCGACGGAAAGAATCTCGTGGTCGCAGAAGACCTCGCTCTCGCCGGTATCGGCGAGGATGATGAACTCGTGGGACAGGTCGCCGCCGATGGGGCCGGTGTCGGCCTCCATGGGGATGGCCCTGAGGCCGAGGCGCGCGAAGGTCCTGAGATAAGACACGAACATCTTCCTGTAAGACATTACAGCAGCGTCATAATCCAGGTCGAAAGAGTAGCAGTCCTTCATCAGGAACTCGCGCCCGCGCATGACCCCGAAACGGGGACGCACCTCGTCGCGGAACTTCCATTGGATGTGATAGAGGAGCTTGGGCAACTCCCGGTAGCTCTTCACCGTCGCGGCGAAGATCTCGGTGATCAGGTCCTCGTTGGTGGGGCCGTAGAGCAACTCGCGCTCGTGGCGGTCGGTGATTCGCAGCATCTCCGGCCCGTAGTCGTCGTAGCGCAGCGACCTCCGCCACACCTCGGCGGGCTGGATGGTGGGCATCAGCATTTCCTGGGCGCCAGCCCGATCCTGCTCCTCGCGCACGATCCGCTCGATCTTGCGCAGGACCCGGTGCCCGAGGGGGAGCCAGGAATAGATTCCTGCCGAGGCCTGGCGGATCATGCCGGCACGCAGCATCAGCTGGTGGGACACGATCTCCGCCTCCTTCGGCGTCTCCTTCAGGGTCGGCAGGAAATATCGGGAAAGACGCATGGCCTTCTGCTCGGGTGGGGCGGGCCGCGCCCCGCGCGGCGCCTCGACTTTAGGCAAAGGCGCCTGAAACTGCAACGGCGGGCGGCCGGGCTCGCATCACCAGCCGCCCGCGGGCGCCGCCCGCATCCACGGAGGCTCCATGTCCGCGATCTCCACGAAGGCGGGACAACCGGGATCGTGAGCGCCCGGAAGGTAGCCGGTGCTCATGAGGAACTCGTTGACCACCTCCGGGCCCATGAACACGAAGGTCCGACGCATGAGCCCGACCCAGTCGGGCAACCGCAGGGGATGATGGGACTCGAGCCAGGAGGCGAGGCTTCCGCGGCTCGCACGGATGGCGCGCACCCGCCTCGCGTTCTCGATCACCGCCTCGATCTTGCGGCGGTTGCGGATGATGCCGGGATCGGCCATCAGCCGCGTCACGTCCCGCTTGCCGAAGCGCGCCACCCGCTCGGGATCGAAGCCCCGGAAGGCGGCATTGAGCGCCGCCCGCTTGGTGAGCACCAGCAGCCAGCTGAGCCCCGCCTGGTTGATCTCCAGCGCGATGCGCTCGAACAGCACGGCGTCGTCGGTAACCGGGCGGCCGTATTCGATGTCGTGATGGGGGCCGTGGACGGGATGGCCCCTGGCGACGGCGCAATAGCTCATTCCGTCTCGCGCTTGCCGTCGCCCAGGCCCTTGAGCTCGACCTCGTTGCCGTCGGGATCGCGGAAATAGAGGTTCGGCCCCCGCCCGTCCGCGCCGTAGGCGGTGCCGCTCTTGACGATCTCGGCCCCGGCCGCCTCCAGGTGCCGGCGGATGGCGGCTTCGTCGAACGGGTCCACCCGCAGACAGAAATGCTCGAGGTTGCGGCCGGGCCGGTCGCGATCCTCCACCGGCACGATATCGACGAGGGAGGCCCCCGCGCGCAGCTGGGTGAGGCCGCTCCTGGTCTGGCGCTCGACGGGCAGGCCAATCACGTCGCGGTAGAAGGCGACCAGCCTCGGCGCATCGCCGGAACGCAGCACCAGATGGTCGATGATCCGGACGCCGAACGGTACCGGTTCCGCCATTAATCCCTCCTCTTCCCTATGGCGACGGCGCCCGGAAGGAGACCAGCCCCGCCGCCATGACCCAGTAGATCACGCCCCAGACGGCGGCCGCAATCGCCGTGGTGACGAGGGTCTTGAGGACAAGGCGCGGCCGCTCGGGCGCGCCGTCGGCATGGCCGCGCCCGGGCCGGTCGGGCGGCCGGTTCCCCCAGGGCAGTATCGTGAACAATACCAGCCACCAGACGATGATGTAGACGACGATCCCGGTGAACCAGTTCACGCCCACCTCGCTTCGCGATCCAGGCCGTCACAGGCCGATGACGTGGACCTCGGTCACGGGCCGCTTGCCGGTCATGCCGCGGAGGACGCGGCGCACCGCGCGCCGCACCTCCTCCGCCGCGCCGTCGTCCGGGCGGGCACGGCCCCGGCGGCCCCGGCCGCGGGCGAAGACCTGCTCGACCTCCTCGGCGACGGCGGCCACCGCCGCCGCCTGCTCCTCCGCGCTCGCGGCGACGCCATGGAGGGAGACCTCCGGATCAGCGGCGAGCCGCCCCTTGCGGTCCACGACGACGGTGACGAAGGCGTGGCCGGCGAAGGCGCCGCGCAGGCGCTGGGCCATCAGCGAGTCGTCCATGGGCACGAGCCGATTGCCGTCGAGGCCGAGACGCCCCGCCGGCACCCGCCCCACGATCTCCACCGGCCCGGGCGCGAGGCGGAGCGCCTCGCCGTTGGTAACGACGCGGGCTTCCCGTATGCCGAGGCCGCGGGCGTAGGCCGCCTGCTCGATCAGGTGGCGCGACGTGCCGTGCATGGGCACCAGGATCGCCGGGCGCACCCACTCGTAGAGCCGCGCGAGCTCGGCCCGCGCCGGGTGGCCGGAGACGTGGATGGGCGCATCGCGCCCCGTAAGGATGGCAACGCCCCGCCGCGCCAGCCGGTCCTGAAGGGCGTAGATCGCACGCTCGTTGCCGGGGATGTTGCGCGAGGAGAACAGCACCGCGTCCCCCTCCTCCAGCACCACGCTGGGGTGGTCGCCCTGGGAGATCCGTTCCAGGGCCGATCCCCGCTCGCCCTGGCTGCCGGTGCAGATGAGGAGCGCCCGCTCCCGCGGCAGGAAGGCGGCGTCGTGCTCGGTGAGGAAATCGGGCACGCCGCGGAGATAGCCGCATTCCCGCGCGATCTCCGTGAGGCGCCAGAGCGATCGCCCGACCAGCGCCACGTGGCGGCCGTTGGCCGCCCCGGCCCTGGCGATGGACTCGATGCGGGCGATGTTGGACGCGAAGCAGGCGACCGCCACCCGGTTTTGGAATCGGCCGACGACCTCGGCGAGGTGCTCGCGCACCTCCGCCTCGGAGCCGGACGCCCCCTCCACGAACACGTTGGTCGAATCGCAGACCATGGCCAGCACCCCGGCCTCGCCCAGGCGGCGGAACGTCACCTCGTCCATGCGATCGCCGATGAGCGGATCGGGATCGATCTTCCAGTCCCCGGTATGGACCAGGCGTCCGAACGGGGTCTCGATGGCGAGCGCATTGGGCTCGGGGATGGAATGGGTGACGGTGACGAGGCGGAGCCGGAACGGACCGAGCGCAACGTCGCCCTCCAGGGGCAATTCGTGGAGCGGCACCTCCCGCTCGATGCCGGCCTCGGCGAGGCGCACGCGCACGAGTCCGGCGGTGAACGCGGTGGCGTAGACCGGGCATTGGAGGCGCGGCCACAGATAGGCCACCGCCCCCTGGTGATCCTCATGGGCATGGGTCAGCACGATCCCCAGCAGATCGTCGCGCACGGTCTCGAGGAAGGCGGGGTCCGCCATCATCACGTCCACGCCGGGGGTGGTCTCGTCGCCGAAGGTGACACCGCATTCGACGGCGATCCACTTGCCCTCGCAGCCGTAGAGATAGAGGTTCATGCCGATCTCGCCGGCGCCGCCGAGCGGCAGGTAGACGAGGCCGGCCTTGGCGGCGGCGAGGACGGGATCGTGGGCGGCCGCGATGGTCATGGGCGGTTGAGCCGATGGACGAGAACGAGGCCCCTGAGGGTCAGCTCCGGGTCGGTGGCGTCGATCACGTCGGTACCGCCGGCGAACAAGGGGGCGAGCCCGCCCGTCGCGATCACCGTGAACGGCCGGTCTGCCCCGTATTCGCTCCTGATGCGGGCGACGATCCCCTCGATCAAGCCGATATAGCCCCAGTAGATGCCCGACTGCATGGCGGGCACGGTGGCCTTGCCTATGACGCGGGGGGGCCGCGCCACCTCGACGCGCGGCAACTGGGCGGCCGCCGCGTGCAGCGAGTCGAGGGCGAGGTTGATGCCGGGCGCGATGACGCCGCCGGCGTAGTCGCCCTCCTCGGTCACCACGTCGAAGGTGGTGCCGGTGCCGAAGTCGAGCACGATCTTGGCCCCGGACCAGCCGGCATGGGCGGCGACCGCGCCGGCCAGGCGATCGGCGCCGACCTCGCCGGGGCGGTCCACCAGCACCCGGAGGCCGAGGCGCACCCCGGACGCGCCGACCACCACCGGCTCGGTGCCCGCGACCTCGCGGGCGAAGTCGGTCAGCGCACCCCGCGCCGCCGGCACCACGGTGGCCAGGGCGGCGCCGGAAATGGGGGCGCCGCCGAGCCCGGCCCGCGCCATCTCACCCTCCAGCCGCGCGCGGTATCCGGCGGCATCGAGACCGGCGTCGGTGGCGACCCGGAACACGCCGCGAAAGCGGCCGCCAGGCACCTCGCCCTCGTAGAGCCCGAGCTTGGTGTTGGTGTTGCCGCAATCGATGACGAGGAGCATGGAGCCGCCCTGTTACGCGCGTCCCGGGAGGAACACGTCGCCGGCGGTGATCCTCTTCACATCCCCGTCGCCGAGGTCGAGGACCAGCGCGCCCGATTCATCGATCCCGCGGAAGAGGCCGTCGAACGTCGCGCCCTCGAGGCGCGCGCGGATCGGCCCGCCGATGCCGCGGGCCCTGGCCAGCCAAGCCGCGCGCAGCGGCGCCATGCCGTCCCGGCGCCATCCCCGGTAGCGCTCGAGAAAGGACTCGGCGAAGGCCTCCAGCACGGCCGGCGCCGTGGCCGTCGCCGCGCCTTCGGCGGCGAGGGAGGTGGCGGGATAGGTCGTGCCCGCCGGATGGCGGGCGACATTGACGCCGACCCCCAGCACCAGGGCCTCGGCGCGGCCCACCACCGTCTCGATCAGGATGCCGCCGACCTTGCGGTCGCCGACCAGCACGTCGTTGGGCCATTTGACGCCGACCTCCGCTTCCGCGGGAAGGAACCGGGCCACCGCGTCCGCCGCCGCCAGCGACCCGGCGAAGCCCACGGCCCCGGCGGCACTCGGTCCGGCGGGCGGGGTCAGCACCAAGGACAGGTGCAGGTTGCCGGCGGGGCTGTCCCAGGACCGCCCGCGCCGGCCGCGGCCGCGGGTCTGGCGGTCGGCGACCACCAGGGCTCCCTCCTCCGCGCCCGCCGCGGCGAGGGCCAGGGCCTCGTCGTTGGTGCTGGTGACCTCGTCGCGCGCGAACAGACGGTAGAAGGATGGAATCGCCACGGTCGCGGTCATGGTCCTTTGTCCCCAGGGCGGCACCGCGCCGCCGTCAGCCGCCGAACAGGGACCTGGCGGCGGTGGCCGCGGCATTGAGCACCGGCGACGGCAGCACGAAGAAGAAGGCGGTGAACAGCCCGGTTCCGGCGAGCACGAGCCCGACCTCGCGCCCCGGAACGCGATCCAGCGTGTCGGCCGGCTCGTCGAAATACATGAGCTTGACGACGCGCAGGTAGTAGAAGGCGGCCACCACCGAGGCCAGCACCCCGATCACGGCCAGCGCGTAGAGCCCGGCCTGGATGGCGGCCAGGAACACGTAGAGCTTGGCGAAGAAGCCGGCGAGCGGCGGAATCCCGGCCAGCGAGAACATGAACACGGCGAGGGCCAGCGCCAGGCCCGGCCGCGTCCGCGACAGCCCCTTGAGGTCGTCGAGCTCCTCGACGGCGCGGCCATGGACCCGCATGCAGAGGATGCAGCCGAAGGCGCCCGCGGTCATCACCATGTAGATGGCGAGATAGATCAGGACCCCGCGCACGCCGTCCTCGGTCCCGGCCGCCAAGCCCACCAGCATGTAGCCGACATTGCCGATGGAGGAATAGGCCATCAGCCGCTTGATGTTGTGCTGATTGATGGCGGCGAAGGCGCCGAGGGCCATGGACAGCACCGCGATCAGCACCACGAGCTGCTGCCACTGGGCGGTGATGGCCGCGAACGGGTCGACCAGCACCCGTATCAGCAGGGCCATGGCCGCGACCTTGGGGGCGATGGCGAAGAACGCCGTCACCGACGTGGGCGCGCCCTCGTAGACGTCGGGCGTCCACATGTGGAACGGCACCGCCGAAACCTTGAAAGCCAGGGCTGCCGTCAGGAACACGAGGCCGACCAGCACCCCTGTCGCGCCCTCGCCGCCGGCCACCGCCCGGGCGATGCCCTCGAAGCTGGTGGTCCCCGAGAAGCCGTACACCAGGGACGCCCCGTAGAGCAGCATGCCCGAGGACAGCGCACCGAGGACGAAATACTTGAGGCCGGCCTCGGTGGAGCGCAGGGAATCGCGCCGGAAGGCTGCCGCCACGTAAAGCGATAGCGACTGCAGCTCGAGCCCCACATAGAGCGCGATGAGGTCGTTGGCCGAGATCATCATCATCATGCCGAGCATGGCGAACACGAACAGGATCGGATACTCGAACCGGCTCATGTCCTCGCGCTCCACATAGCTGAGCGACAGCATCAGCGCGAGCGCGGTCCCGATCAGCACCAGCGCCTTGGCGAAGCGGGCGAAGGCGTCGGCGATGAAGGCGCCGCCGAACGCCGTCTCCGGCCCGGCCGAGGTGCCGGCCACCAGCAGCAGCGCCACGGCGGCCACGGCCACCGCGAACCAGCTGAGGATCCGGGTATGGCCATCGCCCTGGAACACGCCGATCAGGAGAAGGATGATCGCCGAGAGGGCGACGAACAGCTCCGGCACCGCGGCGGTCAGCTGGGACAGGTTCCATTCGGTCATGGGGCCGTCCCCGCCGCCACGACGTTGCCCTCGGCCGCGGCGGCGGCCCTCAGCGCCGCGGTATAGTTGTCAACGAGGTTCTCGACCGAGGCGTGGATGGTATCCAGGAACGGGGCCGGATGGATGCCCATCCACAGCACCGCCAGCACGATCGGCGCGAACACGGCGATCTCGCGCGGGCTGAGGTCGGTGATGGACTTGAGCTCGGTCTTGGTGAGCTCGCCGAAGATCACCCGGCGGTAAAGCCACAGCATGTAGGCGGCGCCGAGGATCATGCCGGTGGCGGCCAGCGCCGCCACCCAGGTCGACACCTGGTAGGCCCCCACCAGCACCAGGATCTCACCGACGAATCCGGAGGTGCCGGGCAATCCCACCGCCGCCAGGGTGAACACCATGAACACGGCGGCGTAGGCCGGCATGCGGTGGACCAGGCCGCCATAGGTCGCGATCAGGCGCGAATGCATGCGGTCGTAGACCACGCCGACGCAGAGGAACAGGGCCGCCGACACCACCCCGTGGGACAGCATCTGGAAGATCGCGCCCTCGATCCCCTGCACGTTGAAGGTGAAGATGCCGATGGTGACGAAGCCCATATGGGCGACGGAGGAATAGGCGATCAGCTTCTTCATGTCCTCCTGGGCCAGCGCCACCAGCGAGGTATAGATCACGGCGACGATGGACAGCCCGAAGATCAGGGGCGTGAAGAACTCCGAGGCCAGCGGCAGCATCGGCAGGGAGAACCGTAGGAAGCCGTAGCCCCCCATCTTGAGGAGGACGCCGGCCAGGATCACCGAGCCCGCCGTCGGCGCCTCCACATGGGCGTCGGGCAGCCAGGTATGGAGCGGCCACATGGGCACCTTCACCGCGAAGGAAGCGAAGAAGGCGAGCCAAAGCCAGTACTGCATCTCCCGCGGGAAGTCCGCCTTCATCAGGGCCGGAATGTCTGTGGTGCCGGCCGTGAAGTAGATGGCGAGGACCGCCACCAGCATCAGCACCGAGCCGGTGAGCGTGTAGAGGAAGAACTTGAACGCCGAATAGACCCGGCGCGGCCCGCCCCAGATGCCGATGATCAGGAACATGGGGATCAGCACGCCCTCGAAGAACAGGTAGAACAGCACGAAATCGAGCGCGCAGAACATCCCGATCATGAGCGTTTCGAGCACCAGGAAGGCGATCATGTATTCCTTCACGCGCTCGGTGATCGCCTGCCAGCTCGCCAGCACGCAGAGCGGCGTGAGGAAGGCCGAGAGCAGAACGAAGAACACCGAGATGCCGTCGACGCCGAGGCGATAGGAGATGTTGAAGGCAGGAATCCATTCCGCCCGCTCCTCGAGCTGGAAGGCGGCCGTCTTGGGGTCGAAGTTGGCCCACACCATCAGCGCCAGCACCAGGGTGATGAGCGAGGTCCAGAGCGCCACGTTGCGGGCGTTGCGGGCGACCACCGCCGGCTCGCCGCGCACCATCACGATGAACGCAGCACCGATGAGCGGCACGAAGGTAGTGAGCGAAAGCAGCGGCCAGCCGGTCATCGCCCGGTCCCCGCCAGCAGGTAGTAGGTGACGAGCACCGCGACGCCGATCAGCATGGCGAAGGCGTAGTGGTAGACGTAGCCCGACTGCAGTCGGGCCGCGCGCCGGGCAAGCTCGATGGTGGCGGCGGCGATACCGTCGGGCCCGACCCCGTCGATCACGGCGCCGTCGCCGCCGAGCCACAGCCCGCGGCCGATGCGCTTGGCCGGCTCGACGAACAGCCGGTCGTAGAGCTCATCGAAATACCACTTGTTGAGCAGGAACAGATAGACGCCGCGGAAGCGGTCGGCGAGGCGCGCGGGGAGATTCGGATCGCGCAGGTAGAAGTGCCAGGCGACCGCGATCCCGGCCAGCGCCACCGCCACCGGCAGCGCCTTCACCCAGAGCGGCACGTGGTGGGCGTCGGCGAGCGCGGTGTGATCGGCGGCCACGAAGATCGAGGCGCCCCAGAACTCGGACTGGCCCTCGCCGGTGAACAGGCCGGCCAGCGCCATCCCGGCGAACACCGCGCCGACCGCCAGCACGCCCATGGGCAGGGTCATCACCAGGGGCGATTCATGGACATGGGCCATGACCTTCTCGTCGGCCCGGGGGGCTCCGTGGAAGGTGAGGAAGATGAGCCGCCAGGCGTAGAACGCGGTCAGCGCCGCCGCGATCACGCCCATCCAGAAGGCGTAGAATCCGGGCCCGGTGCCGGCGGCGAAGGCGGCCTCGATGATCAGGTCCTTGGAGAAGTAGCCGGCGAAGACGGGGATTCCGGCGAGCGCCAGGGAGCCGATCCACATATAGGCGTAGGTGAGCGGAATCTGGCGCCAGATGCCGCCCATGCGGCGCATGTCCTGCTCGTCGGACATGGCGTGGATCACCGAGCCCGCCGCCAGGAACAGGAGTGCCTTGAAGAACGCGTGGGTGATGAGGTGGAACATGGCCGCCGAATAGGCCGATACCCCGGCGGCGAAGAACATGTAGCCGAGTTGGGAACAGGTGGAGTACGCGATCACCCGCTTGATGTCGTTCTGCACGAGGCCGACCGAGGCGGCGAACAGGGCGGTCGAGGCGCCTACCACCGCCACCACCGCGAGCGCGGTCTCCGAGGCTTCGAACATGGGCGAGAGCCGGCAGACCATGAATACCCCCGCCGTCACCATGGTGGCGGCATGGATCAGGGCGGAAACCGGCGTCGGGCCTTCCATGGCGTCGGGCAGCCAGGTATGCAGGCCGAGCTGGGCCGACTTGCCCATGGCGCCCAAGAACAGGAGGAGGCAGAGCGTGGTCATCACGTCGACCCGTGCGCCCAGGAACTCGAAGGTCCGGCCCGCCATCCCCGGCACCGCCGCGAACACGGTATCGAAGGCCATCGCGTTGAAGGCGAGGAACACGCCGAGAATGCCGATGGCGAAGCCGAAATCGCCGACCCGGTTGACCAGGAACGCCTTGATGGCGGCGGCGTTGGCCGAGGGCCGGTCGTACCAGAAGCCGATCAGCAGGTAGGAGGCAAGCCCGACCCCCTCCCAGCCGAAATACATCTGCACGAAGTTGTCGCTGGTCACCAGGATCAGCATGAAGAAGGTGAACAGCGAGAGATAGCTGAAGAACCGGGGGATCGACTTGTCGTGGGCCATGTAGCCGAACGAGTAGAGATGGATCATGGCCGAGACCAGGGTCACCATCGCCGCCATCACCGCCGACAGGGCATCGAAGCGGAGCGACCAGGTGACCTCGAACGTGCCCGATACGATCCAGCGCATGATCTCCACGTCGCGGTTCTGGCCGAGCAGGGCCACCTGGACGAAGGCCAGCGCCGCGAACAGGGTGGCCAGCAGGAGGGCGCCCGTCGCCACCCAGCGGGCGCCGCGATCGCCGATGACGCGGCCGAACAGGCCCGCGATCAGCGCGCCCAGGAGCGGAAGGAAGACGATGGCGGAGTACATGCCGGACGCTTATCCCTTGAGGCGGTTGATGTCCTCGACCGCGATGGAGCCGCGGTTGCGGAAGTAGACGACGAGGATGGCAAGACCGATGGCCGCCTCCGCCGCCGCCACCGTGAGGACGAACATGGCGAACACCTGACCGGTCAGGTCGCCCAGATGGGCCGAGAACGCGACCAGGTTGATGTTGACCGCCAGCAGCATCAGCTCGATCGACATCAGGATGATGATCACGTTCTTGCGGTTGAGGAAGATGCCGAACACGCCGAGGGTGAACAACACCGCGGCCACCGTGAGGTAGTGGGCAAGGGTGATCTCGAACACGCTAGATTCCCTTCCCCACCGGCACGTTCCTGACCTCCAGCACCTCGTCGCGGGTGCGGGCGACCTGGCGGGCGATGCGCTGGCGACGCACGCCCGGCCGCACCCTCAGGGTGAGCACGATGGCGCCGATCATGGCCACCAGCAGCACCAGGCCGGCGGCCTGGAACAGGTAGACGTACTTGGTGTAGAGCAGCCTGCCGAGCGCTTCGGTGTTGGTCACCGCGGCCGGGGCCTTGTCGGCGAGTTGCGCGCCGGCCTCCGGCGAACTCGCCCATGAAACCACCACGAAGACGATCTCGGCCAGCAGCACGAGCCCGATCAGGCCGCCGACGGGAAGGTAGCGGAGGAATCCCTGGCGCAGGGCGACGAAATTGATGTCGAGCATCATGACGACGAACAGGAACAGCACCGCCACCGCGCCCACGTAGACGATGACCAGGATGAAGGCCAGGAACTCCGCCCCCATGAGCACGAACAGGCCGGCCGCGTTGAAGAAGGCGAGGATCAGGAACAGCACCGAGTGCACGGGGTTGCGCGCGGCGATCACCATCACGCCGGCGGCGATGGCGACGAAGGAGAACGTATAGAAGGCGAGCGCCGGCAATATCATCGCTCCGGCGCCCCTCTTCGCGCGAACGAATCCCCCAATCGAATCACCAGCCGCGAGTCCTCACCTGTAGGGAGCATCGGCCATGAGGCGCTGGGCGATCTCGTTCTCCCAGCGATCGCCGTTGGCCAGGAGCTTTTCCTTGTCGTACATCAGCTCCTCGCGCGTCTCGGTGGCGAACTCGAAGTTCGGTCCCTCGACGATGGCATCCACCGGGCAGGACTCCTCGCAGAATCCGCAATAGATGCATTTGGTCATGTCGATGTCGTAGCGTGTCGTGCGGCGCAGGCCATCCGCCCGCGGCTCGGCCTCGATGGTGATGGCCAGGGCCGGACAGATGGCCTCGCACAGCTTGCAGGCGATGCAGCGCTCCTCGCCGTTGGGGTAGCGCCGCAGCGCGTGCTCGCCGCGGAAGCGCGGACTGAGCGGCCCTTTCTCATAAGGGTAGTTCAGCGTCGCCCGCCGCCTGAACATGTAACGGAAGGTCAATCCCATGCCCTTGACGATTTCCCACATCAGGAGCGTCTGGGCCCCTCGGTTCAGATAGCTCATGCCCCAACCTTTCAGGCGCGTCTTGCCCGCCGCGCCGGCGTCATGCCTTTGGCACCCAATCGAAGGCGACCAGCGCCCCCGCCGTCAGCGCCACCCACAGCAGCGAGGCCGGCAGGAACACCTTCCAGCCGAGCCGCATCAGCTGGTCGTAGCGATAGCGTGGCAGCGTCGCCCGCACCCAAATGAAAACGAACAAGAGGAACGCGATCTTCAACGCGAACCAGATCGGCCCCGGGATCCAGTTGAACGGCGCCACGTCGAGCGGCGGCAGCCAGCCACCGAGGAACAGCACCGCCGTCATCGCGCTCATCAGGATCATGTTGGCGTACTCGCCGAGGAAGAACATTGCGAAGGTCATCGACGAGTATTCGACCTGGTAGCCGGCCACCAATTCCGCCTCCGCCTCCGGCAGGTCGAAGGGGTGCCGGTTGGTCTCGGCCAAGGCCGAGATGAAGAAGATGACGAACATCGGGAACAGCGGAATGAAGAACCACACCTTTTTCTGCGCCAGCACGATGTCGCTCAGGTTGAGCGAGCCGACACAGAGCAGCACGGTGATGATGACGAAGCCGATCGAGACCTCGTAGCTCACCATCTGCGCCGCCGAGCGCAAGGCGCCCAGGAACGGATACTTCGAGTTCGAGGCCCAGCCGGCCATGATGATGCCGTAGACGCCGAGCGA
>DASWKZ010000002.1:0-4779 GCA_036396355.1 Alphaproteobacteria bacterium
TCGCCGTCGTCCCAGTCGTAATACCGCCGGCCCTCGGCGTCGGTGGTCCCGGCGGCGTCGAGGAACCCGGCGAATTGGGCGTGGGTCACGGGGAGGCGGTCGATGAGGAAGGGCCGGAGGCGGACCGTGTGGGCGGGGCGCTCGTCGGCGGGGCCGTCGTCGCGGCCCATGGGGAAGGCCCCGCCCTCGAGGCGCGCCATCCCCGGCGCGTCGGCGGCGGCGGCCGGTCCCGCCGCGAGCAGCACCACCGCCGTCGCCCCCGCGGCAGCGGCGCCACGCAGGGAGCGGCGCGAGGACGCCGGCGCCGTTTCAGGAATCCGGTGCGATTTCCACTCCATGGGACTTTCCTGCCACGCTCCCTCGTTCTCGGGCGCGATCGGCCCCGGCGGATCATACAGGCGCGCCGCCCGCCCGCGAAACGGCGCCCGTCGGCCGTGGCCTCCCGGCAACGGACGGGCCCGGGACCCGCAAAAATAGTGCTTGTATTCGGTCGCGGCCGGGCCCATCTTCCCGGCGTGACGGCACCACAGCCGGTTTAGCCGAATTTTCCCGCTGTCAAGCGGCCGAATGTTCTCCTCAAATCCGTTGTGCGATGTCCCACTCCGGACGCAAGAGCGTTCCGGACCATGGACTTGTGAAAGCATGAAAATGACCAAAGGTACCGTGAAATTCTTCAACGCCACGCGAGGCTTCGGCTTCATCTCCCCCGAGGACGGCTCCAAGGACGTGTTCGTCCACATCTCGGCCGTCGAGCAGGCCGGCCTTGCCCGCCTCGACGAGGGCCAGAAGGTGAGCTTCGACATCGTGCCCGACGCCCGTGGCCCGAAGGCCGTGAACATCGTCGAGGCCTGACCGCGCTCAGGACCCGACGGGACCGGGGCCGCCCATGGGGCGGCCCCTTCCTTTTGGGACGGTCCCCGCGGGCGCCGCCGCCTCAGTCGAACCAGCCCCGGGTGTAGGCGCGGACCGGGGCCACCACCTCGCGGTCGAGCACGGTGCGGGTTTCTGGATCGAGGGCGTAGATGGCCGCGCCCGCCAGCCCGAACACGGCGGCGAGAGCCACAAGGACCAGCAGGATCTGGAACACCCGCTTGAAGAAGCGGGACATGCCCTGCTCGCCCCAGGCGAGGAAGATCGCCTGGCTGACGACGTTGCCGACGATCACCGCGCCGAGGATGGTGAGGAACAGCTTCATCCTTTTCCCCCGAGGTTGCTTTGCGCCCCCCCTTTTATCCAAAGGCGGCCCCTGGAAGGCAATCATTATTACCAGGGGTTTTTCCGGATCCGAAGGGCCGTGCCCACGGGGCGCGAAATGTCGTATCCTGAATCCGGTTGACTGGGTCCCCGGCGTCCCCCCGCCCCATCGGCGGGCGCCGGTCCCCCAACGGAGGAACCTCCATGCATCGTCCCGCCCCCCTTCGCCTGCTTGCCGGCGCCCTCGCCGCCACCCTCCTCGCCGCCTGCGTCTCGGGCAGTACCGCCCAGGACAAGCGCCAGAACGTCCAGGAGATGCGGACCGAGACCCTGGCCAAGCTCTATGCCGCCGAGCCCGGGGCCCGGGACCACATCGCCAAGTCGCTGGGCTACGGGGTGTTCAGCAATGTCGGCGTCAACGTCATCCTGCTGTCGGCCGGGGGCGGCTGGGGCGTGGTGCGGGACAACCGCAACGGGCGGGACACCTACATGAAGATGGGCAGCGCCGGCATCGGCCTCGGGCTGGGCGTGAAGGACTTCCGCGGGGTGTTCGTGTTCACCACCGCGCGCGCGCTCGACCAGTTCGTGAACCACGGCTGGGACGCCTCGGCCCAGGCCGACGCCGCCGCCAAGGCCGGCGAGAAGGGCGGCGCCTGGGCCGGCGCCGTCGACGTGGCGCCGGGCATCAAGCTCTACCAGCTCACCGAGCACGGCCTCGCGCTGCAGGCCACCATCCAGGGCACCAAGTACTGGAAGGATTCGGAGCTGAATTAGCCGGGCCCCGGCGTTCGGCCCGAATTTCCATCGGTTCCGCTTCGATCCGCCCGCGGCGGAGTGCCGCGCGGGCGTCGCACCGGCGTTTGACTGCTCCGCTCGCCCACCTCCGCTACACTGCCGCCATGGCCCGCCCCGCCGCCTTTCCGGTCATGACCTCGCGCGATTTCCTGCTCGGCGTCGGCTGGGCGCTGCTCGCGGTCCTGTTCCATTCCATGGTGCCCGTCGGCGTGCGCCTGGTCTCGGGGCACCTCCCGGCCATCGAGACGGTGTTCTTCCGCAACGCCATGGGCCTCGCCTTCTTCCTCGCGCTCTTCTCCTGGCGCGGCTTCGGCGCGCTCCGGACCAGTCGCATGTCCCTGCATCTCCAGCGCAATGTCTGCAACTTCGTCGGCATGTGGCTGTGGTTCGCGGCGCTTGGCGCCATGCCCATCTCCAAGGCCATCGCGCTCCATTTCACCGAGCCCTTGATGGCGACGGCGCTCGCCATCCTGTTCCTGGGCGAGCGCCCGGCGGCGCGGCGCTGGCTGGCGCTCGCGGCCGGCTTCGCGGGGGTGCTGATCGTCCTGCGCCCGGGCGCGGTCCCCATCGGCTGGCCATCGCTCATGGTGCTGGGCTCGGCGCTGCTCTATGCCGGGGTGGTGATCTATTCGCGCATGCTGGGGCGCACCGAGGCGCCGGCGGTGACCACCTTCTACTACCAGGCCATGCTCACGGGATTCGCCGCGGTGCCGGCAGCCTTGGTCTGGGTGTGGCCGGTGTGGGCCGACCTTCCGGGACTCCTGCTGCTGGGCGTCGCGGGGACGGTGGCGCCCTACTGCATCATCCGCGCCTTCAAGCACGCCGAGGCCAGCGCGCTGTCGCCCTTCAACTTCATGCGCCTGCCGGTCACCGCCGCGTTCGGCTACCTGCTGTTCGGCGAGGCCACCGAGGCCTGGACCTGGATCGGCGCCGCCCTCATCTTCGGCGCCGCCTACGCCATGACCCGGGGCGAGCGGCGGGCGGCGAAGTAGGGCGCCCGTCCGCGGCCGGCCCCGATCCCGGCTTGCCGCCGGGCGGGCGAGGCACTACAAGGGACACCGCCCGGGCATCGAAACCACCCGTGGCCGGAAAGGGGGATGCCCGCATCATGAGTACCGCCGCCCACGTCGCCCGCGAGGGTTCCAATTCCGCCGAGGCGCTGCGCGCCCAGGTCGCGGCCTGCACGCGCCTCCTCAACATGCTGGGAATCCTGCACTATTCGGGCCACATCTCGGTCCGGGTGCCGGGCACCGACACCCTCTTCATCCAGACCCGGGAGGAGGGCCGCGGCGACGTGACGCCGGGGAGCGTCCTGCGCGTGGACCTCGACGGCAACGTCATCGAGGGCGCGCCGGGCGAGCCGCCGAGCGAGCTCGTCATCCACACCGAGATCTACCGCGCCCGGCCCGACGCGGGCGCGGTGATCCACAACCACATGGAGCTTCCCGCCGCCTTCACCATGGTCAAGGGCGCCAGGCTCGAGATCATGAGCTTCCACGCCGCGCGCTGGGCGGGCGGCATCCCCGTGCACCGCGATACCGGCCACATCAAGTCCCGGGCCGACGGCGCGTCCCTGGCCAAGAGCCTAGGCGACAGGAACGCGCTCCTGCTGCGCGCCCACGGCGTCGTGCTGGTCTCGGAGAGCGCGCCCGCCATCCTCATCGACACGCTCCATTTCGACGACAACGCCCGGGCCCAGAAGGAGGCGCTGGCGCTTGGCGGCGAGCTCGACCCGCTGACCCCCGAGGAGCTCGCCCGCGTCCACGAATACGAGGACCGCACCCATCACATCCGCAAGATGTGGAACTATTACGTGGGCGAGGGGCGCAAGGCGGGCGTCCTCCCGGAGGGGTGGGACGTGGCCCTCTGAGGGCGCGGGCGGCGGCGCGGCGACACCACCCCGCGCGCGGAACGCCGCCGGCGAGACCCGGCCCATGATCGACCTCGAGCAGCGCGTCAAGCTCGCCCTCCGGGCGTTCGACCGCCGGCGCCGGGGCGACCCCGAGCTGCGCTGGCTGCCGCGGCTGGTCGCGCCGGGCCGGCCGGCGGTCGATATCGGCGCCAACCGGGGGGTCTACACCTACTGGCTGGCGCGCTGCTCGGAGCGCGTCCACGCCTTCGAGCCCAATCCCGAGGTCGCGCGCAACCTCGCCGCGGCGGGCCTGCGCAACGTGGTGGTCCACGAGCTCGCCCTCTCCGACGCCGCCGGCGAGGGGGTGCTGTTCCTGCCCCATCACCCGAGGGGGGGCATGAACGACCCGGCGGCGACGCTGGAGGCCGGGCACTTGCCGGGGGACGGCGACCCCGTCCGTATTCGGGTCGCGACCGCGCGCCTCGACGACATCGATGTGGGGGCGGTGGGATTCATCAAGATCGACGTGGAAGGGCACGAGGAGCGGGTCCTCGACGGCGGATGGGCGACGATCGCGCGCCACCGGCCGGCCGTGCTCGTCGAGCTCGAGGAGGACAAGAGCGAGGGGTGCCTCGGGCGGGTGGCGGCGCGCTTCGAGGCCATCGGCTGCCGCGCGCAGTTCCTCGACGGCGGCCGCTGGCATCGGCTCGCCGCCCTGCGCGAGGGCCAGAGGGGCCCGTCCGGGCGCGCCATCAACAACTTCCTGATGGTCCCGGACGAGCGGCCCGCCCCGGCGGCGGCCCCGGAGGGCTAGGCGGGGCCAGCGGCGCGCTCTATGCTCACGGGCAGGCAACGGGAGCGGCGGAACGCCATGAGGCTTCTTTCGGTGAACGTGGCGGAGCCGCGCGAGGTGAGCTTCCGCGGGCGCACCTACCCGA
>DASWKZ010000003.1:0-1962 GCA_036396355.1 Alphaproteobacteria bacterium
GGGTCGCGATCGAGCAATTGCGGATCGAGACCCGCGCGCGCCTCGCGGCCGGGTGCCGCCGCGCCCACCCCGTCGGCGGCTGGGGCGGGCAACGCGCCCCAGGCGACCGTCAGGGCAAAGGCGATGAATACGCCCCCCAGCCCGCGCCGGACAGCACCGGCGGGCGCCCGCGTATTGCGAGACTGTGTGACTGCCACGTCCAAGAGATTCCCCGGAAAACGACCGACCAACCCGGCGCTATCGAATCTCGGCGACGATTGTGGTGTCAATACGTCTCGCAACGGATAGTGTTTCTGCTTGAGGGGCGGGAGACGGGGGTTTCGACTGTGCCGGAGAATGACGCGGTTGTTGGCCCGTGATAGGTCGATGGGGCAATCATCGTCGGGAGAGATCTGGGCGGGACAAACGATCGCGGTCCAGCCGGATCACCATCCTACAACGCTACAGAAGCTACCTCGCCGAAAGGCGCCTTCGCCAGCTCAAGCGTCGCCTGCAAAGAGTATCGCGCCGTGCTGGGCGGGCAGCCAGAATGCGCAGATTCGTTCGTCGCGCCCGGATCTTCGTGCTCGCTGCAATCGTCGGTGCGGCAGCGACCTGGGGCTTCATGAGCAGTCCATGGCCGCTCGTTCCCACCCTGAAACACCTCGCCTCGTTTCCCAACTGCGCGGCCGCCCGCTCTTTGGGGCTCGCGCCCTCGCGGCCTGGAGAGCCGGGCTATTGGCGACGCCACGACCGGGACCGAGACGGGATCGCCTGCGAGCCCTGGCCCAGGACACGATAGGACTCCTCCCGCCCTGCCGCCCTTGACGGGCCCGCCATCAATGCCCACCACCCGCACTTGACGCCACGGCCAAAACGGGCATCTTCGGGCGGGCGCGGCGGTCCCGCCGGCGCGCGGCCCGACCCGCCGGGAGCCTCCCTTGCCCGACCTCACCCTCCTCGCCCTCGCCACCGCCGTCTTCGCCCTCGCGCTCGGCGGCTTCGCCAAGGGGGTGCTGGGCGTGGGGCTGCCCATGGTGGCGACGCCGATCCTCGCCAATTTCGCGCCGATCCCCGACGTGGTGGCGGTGCTCTATTTCCCGATCCTCGCCACCAACATCTGGCAGGCCTTCGCGGGCGGCTACCTCACGGTCGCCTTCCGCCGCTTCTGGCCGATGCTCGCGGTCATGCTCGCGACCATCTGGCTGGGGACGCTGTCGCTGGTCAGCCTGCGGCCCTCGGCGATCTCGGTGCTGCTGGGCCTCGCCGTCGCCGTGTTCGCCTTCGCCGCCCTGGTCCAGCCGCAGCTGCGCATCCCCGGGCGCCTCGAGCGCCCCCTGAGCCTGCTGGCCGGCGCCATCGGCGGCTTCTTCGGCGGCATGGCGCTGATCGGCGGGCCGCCGGTGATCATGCTGCTGGTGGCGCTGCACCTGAAGAAGGACGAGTTCATCGGCACCATGGGGCTGGTCTACCTGACCATGCTGATCCCGGCCGGGTTCTCGCTGGCCGCCCTCGGCGTGCTCGAGACCCGCCACGTCGCGCCGGGCCTCGTCTCCATCGTGCCGGTGGTGGCGGCGCTCGCGCTCGGCCAGTGGGTGCGGGCCAGGATCGACCAGGATCGCTTCCGCAAGATCCTGCTCATCGCCATGGTGCTGATCGGCCTCAACCTCATCCGCCGCGGGCTGTTCTGAGCCTTTCCGCCAACCGCCTGAAACCGCTTGTGAATTCAATATTTGCGTTTGCAACTATCTTCCGCTATGATGGCCCCATCGAGGCGGCGGAGGATCGCCGGCGGGAGGCCATGGACACCACCGACATCGAGGACCGTTCGATCCCCTTCCTGATGCACCGCGTCGTCACCCGGGTGGAGGCGCTGGTGAACAAATGGGCGCGGCCGCTGGGGCTCCGGATCGAGGGCGTGCGCGTCCTGTTCCGGCTGCTGGCGGGCGAGCGCACGGTCAACGAGCTGGCCAGGCTCACCGG
>DASWKZ010000004.1:0-5058 GCA_036396355.1 Alphaproteobacteria bacterium
CTGCGCGCGCTCGCCAGCGTCTTCCCGCTGGTCTCGGTCGCCGCCATCGTGGTCATCATCGCCATCGTCGTCGCGCTGAATGCCGGGCGCGCGGGCCTGCTGGCCTGGCCGCTCATGGCGGCGGTGGCGCTGCACAACGGCATCGGACTCGCCGCCGGCTATGGCCTGCCGCGGCTGATGGGGTGCGATGCGCGTCTCGCGCGCACGCTGGCCATCGAGGTCGGCATGCAGAACTCGGGCCTCGGCGTGGCGCTGGCCACCCAGTTCTTCTCGGCCGCCGCCGCGCTCCCCGGCGCGCTCTTCAGCGTCTGGCACAACCTCTCGGGCTCGATGCTGGCGGCGCTGTGGGCGCGGCGGCCGGCGGCGGCGGAGGCGAGATCGGCGGGGTAATCCATGCGCAGGACTCCCACGCGAGATTCCAGCCTTAAGGAGCCGGCCAAGGGTGCTCCAAAATCCATGTCTACTCATTCATAGCCGCGTCATTGCGATAGCGGTTGGGTTACTTTCGTCGCTGCCTGCGCCACCGCCACGGCTCGACAGACGTCCCGGCCCATGCGCCCTCCCGACCGGTCACGCCCCCCGCGGTCGATTCCCGGCGTGCAAAGGCGATACCCCGTTCGCGCCTTGTCAGCGCCATGGCCCTGTGCGATATAGCGGTTGGACGCCATGTGTCCGGACGCTTAATCGGATATTAAGGCGTTGAGAAATAGTAATAATCCAGGCCAAAACGGCGCGGGCGGGTGCGATGGACGATCAACTTACGGTCAAGGTCCTCTGGGACAAGGACGCCAAGGTGTTCGTCGCCACCAGCGAAGATGTCCCCGGGCTTGTCGCGGAAGCGGAATCTCTGGATGCGCTTCTGGCCGATCTGAAGATCCTCATTCCCGAGATGCTGGAAGAGAACGACAGCCCGATCGGATGGGCGTTCGACGGATACCTGCCGTTCCGGCTCGACGTTCCCGTATTGGCCGAGTTTGCCCGGCGGACGAAGCGCGCGGCGGGATAGGCAAGCCGGAATGTGGCGACCTACGAGAAAGAGCTGCTAGCCATCCTGCGAGCCAACGGCTGCGTCTTTGTCCGGGAAGGCTCCCGCCATCCTATCTGGGAAAGCCCGGTCAACGGGAGGCGGTTCCCGGTCCCCAACACCATCAAGTCTCGCCATACCGCGAACGAAATCCTGAAACAGGCCGGCCTCCGAAAGGCGTTCTAGGACAAGTGGGGCGGCGACACATGGACAGCCGCCATCCGCACGTTATCGAGAAACTGGCGCGCCCGAAGGGATTCGAACCCCTAACCTCCTGATCCGTAGTCAGGTGCTCTATCCAGTTGAGCTACGGGCGCGCGATGAGGCGGAAAGAGGGCCGCGAGGCTACTCAAATCCGCCCCCCATGGCAAGCCGGGCCCTGCCCCGGGGCGGGGGGCCGCCCGGCCGCGGCCCGCGCCCGCCGCCGGGACGCGCGGGGCACGGCGCGGGACGCGCGGACTCCGTTGTTCCTTGTGGGGCCCCTCCCCGTTGGGTAGAATTGCCTGAAAACCGAGAGGGTTGTGCGAGGCCGCGATTCCCCATAGAACACCCCCTTGGTGTTGCGGGCTTGGTGTTGCGGGGTCCTGCACAGGCTCTAAACAGGGGTGGATTTCCCATGGCCCGACTGAAGACCCATGCCGCCGTCGCGGTGGCCGCCCTGCTCGTCGGCGGGTGCTCCTGGGTGTCCGATACGATCTTCCCGTCGCTGTCCGGGGACGAGCCCGCGGCCGCGGCGCCGCCGCCGTCCCCGGGCCAGCAGGCGGCCGCGCCCCGGCAGCAGCCCCAGGCGCAACCGGCGCCGCGCCCGGCCGAGCCCCCGGAGATGGGGACCTCCACCTTCGAGCCGCCCCCGGTCACCCCCGGCAGCCCCACCGGCACCGTGGTCGGGGCCAAGATCGTGCAGATGCGCGGCGAGCTCGCCCAGCTGCAGGCCGCCACCAACGAGCACAACGCGCGCCTGCAGCGGCTGCGCGCCGAAACCGTGGAGCACGCGCAGCTCTATCACGGCACCGTCGCCGCCATCAATTCGCGCCTCCAGGTCGGGACCACCCCCGGCAACCCGGTGCTGGTCACCCAGTGGAACACGGCCCAGACCCAGCTCGACGCGGTCAGCCGCGACATCGCGCTCATGAACTCGCTGGCCAACCGGGTGGCCAACGATTCCTCGACCGCCAGCTACCTGCTCGAGACCACGCGGGCCACCTACGGGCTCGCCGGCGCCGTCGACGAGGACCACCGCCAGCTCGCCATCCTCGAGGACGAGGTCAACCGCACCGTGGTGCTCATCGACCGCCTGCTCAACGAGCTGTCCGAGGACGTCAACCGCCAGTCGGCCTATGTGGGCAACGAGCGCAAGAACCTGACGACGCTGTCCATCGCCATAAAGAACGGCGAGATGCTGGGCTCGAGCCTCGCCAACCGCGCCTTCGGGGTCGAGCCCCTGCCCGGCCGGGCCGAGATCGGCCCGGCGGCGAGCATGGGCGGCTACGACCAGCGCCGGCCGCTGGTGGTGATCCGCTTCGACCGGCCCAACGTGGAATACGAGCAGGCCCTCTATTCGGCGGTCTCCCGGGCGCTGGAGCGCCGACCCCAGGCCGGCTTCGACCTGGTGGCGGTGGCGCCCAACCAGGGCTCGGCGGCGGCGGTGGCGCGCTCCTCCAACGCCGCCCGCCGCAACGCCGAGAACGTCCTGCGCTCGCTCACCTCCATGGGCCTGCCGGCGAGCCGCGTGACGCTCTCGGCCGGCACCTCGGGGGAAGCCCAGACCAACGAGGTCCACGTCTACGTGCGCTGAGGCGCCGAACGCCTTTCGGGAGGGGGCCGCCCGGGGCGGCCCCTTGCGTTTTGACAGCCGGGCGCCGGGCGGCGTTTAATGGCCGGGCAGCCAACGGGACCGGGAGACTTTGCGATGCCCGACACGCACGACGGCCACTGCTGGGCGGACGTGATCTCCGACGACGACCGCGAGATCTACGGCGGCTTCTTCGCCCGCGAGGTGAAGGGCGTGGGGCCCAAGCCCGCGCTCATCGCCATCGATCTCTACAGGAAGGTCTATGCCGGCGGGCCCGGCCCGGTGGTGGAGGTCAACCGCCGCCACCGCGGCGCCTGCGGCGATGCCGCGTGGGATGCCATCCCGCCGACCCGGCGGCTGTTCGCCGCCGCGCGCGCGGCCGGCCTTCCGGTGATCTACACCACCGGCCATGCCAACCCCCACAACGTCTCCGCCACCAAGCGCGGAGCGTCGGGGGCGCGCCCGCCCGCCGGCGACGGCTACGAGATCAAGGAGGAGTTCGCGCCCCAGGCGGGCGACCTGGTGATCGAGAAGGAGCGCGCGTCGGGCTTCTTCGGGACGCCGCTCACCGCCCATCTGCGCCAGCTCGGCGTCGAGAGCCTGATCATGTGCGGCGAGAGCACCTCGGGATGCCTGCGCGCCTCGGTGGTGGACGCGTTCTCCAACGGCTACCACGTGGTGGTGGTCGAGGAGTGCTGCTTCGACCGCTCGCTGCTCAGCCACAAGGTGTCGCTGTTCGACCTCCACCACAAATACGCCGATGTCTGCCACGTGGACGAGGTCGTCGCCGCCCTCGAGGCCATGACCGGCCGCGCCGCGGCGGAGTGAGCGCGGGAGCGGGGCCGTGGCGACCGATCGCCTTCCCGTCTTCCAGCGCTTCATCGACGATCTCCGCGCGGCCTGGGCCGAGGAGCCGGACACCGAATCGCGCATGAGGCGGGCCAGGGCCCTGCTCGAGGGCCTGGTCCGCGACGAGGCGCTGCGCGCCCATTCCAGGGACTGGCCCTCGACCGAGGGGCACAGGAATCTCCTCCTCTACGAGGACCCCGATTACGGCTTCGCCGTCAACGGCGTGGTGCGGGCGGCCAACCGCCTGGGCGGGGTGCACGATCACGCCCATGCCTGGACCGCTTACGGCGTGCTCGACGGGGTCGAGAAGCTGGAGCGGTATTCGCGCCTGGACGACGGTGAGCGCGAGGGCCACGCCGAGCTCCGCCTCGACAGCGTCACCGAGGGCACGCCGGGCACGGTGGACCTGGTGCCGCCGTTTGCCATCCATTCCGAGAAGGGCGGCCCCAAACGCTCGGTCGCCATCATCGTCCGCTCCGAGCGCCTGGCCGGGCGCGTCGCCCAGGGCCGCTACGACCCGGAGGCGCGCACTTACAGCCGGGGCGACGGCCCCACCCAGGTGCCGTTCGAGGTCTCCGCCGCCGGGACCTGAGTCGTTCATAGCTAAAGCGAGTTTCCGATTCGTTGAAGCACCCCCCGACTTGTTCGGGGGGCCGCGCCTACCCGGAGCCGGGTGAGGGGGGATCATTCCGGCTTGAGGAAACGAGCGCTCGCCTGCTCAGGTTCTCCCATCCCCTAACTCGTCACCCGCGGATGTCGTGCGTCGGCGGAGGGTAGAGTCTCCCAGCGCATTCGGGCAGCGCCGGCATCGGCGAGGCTCCAAACCCCACACTCCGTCATGGCCCGACCCCCGGGCCCGGCCGGGGGCCGGCCCGAGGACAAGCTTCACGTCCGGGCCATCCAGCGGTGTTTCCGCCCCCATGGCCGGGGAGCTGATCTCCATCGTCGCGATCGGCTGGCGTTAGCTGGATGCCCCGCGTCACGCGAAGCGTGCGGAGCCTGTCCTCGGGCCGGCCGTCGTGCTTGGCACGCATTCGCATAACGGCCGGACCCGTGGGCACGACAAGCGGGGCATGACGGTATGAGTGAACGAGTCTTGACTGGACCGCTATGGGTCGAGCCCGCGCATGACGGTGAAGAGGGCTACGGCGCGGGCGACGAGGAGCGGGCGGGACCGGCTACCCGACCGGGCAGTTGTCGATGAGCCGCGCGCGGCCGAGGCGGGCGGCGGCGAACACCCGCGCCGGATGCACGGGATCGTATGCCGTGACGGCCGCCAGGGTTTCGGCGTCGGCACATTCGACGTAATCCACCGAATCGAATCCCGCGGCCAGGAGCGCCTCGCGCCCCTCGGCGCAGGCCATCGCCCCGTCGGCCCCGCCGGCGATGCGCG
>DASWKZ010000005.1:0-18397 GCA_036396355.1 Alphaproteobacteria bacterium
GAGGGCCGCCGCCGCCAGGTTGGCGAACACCGCCATGTTGACACGCTGGGCGGTGTGCCGGGCGGTGACGTGGCCGATCTCGTGCGCCAGCACGCCGGCGACCTCGGCCTCGGTGTTGGCCAGCGCCAGCAGGCCGCGGGTAACGTAGACGTAGCCGCCGGGCAGGGCGAAGGCATTGACCATCTCGGTGTCGAGCACGCTGAACGTGAAGCTCTCACCGGGCAGCTCCGAGCTCGCCACCAGCCGGCCGCCGAGGCCGGCGATCCAGGCGCCGACCTTCGGATCGTCGTAGATGCCGCCGAACTCCTGCAGGATCTTGGGATGCTCGGAAGCGCCGACCTGACGCTCCTGCTTGGGCGACATCAGCGGCGTGAAGTTGCGCTCGCCGGTGGCGGGGTTCTCCGTCGTGCAGGCGGTCAGAAGCAGCGTCAGCACGACGGCGCGAAGGGCGGGCAGCGGGCGGCTCAGACGGTTCCTCATCACGGCTCGACCTCGATCTGCTCGGGATGCGTCGCTTCAATCATCGGCCCGTTGTAGGACTTGAGCCAGCCACGCACCCGGATTCGTTGGCCCTTGAGACCAACGTAATCAAAGCCCGCCCGCTCCAATAAGCGCCGATCTTGCGGCGAAAACGTGACCGTGAAGTCGCTTCGCCAATCGGTGCCGAAATTGATATAGAGCCGCTCGGCCACCACCGCCACCCCGGCGACGGTGCCTTCGATCAGCTGGAAGCTGCCGATGAAGCCCGGAGCTTCCTCGGCGTCGATGATGCGGTAATAGGGATGGCCCCAGATGCCGCGTCGGGCGGCGCGTGCGGCGCGCTCGTGCCGCAACATCTCCTTGACGCGGAAGCGGTTGTCGCGGAACGAGTAGACCCGGGCCATGCCCTCGGCCAGCAGCGCCCCTTGAACCCAGACGCCGTCCTGATCGTAGAGATGCGCCAGGGCGCGGCCGTAACGGTCGCGCTCGCGGCCGCCGTATTCGAGCCTGAGCGTCTTGCCCAGGGCGAGACGCGAAAGCGCCGCCTTGGCCTCGTCGGCGAGTGGCCATTTGGCGAAGTTCGGCCGGTCGAGCGGCAGCTTCGGCGCCTGGATGCCGACCAGGCGCACCTCGAGGCCGCTCTCCAGCACCAGGGTGTCGCCGTCGACGATCTCGACCGCCTTGGCGCGGCCGCCGTCGACCGGCGCGGCCGCCGCCGGGGTCCAGGCGAACAGCAGTACGAAAAGCGGCAGAATCCAGCGCATGGACCGCTTCAATCGAACGCCTCCTTGCCGCGCCGGGCGGTTTTGCCGAAGGTGAAAGGGCCGTCCATAGGCGCGCGACAACAGCACAAGACCGGCCCGACCTCAAGGTGGGGCGAGCTTGCCGCACGCCGCGCAGAGGCCCAGATTAAGGCGCAGAAGTCACCGAAGGAGACCGGCATGAGCGTGGTCCTGAACCACACCATCGTCTGGTGCCGCGACCAGGGGAAATCCGCCGAGTTCATGGCCGAGATGCTGGGCCGCCCGGCGCCGACCCGCTTCGGCCCCTTCCTGGTCGTCGAGGTCGACAACGGCGTCTCGCTCGATTTCCACGAGACCGAGGCTGAGATCGCCTGGCAGCACTACGCCTTCCTGATCGGCGAGGACGATTTCGATCTGGTCTACGGCCGCATCCAAGAACGCGGACTTCGGCATTGGGCCGATCCCGGCCGCACCCGGCCTGGCCAGATCAACCGCAACGACGGCGGCCGCGGCGTCTATTTCCGGGATCCCGACGGGCACCTCCTCGAGATCATCACCCGCCCCTACGGCAGCGGCGGATAGGACGCGCGAACTACGCTCAGCATTCGCTAAGCCGTCATTCCGGACGCGCCTTTGGTCCAAATCTTTGATTTGGGAACGAAAGGCAGCGAGCCGGAATCCAGCGATCGCGGGGCTCTCCGGGCTCATGGATTCCGGCTCGCAAGACTCGCGCTCCGGAAACCCTTGGGGTTTCCGGGCTCGCCTAACGGCCGGAATGACGGTCGATACGGTTTTGCGTGCGCGAGTAAGCCCTGGGCCCTCAGGTCTCCAGCGTTTCCTCGGCGAACAGGCGCTCGGGCGGGTAAGCGTCGTCGATCAGGCCCTGGTCGTGGGAATACTTGATGAAGCGCTCGAGATTGGCGCGGTTGCGCCGAAATCCGTTCTCCCACGGGTCGTCGACGAAGAGGTTGCGCTCCTCCTCGAAATAGTGCCGGCCCCAGGCGAGGCGCGCCCAGTTGGGGTCCTCGTAGTAGCTCTCGGCGAGGGCCTTGGCCTCGTTGAACATGTCGAAGACGGCGCGGGCCAGCCACGGCTCGCGGTCGATCAGCTCCTCGCGGATGGCGATCACGTGCATGATGGGGAAGTCGCCCAGCTTCTCGTAATAGGCGAGCTCCTCGGCCTTGCAGTCGGCGAACAGCCGCCTCGCCGCGGTCTCGCCCGCAACCACCGAATGGGGCGGGTGGGGCAGGAAGAAGGCGTCGATCTCGCGGTCCTCCAGCAGGCGGCCGAGGTCGCCGCGGTTGCCGATGAAATCGAGCCTGACCCCCTCCTTGGCCTTGAAGCCCACCTTCTCCTCGGTGGTGAGCAGCCAGTGGATGTCCTCCCACGGGACCCCGTAGTAGAACTTCATGTCGCCCTTGGCCAAGAGCGACAGCGTGGTCTGGAACGAGCTCAACGCCACCTTCTTGCCCACCAGGTCCTTGGGCGCCCACAGGTCGGACTCCGGGTGCACCCACATCTGGCTCTGGCTGAACAGCCGCCGGGGGAACACCGGGATGCCGGCGATGGGCATGCCGCGGCCCTTGGCCATGAGGTAGCTGGACATGGAGAACTCGGCGACGTCGAAATCGCCCTTGAGCATGCGCCCGTGCCGCTCGGTGCCGTCGCGCAAATTCACGCTCTGGCCGACCTGCCGGACGTCGAGCGTCACCCCGTCGGGCGGCGTCACGGTCCCGTCGAAGAACGGGAAGTGGCGGTCGTAGCGCTCGATGGCGACGGTGAGCTTGAGCTTCTGGGCCACGGTCCGGTCCCCCTTCTCGATCCTGGCCGGAGCGGCGTTCCTTCCGGCGGCGTTCCCTTGCCGCCAGCATACCCCGCGGGCGGACGCCTTGGAACCGCGCCCGGCGGCCCGCGCAATTGACCGGGCGCGGGCGCGCTGGTTGAATGGCGCCCCCGAGGACCAGGAGGGCCGCCCATGAAGCTCGAGAACAAGGTCGCCATCGTCACCGGCGCCGGCCGCAACATCGGCGAGGCCATCTCGCATTGCTTCGCGGCCGAGGGCGCCGCGGTCGCCGTCGTCGACCTCGACGGGGCGCGCGCCGGCAAGGTCGCGGACGCGATCGCCGCCCGCCAGGGCAAGGCCATCGCCTGCGTCGCCAACGTCGCCGACGAGGACCAGGTCCAGCGGCTGGTGGGCGAGGTGGTGGAGGCCTTCGGGCGCGTCGACATCCTCGTCAACAACGTCGCCATCTCCGACAACAGGCACATCCTCGAGATCACCAAGGAGGAGTGGGATCGCGTCATCGCGGTGACGCTGACGGCACCGTTCCTGATGGGCAAGCACGTGGCGGCGCGGATGGTCGAGCAGGGCGAGGGCGGCGTCATCCTCAACGTCGCCTCCACCTCGGGCTGGCGCGGGCGCCACCGGGCCATCGCCTACACCGCGGCCAAGGGCGGCGTCGTCAACCTCACGCGCTCGATGGCGGTGCAGCTCGCCCCCCACGGGATCCGCGTCAACTCCGTCTCCCCCAACAAGATCGGCTCGCCGGTGGGCAAGGCGGAGTTCGACCCCACCCGCCCGGTGGTCAACCTCGCCCGCCGCCCCGGGGTGCCCGAGGACATGGCCAAGGCGGCGCTGTTCCTGGTCTCCGACGATTCGGCCTTCGTCTGGGGCGAGAACCTGTTCCTCGACGGCGGCACCATGGCCATGGAGGTGACCTGAGGATCGGACCGCGGCGGCCGCGGGCGGGGGATCGCTCCGCCCGGCCGGCGCGCGACCGCCCCGCGGGGTCCCGACCATGCGCATCTTCCGCCATACCGATCCCCTGCCGGGGGATGCCCGCGGCTCGGTGGTGGCCATCGGCAACTTCGACGGGCTGCACCGGGGCCACCGGGCGGTGGTGGCCCGCACCCGCGAGATCGCCGCCGCCCTCGGCGCGCCCTCGGCGGCGCTGACCTTCGAGCCCCATCCCCGCCGCCTGTTCGACCCCGAGGGCGAGCCGTTCCGGCTGTCCTCGCTCCGCGCCAAGGCGCGGCGGCTCGAGGCGCTCGGACTCGATCTCCTGTTCGTGCAGCATTTCGACCACGCGTTTGCGCGCATCCCGGCGGCCGGGTTCGTCTCCCGGGTGCTGGTCGGCGGCCTCGGCGCGCGGCATATCGTGGTGGGCGAGGACTTCGCCTTCGGCCACCGCCGCCAGGGCAATGTGGGGCTGCTCCGGGAGATGGCGGCGAAGGGCGGCTTCGCGGTCACGCCGGCGCCCCAGGTGCTGGCCGAGGGCGGCACCGTGATCTCGTCCAACACCATCCGCCAGTGCCTGCGCGAGGGGGATCCCGGGGCGGCGGCGGCGCTGCTCGGCCATCCCTGGGAGGTGGACGGCCGCGTCATCAGGGGCGAGGGGCGCGGCCACGACCTCGGCTTCCCCACCGCCAATATCGACATGGACGACTACCTGCGCCCGCAGCCCGGCATCTACGCGGTGCGTGCCGGCATCGACGAGGGCATGGACACGCGCTGGCACGACGGCGCCGCGAGCTACGGCGTGCGCCCCCATTTCGGCGGCGGCGAGCCGCGGCTCGAGGTGCACCTGATGGATTTCCGGGGCGATCTCTACGGCAGGCACCTGCGCGTCGCCTTCGCAGCCTACCTGCGCGGCGAGCGCGCCTTTCCCGACACCGCCTCCCTGATCCGCCAGATGGAGGCGGATGTCGCCGAGGCCCGTGCCGTCCTCGCCCCCTTCCGCGGCGAGGCGGCGGGCGGCGCGCCGCGAGGTTGACGCGGGGGGCGCTTTGCCCTTCCATGCCGCCTTCCCGGGCGACGCCCCGGAAACTCGGGCGCATCCATGAGCGGCGATTACAGGTCCACGGTCTTCCTCCCCCGCACCGAATTCCCCATGAAGGCGGGGCTGCCGGCGCGCGAGCCGGAATGGATCGCGCGCTGGGACCGGATCGTCCTGTGGCGCCGGCTGCGGGAGCAATCCAGGGGCCGCGAGAAGTTCATCCTCCACGACGGCCCGCCCTACGCCAACGGCAACATCCATATCGGCCACGCCCTCAACAAGATCCTCAAGGACGTGGTCAACCGCACCCAGCAGATGCTGGGCCGGGACGCCAATTACGTGCCCGGGTGGGACTGCCACGGCCTGCCCATCGAGTGGAAGATCGAGGAGCGCTACCGCGAGGCCGGCAAGGACAAGGACGCGGTGCCGGTGCTGGATTTCCGCGCCGAGTGCCGGGCCTTCGCCGCCCATTGGATCGAGGTCCAGAAGGGGGAGTTCAAGCGCCTTGGCGTGCTCGGCGACTGGGACGCGCCCTACACCACCATGGACCACGGGGCCGAGGCCGCGATCGTCGCCGAGCTCGGGAAATTCCTGCTCGACGGCGGCCTCTACAAGGGGGTGAAGCCGGTCCTGTGGTCGGCGGTGGAGAAGACCGCGCTGGCCGAGGCCGAGGTCGAATACGAGGACCACACCTCCACCACCGTCTGGGTGCGGTTCCCGGTGATCTCGACCGCGGCGCCGGAGCTCGAGGCCGCTTCGGTGGTGATCTGGACGACGACGCCGTGGACGCTGCCCGGCAACCGGGCGGTGGCCTATGGCGAGGGGATGGACTACGTGGTCGTCCAGGTGACCGCCACCGACGCCGACAGCCTCGCCCGCGACGGCGAGCGCCTGGTGGTGGCCGAGGCGCTGCTGGGCGACACGCTTTCCGCCGCCGGGGTCACCGGCCACGAGGTCCGCTGCCGCCTCGAGGGCCGGGATTTCGCCCGCACCGTGCTGGCTCACCCCCTGCGCGGCCGCGGCTACGACTTCGACGTGCCGCTGCTGCCCGGCCACCACGTGACCGAGGACCAGGGCACCGGCTTCGTCCACATCGCCCCCGGCCACGGCGCCGAGGACTTCGAGATCGGCCGGCGCGCGGGCCTCGAGACCCCCGAGACGGTGGGGCCCGACGGGGTCTTCGCCGACCACGTGCCGCTGTTCGCCGGCCGCCACGTGTTCGAGGCCGACGGGCCGGTGGTCGAGGCGCTCGCCGACACCGGCAGGCTGCTGGCCCGGGGCCGGCTGGTCCACTCCTATCCCCATTCGTGGCGTTCCAAGGCGCCGCTGATCTTCCGCGCCACCCCCCAGTGGTTCATCTCCATGGAGGCGAACGGCCTGCGCGACAAGGCGCTGGCCGCCATCGACGCCACCCGCTTCGTGCCGCCCCAGGGGCGCAACCGCCTCCGCGCCATGGTCGAGACGCGCCCCGACTGGTGCGTCTCGCGCCAGCGCGCCTGGGGCGTGCCCATCGCCGTGTTCGTCGACAAGGAAACCGGCGAGCCGCTGCGCGACGCGGCCGTCATGGCGCGCGTCGTCGAGGCGGTGAAGGCCGAGGGCGCCGATGTGTGGTTCACGGCCGATCCCGCCCGCTTCCTCGCCCCCGAGCACGACCCCGCGCGCTTCGAGAAGGTCGCCGACATTCTCGATGTGTGGTTCGATTCCGGTTCGACCCACGCCTTCGTGCTGGAGCCCCGCGCCGATCTCGGCGCCCCGGCCGACCTCTACCTCGAGGGCTCGGACCAGCACCGCGGGTGGTTCCAGTCCTCGCTGCTGGAGGCCTGCGGCACGCGCGGCGCCGCGCCCTACCGGGTGGTGCTGACCCACGGCTTCATCAACGACGAGTCGGGCCGCAAGATGTCGAAGTCGTTGGGCAACGCGACCGCGCCCCAGGAGGTCGCCGACGAGCACGGCGCCGAGATCCTGAGGCTCTGGGTCGTCGGCTCCGACTACACCGAGGATCTCCGCGTCGGCCCCGAGATCATCCGCTACCAGGTCGACACCTACCGCCGGCTGCGCAACACCCTGCGCTATCTGCTGGGGGCGCTGGACGGATTCGCGGCGGCGGAGCGCGCAGCGCCGGCCGCCATACCCGAGCTCGAGCGCTGGGTCCTGCACCGGCTGTTCGAGCTCGATCGCCTGCTGCGCCGGTCCGCGGAGGACTGCGACTTCCACCGCTTCTATTCGGCCCTGCACAACTTCTGCGCGGTCGACCTGTCGGCGTTCTATTTCGACATCCGCAAGGACGCGCTCTATTGCGACGCGCCGGCGAGCCCGCGCCGACGCGCGGCGCGGACGGTGCTCGACCACCTGTTCCATTGCCTCACCGCCTGGCTGGCGCCGGCGCTCTGCTTCACCGCCGAGGAGGCATGGCTCGCGCGCTTCCCCTCCGAGGACGACAGCGTCCACCTCCGGACCTTCCCGGAGGTTCCCGAGGACTGGGAGGACGCCGCCCTCGCCCGGCGCTGGGAGCGGGTGCGCGACGTGCGCCGGGTGGTCACCGGCGCGCTCGAGGTGGAGCGGGCCGAGAAGCGGATCGGCTCGTCGCTCCAGGCGAGCCCCGCGGTGTACCTGCCCGCGGAGGCCCTCGCCGCCTTCGACGGGCTCGATGCGGCCGAGCTGTTCATCACCTCGGGCGCGCGGCTCCTGGCCGAGGCGCCGCCCGCCGACGCCTTCACCCTCGCCGACGTCCCCGAGGTCGGGGTGGTGCCCGAGCCCGCGCGGGGAACCAAATGCGCCCGCTGCTGGCGGGTGCTGGAGGAGGTCGGCGCCGGCGAGCCCGGCGATCTCTGCGGCCGCTGCGCCGAGGTCGTGGCGGGCGAACCGGTGTGAGGGCCGAGGGTGGCGCCCGGCCTCCGGATTCGCGCCCCGAGGGGGGCGACGGCGGGTTGGGCCGTCGCCGCGGCGATCCTGGTCCTCGACCAGCTTTCGAAGTGGTGGATCGTGGCCGCCGTCATGCGGCCGCCCCGGGTGATCGAGATCATGCCGTTCCTCAACCTCGCCATGGTGTGGAACCGCGGCGTCACCTTCGGGCTCCTGGGCACCGGCGGCGAGGCCATGCGCTGGGCGCTGGTCGCGCTCACCCTCGCCATCGTCGCCGTCCTCGCGGTGTGGCTGGCCCGGACCGCCCAGGCCGGCCTCGCCGCCGCCCTGGGGGCGGTGATCGGGGGGGCGCTCGGCAACGTCATGGACCGCCTGATCCACGGCGCGGTGGCGGATTTCCTGGATTTCCACGCCTTCGGCTGGCATTGGCCGGCCTTCAACCTCGCCGACGCCGCCATCGTCTGCGGCATCGGCTGGCTCATTCTCGGCGCTTTCTTCGCGGAGCGAAAATGAGTAGATTGACGCCAGATTCGATGGTGAGGCGCGATCTCGGGACGATGTTGAAATCCCTTTGGAAACGCGGGCCGTGGCGTGGCGGCCCGGCCGCGCTCGTTTTTGCCGTGGCCATCTCCCTGCCCGGCTGCTCCAGCGTGAGCGAGGTGATCGGTCTCGAGTCGGATCCGCCCGACGAGTTCCAGGTGGTGGTGCGCGCCCCCCTCAGCATGCCCGAGGATTACGGTCTCAGGGCGCCCAAGCCCGGCGCCCAGGGCCCCGGCGAGCAGCCGCTCCGCGACCGCACGCGCCAGATCGTTCTCGATTCCGAGGGCAAGGGCAAGGTCGCGCGGAAGGCGCCGGCGCGGATCGCCGGGGTCGACGCCACCGAGGCCGCGCTCCTGCGCAAGCTCGGGGCCGACCGGGTCGATCCCGACATCCGCCAGGTCGTCGAGCGCGAGACCACGGCGCTGGAGCTCGAGGGCAAGAGTTTCGTCGAAGATCTGATGTTTTGGAAGGAACCGCCGCCGCCGGGCGAGGCGGTCGACGCCGCCAAGGAGCGTCGGCGCCTCCAGGAGAACGCCGCCCTCGGCCGGCCCGCGGAGGCCGGCGACACCCCGAAGATCGAGCGCAAGAAGCGGGGCGGTCTTCTCGAGGGCGTGTTCTTCTAGCCGGGGAGGGGATTGGCCGCCGTCGCGCTTCCACTCACGGAACGGGGCCGCGGCCGCCGTGATTCTGCCACAGTATTCCCGTAGCAATGTCGTTCCGAGGCTGGCTGCGGCCGCAGGCAAGGACGGCGCCGTGAGAGGAGAACCCATGAGCCAGGATGGTCGGCGGCGTTGGTCCGCTCCGTCGCCGGTGACCGTGGCCCGCGCAGTGCGGGCCTTTGTTGTGGGCTGCCTCCTGTCGGGCGGCGCCGGCGCGGGGGCCGTTTCGGCCGCCGTCTTCAGCCCGGAGAGCGTCACCCTCCCCAACGGCCTCCAGGTGGTGGTGATCGAGAACCACCGCCTGCCGGTGGTGCGCCAGATGGTGTTCTACCGGGTCGGGGCCGCCGACGACCCGCCCCGCAAGTCCGGCCTCGCCCACTACCTCGAGCACCTGATGTTCAAGGGAACCGAGACCCTGGCCCCGGGCGAGTTCTCGAAGATCGTGGCCCGCAACGGCGGGCGCGACAACGCCTACACCACCCACGACACCACCGCCTTTTACCAGACCGTGGCCAAGGACAGGCTGGAGCTGGCCATGCGGATCGAGGCCGATCGCATGGCCAATCTCGCCATCGATCCCAAGGAGGCCGTGCCCGAGCTCCAGGTGGTGATCGAGGAGCGGCGCGCCCGCGTGGACAACCGCCCCGGCAGCCAGCTCGACGAGCACCTGGCCGCGACGCTCTACATGAATCACCCCTACCGCGTCCCGGTGATCGGCTGGCGGCACGAAATCGAGACGCTCACGGTGGAGGACGCGCTCGACTTCTACCGGCGCCATTACGCCCCCAACAATGCGATCCTCGTCGTGGCCGGCGATGTCACCATGGAGGAGGTGCGGCCGCTCGCCGAGAAGTACTACGGCGCCATCCCGGCCAATCCCGGGATCGGGCCGCGCGTCCGCCTGTCGGAGCCGCCGCAGCGGGCGGCCCGGCGCGTCTCGATGCGCAGCGACCGGGTGAGCGAAGCGCGCTGGAGCCGCGACTACCTCGCGCCCTCCAATGCCGCCGGCGCGACCCGGCACGTGCCGGCGCTCGAGGTCCTGAGCGTCATCCTCGGCGGCGGCGCCACCAGCCGGCTGTACCGGTCCCTGGTGATCGAACGCAAGCTCGCCCTCTCGGTCAGGGCCTATTACGACTCCGATCTGCTGGGCCCGTCGTCGTTCGCGCTGTACGCGCGGCCCCAGCCTTCCGCGACCCTGGAGGCGCTGGAGGAGGCTATCGACGCCGAGATCGCCAAGGTGGTGGCCGAAGGCGTTGGCGACGACGAGGTCGCCGCCGCCCGGAAGCGCCTGCTGGCGGGCGCGGTCTTCGCCCGCGACAGCCTGGGGCGAGGCGCCATCGTGATCGGGACGGCGTTGACCACGGGACAGACCATCGAGGCGGTGGAAACCTGGCCCGACCGGATCAAGGCCGTGACCCCGGCCGCGATCCTCGCCGCCGCCGGCCACGTGCTGCGCCCGGAGCGCTCGGTGACCGGGCTGTTGCTGCCCGCGGACGCGGCGGATCGGCGCAACGAGGCGAGCCGCGCCGGCGAAGGCGAACGGGCCAAGCCCGATAGCGGGCTGCGATGACCGGCGCGTTCGGACATGGCGCGCGCGCCGTCCTGGGGATCGCGTTCGCCCTCGTCGTCCTCTGCGGCCTGCCGCGGCTCGCCGGCGCCATCGCGATCAAGGAGGTCACGAGCCCCGGGGGGATCACCGCCTGGCTGATCGAGGAGCGGACCGTGCCGCTCCTGTCCATGGGCTTCGCCTTCCGCGGCGGTGCCGCCCTCGATCCCGCGGGCAAGGGGGGGCTTGCCGAATTCGTCTCGGCGCTCCTCGACGAGGGCGCGGGGCCCTATGCCGCGGCCGAGTTCCAGAAGCGGCTGGAGGAGAACTCGATCTCCATGCGCTTCTCCGCCGGATTCGACTTCTTCGGCGGGCGCGTGAGGGCCCTCAACGACCACCGGGAGGAGGCGATCGACCTGCTGCGGCTGGCGCTCACCAGCCCGCGCTTCGATCGCGAGCCGGTGGCCCGGGTCCGCGACCAGCTGCTGTCCGCGGTCCGCCGCGAGATGGACCGGCCGCGCAGCATGGCCTCGCGCCTCTGGCACCGCACGGTCTTCCCCGATCATCCCTACGGGCGCGACGTCGACGGCAGGGCCGAAACCATCACGGCGATCACCGCCGACGACCTTCACGGCTTCGTCGGGCGCCGGTTCGGCCGCGACAACCTGATCGTCGCCGTGGTCGGCGATATCGGGCCGGACCAGCTGGCGCCGCTCCTCGATCGCGCCTTCGGGAGCCTGCCCGAGAAGGCGGCCCCCTACACGCTCCCCGAGGCCGAGGTCCGGGGCGCGGGCAAGGTCCTCGTCGTCGAGCGCGAGATTCCGCAAACCGTCGCCATCTTCGGCCAGTCGGGCATCAAGCACACGGATCCGGATTTCCATGCCGCCCACGTGATGAACCACGTCCTCGGCGGCGGAACCCTGACCTCGCGCCTCGGCGACGAGGTGCGCGAGCGACGCGGCCTCGCCTACTCGGTCTATACCCGGCTCGTCAGCTACGACCGGGCCGGGCTGGTGATGGGCTGGGTCGCCACCCAGAACCGCAAGATCGCCGAGTCCCTCGCCGTCATCCGCGCCGAATTCGCGCGCATGGCGAAGGAGCCGGTGCCCGCGGCCGAGCTCGAGGACGCCAAGCGCTACCTCACCGGGGCCTTCTTCACGCGCCTCAACTCCACCTCGCGGATCGCGAATCTGCTCGTCGGCATCCAGCTGGACCGGCTCGGCATCGATTATCTCGAGCGCCGCAACGCCCTGATCGGGGCGGTCACCGCCGAGGACGTGCAGCGGGTCGCCCGCCGCCTGCTCGATCCGGGGCGCCTCACCGTGGTCATGGTGGGCAAGCCCGCGGGCGTCACCCCCACGCCCTGACGCGGAGGTTCCGGCCCCGGCCGTTGCACCCCGGCCCGGCGGTGGTACTCTTGGGCGAACCGTCCATGGGGTCCCCCTCCGCCATGCCCTACGCCCAGGACATCGACGCCTGCCTCGCCGAGACCGTCGGCGCCGGCGGGATCGGCCGCGACGCGCTCGACGGGGCGCTGGCGCGGCTGGCGCGGCCCCTCGCGCGCCTCCGCGCGGCCCGGGCCGAGAGTACCTTGCCCCTGCTGGCGGTGCCCGCGCGCACCGACGACCTTGCGGGCATCGAGGACGCGGCGGCGCGCCTGCGCCAATCGGTGGCCGACATCGTGGTGCTGGGGACCGGCGGCTCCAGCCTCGGCGGCGCGACGCTCGCCGCGCTCGGCACCGATGCCGCCGCCCCGCGCCTGCATTTCCTCGACAACGTGGACCCGGACGGCTTCGAGCAGGCGCTGGCCGGCCTCGATCCCGCGCGCACGGGGGCGCTCGTCGTCTCCAAGTCGGGCACCACCGCCGAGACCGTGGCCCAGGCCCTGGTGCTCCTGCCGCGACTCGCGGCGGCGGGAAAGGACGCGCTGGCGGCTCGTGCGATCGTCATCAGCGATCCCGCGGGGACCGTGACGCCGATCCGCCGCCTTGCCACCCATTACGGGATTCCCGTCATGGACCACGAGCCCGGCATCGGCGGGCGTTTCGCGGCGCTCACCAATGTGGGGCTGCTGCCCGCCGCCGTCGCCGGGCTCGACATTGCCGCCGTGCGCGAAGGCGCCGCCGAGGCCCTGGCCATGACGCTGGAGGCCCCGTCGCCCGCCGAGGCCCCGGCCGCCCTCGGCGCCGCGCTTGCGGTGGGGCTTGCCGAGCGGGCCGGCATCGCCGCCACCGTGCTGATGCCCTATCTCGATCGCCTGGCGCCGCTGGCGCTGTGGTACCGACAGCTGTGGGCCGAGAGCCTCGGCAAGGACGGGCACGGCACCACGCCGATCGCCGCGCGCGGCACCGTCGACCAGCACAGCCAGCTGCAGCTGTGGCTGGCCGGGCCCCGCGACAAGATGTTCACCCTCATCCTCGGCGCCCCCGAGGGCACCGGCCCGGCGATCGACACGGCGCCGGCGGGCGGGGACGGCCTCGATTATCTCGCGGGCCGCACCATGGGTGACCTCCTGGCCGCCGAGCAGCGCGCCACCGCCGAGACGCTCGCCCGGGCCGGGCGGCCGGTACGCCTCCTCCGCGTCGCCCGCGCCGAGGAACGCAGCCTCGGCGCGCTGATGATGCATTTCATGCTGGAGACCATCCTCGCCGCCGACCTCCTCGGCGTCGATCCCTTCGACCAGCCGGCGGTGGAGGAGGGCAAGCGCCTGGCGCGGGACTACCTCGCCCGCATGGGCGCCGAGCCCGGGAAGGTGGAGGCGCCATGACCCTCCGCGTGCTGCCCGAATCCGTGGTCAACCGCATCGCCGCCGGCGAGGTGGTGGAACGCCCCGCCGCCGCCGTCAAGGAGCTGGTGGAGAACGCCATCGACGCCGGCGCGACGCGCATCCAGGTGGTCCTGCGCGAGGGCGGCAAGAGCTTCATCGCCGTCGCCGATGACGGCTGCGGCATGACCGCCGACGAGCTCATCCTCGCCATTTGCCGCCACGCCACCTCCAAGCTCGCCGGGGACGACCTCTCGCGCATCGCGACGCTGGGCTTCCGCGGCGAGGCGCTGCCCTCCATCGGCGCCGTCGCCCGCATGACCATCGCCTCGCGGCCCCGGGGCGGCGACGCCCACGCCATCGAGGTCGCCGGCGGGCGCGTCGCGGGGCCGCGGCCGGCGGCCCTCGACCGCGGCACCCGGGTCGAGGTGCGCGACCTGTTCTTCGCCACGCCGGCCCGTCTCAAGTTCCTCAAGGCCGACCGCACCGAGCTGGGCCACGCGCTGGACACGGTGACCCGCCTGGCCATGGCCCATCCGCAAATCGCCTTTTCGCTCATGGACGGCGACGACGAGAAACTCGCCTTCGCCGCCGCCGGGCCCGACCTGTTCGAGGCCCGCCGGCGCCGCCTCGCCGCCGTGCTCGGCGCCGAGTTCGCCGCCGAGGCGCTCGCCATCGCCGCCGAGCGCGAGGGGCTGCGACTTACCGGCCTCGCCGGGCTGCCGACGGCCTCGCGGCGCACCGCCGATCGCCAGTATCTCTTCGTCAACGGCCGCCCGGTGCGCGACCGCCTGCTCGCCGGCGCCGTGCGCGGCGCCTACCAGGACGTGCTGGCCCGCGACCGCAACCCGGTGGTGGCGCTGTTCCTGGAGGCGCCGGCCGAGTTCGTCGACGTCAACGTCCATCCCGCCAAGACCGAGGTCCGCTTCCGCGACGCCGGGCTGGTGCGCGGCCTCATCGTCGGCGCGCTGCGCCATGCGCTGGCGGGCGCCGGCGTGCGCCCGGCCGCCGCGGTGTCGGCGGCGGCGCTGGGCGCCTTTCGCGAGGGACGCCTGCCGGCCGGAGGTTACGGCGCGCCGCCCGCGGGCGGCCATGGCGGGCTACGGGAGGCCGCCGCCGCCTTCCAGGCGCCGCTCGGGCACGAGGGGCGCCTCGCCGGCCTCGGCGCGCCCCAGGCGCGGCCGGCGGCGGACCCGGCGGCGCCGGCGGGCGAGGCCGGGGCTTCCGATTTTCCCCTGGGCGCGGCCCGGGCCCAGCTGTTCGCCACCTACATCGTGGCCGAGGCCGAGGACGGCATCGTCATCGTCGACCAGCACGCCGCCCACGAGCGCCTGGTCTACGAGCGCATCAAGGCCGCGCTGGCCGGCCGCGGCGTCGCCCGCCAGCTGCTCCTCATCCCCGAGGTGGTGGAGATGGTGCCGCGCGCCGCCGAGCGGCTGGCCGCCCGCGCAGGTGAGCTTGCGGAACTGGGGCTGCTGATCGAGCCCTTCGGCGAGGGCGCCGTCGTCGTGCGCGAGACCCCGGCGCTGCTGGGCGAGGTGGCGGCGGCGGGGTTGCTCAACGATCTCGCCGACGAGCTCGCCGCGATGGAGGACGGCTTGGCGCTCACCGAGCGGCTGGAATCGGTCTGCGCCACCATGGCCTGCCATTCCTCGGTGCGCGCCGGGCGGACCCTCAATGCCCGCGAGATGGACGCGCTGCTGCGCGAGATGGAGGCGACCCCCAACGCCGCCCAGTGCGGCCACGGCCGGCCCACCTTCGTCAAGCTCGACCGCGCGGCGATCGAACGGCTGTTCGGACGGCGCTAGGGGTATCCGCGCCCGTATAGCGCATGAGCACGAAGCGCGCCGCCCCGAAGGCGCGCTCGGTGAGGGGCTCGAATCCCGACGGCGGCGCGAGCCTTTCACTCTCCCCGATCTCCACCACCACCACCGCGCCGGGCGCCATCCAGCCCTTGCGCGCCAGCGCCGCCAGGGACTTGGCGGCGAGCCTGGAGCCGTAGGGCGGGTCCATGAAGACGAGGCTATGGGTCCCGCGGGCGTTGCGCGGGCGCAGGGCGTCCATGCGCAGGATGTGGGCGTTGGTCCGCTCGCCGAGGCGCTTGGCGTTGTCCCTTGCCGCGTCGAGGGCCGCCTCGTCGAGGTCCAGGAGAGTCGCCGCGGCCGCGCCCCGCGAGAGCGCCTCGAAGGCGAAGGCGCCGGTGCCGCAGAAGGCCTCGAGCACCCGGGCGCCGGCGATCACCGAGCCGCCGCCCTCGCCGTAGCCGCCATGGGCCAGCATGTCGAACAGGCCCTCCCGGGCCCGCGCCGTGGTCGGCCGCGTCGCCCGCCCCTTGGGAGCCGCGAGCCCGCGTCCCTTATGGCGCCCGGCGACGATGCGCATGTCTCCTGGCTCCGCTCTTCCTCCGGGCCGGCCTGAGGGGCGCCGGGGGCGCGGCGAGGCCGGGCAGGCGGTGGCCAAGCTGCTCGGCCAGGGCCTTGGCCGGCACCTCGGCGACCGCGCCCGGAGGAAGGTTCCCCAGCTGGAACGGCCCGAAGGCGACGCGGATCAGGCGGCTCACCTCGAGCCCGAGATGGGCCATCAGCTTGCGCACCTCGCGGTTGCGCCCTTCCCTGAGCGCCACCGTCAGCCACGCATTGGCGGCGACGGTGCGCTCGAGCCTGGCCTCCACCGGGCCGTAGGCGACGCCGTCCACGGTCGCCCCACCGGCGAGGCGCGAAAGCGCCGGCTCGTCCACCCGGCCGTGGGCGCGCACCCGGTAGCGCCGGACCCAGCCGGTCGCCGGCAGTTCGAGTGTGCGCGCCAGCGCCCCGTCATTGGTGAGCAGCAGCAGCCCCTCGCTGTTGTAATCCAGCCTGCCGACGGTGATCACGCGCGGGAATCCCGCCGGCAGGTCGTCGAACACGGTGGGGCGGCCCTCGGGGTCGCGCGCGGTGGTGATGCGGCCCCGGCGCTTGTGATGGCGCCACAGGCGCGGCGGCTCGGCCGCGGGGATGGGCTCGCCGTCGATGGTGACGATTTCGGCCGGACCGACGTTGAGCGCCGGGCTGGCGATGGCGTGCCCGTCGACGGCGACCCGGCCCTCGGCGATCAGGGCCTCGGCCGCCCGCCGCGAACACACGCCGGCCCGGGCGATGCGCCGGGCGATGCGCTCGGTGCCGCCCGCGGCCGCCGGCGGGGGTTTGCGCGGCGCCATCTCATCCCTCCCGGCAGGCGGCGACGAAGGCCGCCATCAGCTTGCGGTCGCCGTCCGACAGCGCGAATTCCGGGTGCCATTCGACGCCGATGCAGAACCGGCGCCTGGGGTCCTCGATGCCCTCGATCACCCCGTCGGGGGCCAGCGCGTTGACCACGAGCCCGTCCCCCGGGCGCTTGACCGCCTGGTGATGGGCGGAATTCACGGCCATGCGGGTCGTCCCGGTGATGGCGGCAAGGCGCGTGCCGGCGACGATCTCGACCTCGTGGCCGGGCTCGTCGCGCGGGTTGGGCTGCTCGTGGGCGAGCGCGCGCGGGACCTCGTCGGGGATGTGCTGGATGAGCGTGCCCCCCAGGACCACGTTGAGGAGCTGCTCGCCGCCGCAGATGCCGAGCACCGGCATGTCCCCGTCCAGCGCCGCCCGGGCGATCGCGAGCTCGAACCCGGTGCGCCCGGGCTTGACGGTGACGCTCGGATGGCGCTCGCCATCGCCGAACAGCGCCGGGTCCACGTCGAAATTGCCGCCGGTGACGACGAGTCCGTCGAGGACGGCGATCGTGTCGGCGACGAGCGCCCCTTCATGGGGCAGCGCCAGCGGCAGCCCGCCCGCCGCCGCCACCGCCGCCGCGTAGTTGGCGCGCAGCGCGTACCACGGGAAGCGCGAATAGCCGCCCGCCTCCTCGCGGTCCAGCGTGAGGCCGATGACGGGGCGGGACGGGGGCGCGGGCATGGCGCGACTTTAGGGCCGAAGGTCCTTGCGGGCAACGCGTTCCCGGGCCACCCTCGCGCCATGAACCGACCGCCCGCGAAACGCCCCGACGCCATGGCGACGGCCCTTTCCCTTGCCCGCCGGGCGGCGGCGAAGGGCGAGGTGCCGGTGGGCTGCGTGATCGTCGACGGGGAGACGGGGGTCATCCTCGCCCGCGCCCATAACAGGACCGAATCGTCCGCCGATCCCACCGCCCACGCCGAGCTGCTGGCGCTCCGCGCGGCCGCCAGGAAGGCCGGCGCGGCCAGGCTTCCCGAATGCGATCTCTACGTGACGCTGGAACCCTGCCCCATGTGCGCCCAGGCCATCTCCTTCGCCCGCATCCGCCGCCTCTATTACGGCGCCGCCGACCCCAAGGGCGGCGGCGTCGAGGGCAGCCCCCGCATCTTCGCCCAGCCCAGCTGCCACCACCGCCCGGAGGTGATCTCCGGCCTGCGCGAGGCCGAATGCGGGGCGTTGCTCAAGGCGTTCTTTCGGGGGAAACGATGACGGCGGCTCTCGATTGAATCGAGCCGGCTCGGGAATTGAACCATGGCGACGCGCATCGCAATCATCCAGGGCCATCCCAGCGCCGGCGGCGGCCATTACGGGCACGCGCTGGCCGACGCCTACGCCCGCGGCGCCGCCGGGGCCGGCTACCAGCTCCGGCGCATCGAGGTGGCCGAGCTCGACTTCCCGATCCTCCGCACCCGCGAGGACTGGACCGGCGGCGCGCCGCCGCCCGCCATCCGCGAGGCCCAGGAGACCATCGCCTGGGCGGAGCATCTGGTCATCCTCTATCCGCTGTGGCTCGGCACCATGCCGGCGCTGTTCAAGGCCTTCCTGGAGCAGGTCTTCCGCCCCGATTTCGCGGCGGCGCGCGCGGGCGGGACGACCGGCTGGCGCCGGCTGCTGACCGGGAGATCGGCCCGTATCGTCGTCACCATGGGCATGCCGGCGCTGGTCTACCGCTGGTATTTCGGCGGCCACAGCCTCAAGAGCCTCGAGCGCAACATCCTCGCCTTCTCCGGCATCCATCCCAACCGCGCCACCCTGGTCGGCAGGGTGGAAAGCATGTCGGAC
>DASWKZ010000006.1:0-4575 GCA_036396355.1 Alphaproteobacteria bacterium
AGGTTGGCGAGCTCGGTGGCCTCGGGGGCGAGGCCGGCGGTGTCGATGACGCAGCGCGGGTGCGAGAGCTGGGCCAGCCGCTCGAGCTCCTCGGCATCCTCCCAGATGCGGTGGAAGTACTGGCAGATCTGGATCACCAGCACCGGGCTCGGCCGGCCGCGCTTGCCGTTCTCCAGCGCCGAGAGGTAGGCGGGCGACAGCTGCAGGTCGGCCGCCATCTTCTTGAGCGTCAGCCCGCGCTGGGCGCGGAGCTCCCGGAGCTTGGCCCCGAACGGGGTCACCTGGCGTCCCCGCGCCGGAGATAGACGTAGAACGCGCCGGCGCCGCCGTCGCGCGCCCGGGCCGGGGCGTAGGCGAGGATATGGTCGCGGAGCGCCGCCTCGTTGAACCAGTCGCCGAGCGCGGCGCGCAAGACGCCGGCGCCCTCGCCCCTGAGCCCCTTGCCGGTGATCACCAGTACGCAGCGCCGCCCGGCCGCCCGCTCATCGGCGAGGAAGCGGCCGAGCGCGTCGCGCGCCTCCGTCTTGCGCAGGCCGTGGAGGTCGATGCGCCCCTCGATGGGGAGCTGGCCCCGGCGCAGGCGCAGCGCGGTGCGCCGATCGAGGCCGGGCGCGGCGCCGGGCGCCAGCGCGGGCGCCGGGCGCGGGAGCATTCTTTCCGCCGGCTTGCGGGCGGGTCCCTGGGGCCGCGGCGGTTTGGCCACGGCCGCGGGCGCCGCCTCGGGGCCGGCCTCCGAGGACGGCGGAGGGGGCGCCTTGCGGCCCCTGAGCGGCCGGACGCCGCCGGCGACCTGCCGCCACAGCGCCGCGTCGTCCTCGGCCCCCTTCCCGGGCCGCCTGCGGCGTCCGGCTCCGCCCTTCGCTCCTCCGCGCTCGGCCACGGCGCCCTCAGGAGGCGGGGATCCGCGCCGCCAGGGCGGCCGGCAGCAGCAGCCAGGCGCGGCCCCGGAAACGCATGCGGCCGGCCCGCTCCGCCGCCCCGGGCCCGGCGCCGAGGAAGACGTCGCCGCGCACCGGCCCGCGGATGGCGCCGCCGGTGTCCTGGGCGACCATGAGCGCCTCGACCGGCGCCAGCGCGCCGGCGGGGTCCTCGGCGGCGACGTAGAGCGGCACGCCGAGGGGCAGGAACCTGCGGTCGACGGCGAGCGAACGGCCCGGGGTCAGCACCACGCCCTCGGCGCCGATGGGGCCCTCGCCCGCAAGCTCGCGGAAGAACACGTAGGAGCGGTTCCGCGCCATCACCTCCCGGGCCCTTTCGGGGTTGGCCGCGAGCCAGGCGCGGATCGACTGCATGGAGACCTCCTCGCGGTCGAGCGCCCCCATCTCCATGAGCACCCGGCCGATGGCGGTGTAGCGATGGCCGTTCTTGCCGGCATAGCCCAGGCGCATGACCGAGCCGTCCTCCAGCACCACCCGGCCGGAGCCCTGGATCTCGAGGAAGAAGGCGTCCACCGGGTCGTCGACCCAGACCAGCTCGAGTCCGCGCCCGGCGAGCCCGCCCTCGGCGATCCCGGCGCGGTCGTGATAGGGCACCAGGCGCCCGTCGGTCACCCTGCCGGCGATGGTGCGCCCGCGGAACTCCTCGGAGAAGACGCCGAGATCGGCCATCACCAGGTCGCCGGGCCGGCGGTAGAGGGGCACGCGGTAGCGCGCCGAGCGCTCGCGCGCGCCCTTGAGCTCGGGCTCGTAATAGCCGGTGAACAGGCCCTCGCGCCCGTCGGTGCCGACCACGGCGAAGGGCCGGAAATGGGCCTCGATGAGCGCCCGGGCCGCGCCCGCCTCCGGGGCCGCGGCGTCGCCCGCCGCCACCGCCTCGCACGGCGCCCGCCAGTCCTCGGCGCGGCCCGCCAGCGCCCGCGGCCCGATCGCGGCGTCGGGGGCGCGGGCGAGGTGGCGCCCGCAGGAGCGCGCCAGCGCCGTGAGCGCCCCGCGCGGGTCGTCGCGGTCCCAGCCGGGCAGGTCGGCGAAGGAGACCGGCTCGAGGGCGGCGCGGTCGGGCGGCACCACCGGGGCGCAGGCGCCCGCCAGGAGGCCGCAGAGGGCGGCGCCGGCCCAGCCGGGCCGGCGGCGGGAGGCGTGCATCGCCGCGCGACGGGTCAACGCCCCCCGGGGCTCATTCCGGTGTTTCGGTCGCCACCAGCAGCCAGTTGGGGTCGGAGGAGCGGGTGTTGCGCTCATAGGTCCAGATGTCGACCGTTTCGGTGATGCGGTTGGGATCGCCCGCCACCGCCTCGCCCTTGGCATCGCGGGTGACGTTGATCTGCTCGCTGACGTACTTCACCGTGATGGAAGCGGTGCGTCCCTCCATGCCGGCCTCCACCAGCTCGGCCTCCTTGAGGCGGACGATGGTGGTCTCGAGGGTCTCGCCCTTGCGCTCGCGTTCGCGGATGGCGGTGGCGAAGCCGTCGAACACTTCCCTGGAGAGCAGCGGCTTCAATTTCGAGACTTCCCCGACGGCAAAGCCGGTGACGATGTACTCGAAGGCGGCCTCGGCTTTTTCCAGGAAGTCCGCGGCATCGAAGCGGGGATCGGCGACCCGGATCTGGGTGAGGCCGGCGCCCAGCGGGCTGTCGGCGGCCACCGCGCCGCCGTTCTGGCCGGGAAGCGCGATCACGTTGTCGGCGCCGAGCTCGGCCGGCTGCGGCTCCGGGCCGCTCGCGCGCCGCGCGCGGAACGGATCGGCGTCGCGCTGCTCGTGGCCGGTGCGCTTGCCCAGCACGCTGCGCAGCCGCAGGATGATGAAACCCGCGATCAGGGCGAAGAAGATGATGTCGAGGAACTGGAAACCGTTGCCCATGGGGGTCCTTTTCGCCGCGGCCGCGAGGCGCCGCCCGCGCGCCGGCGACCCCACGTTATCAACGCCTCCCCCCAAAATCCAGCGTCGCGCCGGATATCATACTGGACTTGGGGGCTCGGGGACCCAATTTTAAGGGGAATCATGGCTTTCCTTCTGTTTCTGGCCTTCGTCCTGGTCCCCATCGTCGAGATCGCGCTGATCGTCGAGGTCGGCGGCGTGCTCGGCGCGTGGGAGACGGCGGGCCTGATCGTGCTGACCGCCGCCGCCGGCACCGCCCTGGTGCGGGCCCAGGGCTTCCAGGTCCTGGCCCGCGCCCAGGCGACGCTTGCGCGGGGCGAGTTCCCGGCGCGGGAGATGGCCGACGCCCTGTGCCTGCTGGTGGCCGGCGTTCTCCTCCTCACGCCGGGCTTCCTCACCGACGGGTTGGGGCTGCTGCTCCTGGTCCCGTGGGCGCGGCTTGCCATCGCCGGGGCCGCCTGGCGCTGGCTGCTGCGGCCCGAGCACGTCCACGTGCATGCGCGCTGGACGGGCGCGGACGGGCGCGACGGAAGGGTGATCGAGGGCGAGTTCACCGAGGTGCCGCCGGAATCCGGCGACGACCCGCGCCGGCCGCCGCCGAGGCGGCCCTAGGCCCACGCAATCCCGGGCAACCTTGCGCGGCCCGGCGATCCACGCTAAACACGGCGGCGCCCGCCCGGGCGGGGCGCGGCCGACGCAACGGAGACCAGGTTCATGGCGGACGAAACCAAGACGCCCGAGGCCGGCGCCGATGCCGCCGCCGATGCCGGCGCCGACCGCGCCGCCCCGGTCGTCCACTGCCATACCCAGTACGTGAAGGACCTGTCCTTCGAGAATCCCAACGCGGCCGACGCGATGGCCGAGGCGGACGAGGCCCCCGAGGTGGAGGTGAACGTCCGGCTCTCGGTGGCCACGGCGCGCGACAACATGTACGAGGTGACGCTGTCGCTCGAGGGCCGCGCCCGGCGCCGGGACAGGCACCTGTTCCTGGTGAGCCTCGATTACGCGGGGCTGTTCACCATCGCCAACATCCCCGCCGAGCACGGGGAGGCGGTGCTCCACATCCATTGCCCGTCGCTGCTGTTCCCCTTCGCGCGCCAGATCGTCGCCGAGGTGACCCGCAACGGCGGCTACCCGCCGCTGCTCATCAACTCGGTGGACTTCGCGACGCTCTACGAGAACCGGCGACAGGGCCCGCGGCCCGCGGCCGCGCCGCCTCCACCGGGCGGCGACGGCGCAGGGGCGTGAGCCGGCGCGCGGCGCCGCAGGCCGATAGCGCTACCTTTTGACCGAAAAAAACCGTCGCGCCCCTCCCCCGACTCGTTCGGGGGATTGGCCGGGGCGTCCAGCGATGTAAGCGTCGGTATATGGGCCGGGGAGGATCAAACCGCTCCCCGCGACCAACGCCGATTGGCGAGATCTCTACCAAAGCCTGCCGTGAGCTGGATACCCCGCGTCATGCGAAGCGTGCCTACGCACGACAAGCGGGGCATGACGGGAGGGGTGAACGAGTCTGAACTGGCCAGTAGTGCGCCAGTTCTCCCGTCAATGCCCCTGACGTGAAGCCTGTCCTCAAGCCGGGGCATGACGGTATTAGCACTGATCGGAAACGTTCCCTACAGGATGAACTTGGAGAGGTCGGTGTCCTTGACCAGGTCGCCGACCTTGTCGCGCACGTAGGTCGCGTCGATCCGCACCGTGAGGCCCGGGTTGTCCGACGCCGCGAAGCTCACCTCCTCCAGCAACCGCTCCATCACCGTC
>DASWKZ010000007.1:0-1966 GCA_036396355.1 Alphaproteobacteria bacterium
GCGAACATGGCCATGGCGGTGAACCGGCGCTTGGTCACGGTCTCGCCGAAGAAGACCCGGGCGGGCTCGTTGCGGATGCGGATCCCGATCCCGGCCTCGCGCCACTGGCTCTGCAGCACCTGCTGGACCAGCTCGCGGGCGCGGCTGCCGGCCGTGGTCATGAGCTCGAAGGAGAGCCGCGCGCCCGCCCCGTTCACGCGGATGCCGTCTCCGGCGCGCCTCGACCAGCCGGCCTCGTCCAGCAGCGCGTTCGCGCGGGCGAGGTCGCGGGCGTATCTGGGCGTCTCCCTGGAATGGATCCAGTCGAGCGGGTGGACGAAGGAATCGGCGACCGGCTGGCGGCCCTCGAACAGCTTCTCGGTGATGGCCGCGCGGTCGAGCGCCAGGATCAGCGCCCGGCGCACGCGGAGGTCGGCGAGGATCGGGTTCTCCAGGTTGAGGTCGATGTGCTCGTAGACCAGGCTCGGCTTGAAGGCGATGTCGTAGTCGCCGCCGTGGCGCTTGGCGAAGGCGAGGCCCTGGTCCAGGGTCAGGCCGAGCTCGCCGGCGATGTAGTCGATGGAGCCCGACAGCAGGTTGGCCTCCAGCGCCGCCGTGTTCTCGATGATCTGCACCACCACCTTCCTGAAATGGGGCGCCTCGCCCCACCAGGTGGGGTTGGGCTCGAGCACGATGCGCGCGCCGGTCCGCTTCTCGGTGATGCGGTAGGGCCCGAAATAGAGCCCGGGATTGGTGCTGTCGGTGTCGTAGGCGGTGCGCAGCCGGTACTGCTTGGGGTCGGCGAAGTTGGCGCGCTCGATATGGGCCGGCAGCAGGTTGAGGCTGTCGATGGCGTTGTAGTCGTACGTCATGCGGTCGAGGTGGAGCGTGAAGGTGCGCGCGTCCTTCACGTCGATCGAGAGGATGCGCCGGTAGAGCTCGCCGTCGGCGACGCCGCTCGCCGGGTGCCGGCCGACCTCGTGGGTGAACAGAACGTCCTCGGTGGTGACCGGGGTGCCGTCGCCCCAGCGCGCGCCCGCGCGGATGGTGTAGGTGACCGCGATGCCGGTCCTGCCGTCGGGCAGCGTCTCGGGCACCGCGAGGCCGTTCTCCAGCGTCGGCAGGGTCTCGCACAGCGCGCAGACGCGCTTCCAGTCGGGATCGTTGTGGGTGAAGGGCCGCTGGGCCATGGCCAGCACGTAGGTCTTGGCCAGCATGGATTCGATGTTGGGGTTGAGCGTCGCCGGGTACTGGGTCATGCCGATGACCAGGGTGTCGCGGCGCCGCTCCTCGCCGCCGCACGACGCGAGGACGCCGGCGGCGATCAGGGCTGCGGACAGGAAGGCGGGGAGGCGGCGGTCTCTCGGCATCGTCACCGGGCGTGTCACGGACGCCGCCAGCCTAGCGGCAGGCCCGCGCGGTGGCTAGGGCGCAATCCGCTTGGGTGGCGGCGCTTGGCGTTTCCACCCCCACCCCGACCCTCCCCCATCGAGGGAGAGGGAGGCCCTGGACCGCGCCGTGCGTTCCCTCCCCCCGTTCGTGGGGGAGGGATAGGGTGGGGGGCGGGAAACGAATACGTGGCGCGGGGCGCGCTACAGATCGGAGGTTCGCCGCGCCCGCTCAGTCGCCCTTGCCGCCATGGGCCGCCGACCAGCCGTGGGGGTCGTCGAGATAGGCGCGGACCTCGGCGATGGTCGCGGCGTCGAACTGCCCGCCCGCGGCCGCGGCGTCGATGACGTCGGCCCAGGTGGCGAGCCACACCAGGCGCACGCCCAGCCCCTCCAGCGCCGCCGGCGCCTCGGGGAAGATGCCGTAGTAGAACACCACGAACACCCGGTCCACGGTGCCGCCCGCCTTGCGGAGGGCGTTGACGAAGTTGATCTTGGAGCCGCCGTCGGTGGCGAGGTCCTCGACCAGCAGCGCGTGGCAGCCCTCGTCCATGGCGCCCTCGATCTGGGCCATGCGGGCGAAGCCCTTGGGCTCCTTG
>DASWKZ010000008.1:0-4344 GCA_036396355.1 Alphaproteobacteria bacterium
CCGCGCCCCGGCTTCCGGAAGCGCGCTCGCGCCCCGGCGCGACGGCCACGATTGTGGCCCATTCGCCCGGCGCGGTCCATGGCCAAGCCGGGCTTGCCCGGCGCGCGCCGACTGGGTATGAAGGTGGGCAGGATGTCGCGACCGAGATCAGGGGGAGCCGGTTCGGGGCCGGGGCGGAGGCGCCTCGGCCTGGTCTTTGCGCTCCTCTCGGCGGCGTCGCTGGCGACCGCGATCCCGGAGGGGCGGGCCGAGGCGGTGCCCGGCGCGGCGGCCCCTGGCGATGCCGACGCGCCAGCCCCCGAACGGGCCCTGCCCGCCATCCTCGCGGCGCCGGACATCGCCCTTTACGGCGAGATCTTCGCGCTCCAGCGGGACGGCAGGTGGCGGGACGCCGACGCGCGCATCCGCAAGCTCGGCGACGGGCTGCTGCTGGGCCACGTGCTGGCGCAGCGCTACCTCCATCCGACCAAGTACTGGACCCAGTATCGCGAGCTGCGCGCCTGGCTCGCGCGCTACGCCGACCACCCCGACGCGCCGCGCCTCTACCGGCTGGCGCTGAAGCGCCGCCCCGCCGGGGCCAAGGCGCCGCGGGCGCCCACCTTCGGCTCCCACCCGGTGCCGCGTCTGGCCGGCGCCCTCGGCGACGCCGCCGCCGCCATCGAGGACGAGCTCGATCGTGCCGGCGCCAGGGCCGCCCGCCCCGGCGCCGCCGAGCGCGCGCTGCGCCGCCGCGTCCAGGGCTACGCGCGGCGCGAATACCTGACGGTGGCCGAGAGGTTCCTCGCCGGGGCCGAGGCCGAGCGCATGGCCGGCCGCGCCGCCGTCGACCGCGCCCGGGCGATCGCCGCCGCCGCCTGGTTCCGGCGCGGCGACAGCGAGCGCGCCTACCGGATCGCCGCCATCGCCGCCAAACGCTCCGGGGCCCACGCCCCCCGGGCCCACTGGTGGGCGGGACTCGCCGCCTTCCGTCTCGGCCGCCATGGCGCGGCCGCGCGCCATTTCGAGGACGCCGCCGCCTCCCCGCGCGCATCGGCGCGCGGGGCCGCCGCCGCCGCGTTCTGGGCGGCCCGGGCCCATCTGGTGTCCGGGAACCCCCGGCGCGTCAACAGGTGGCTCGCCGCCGCCGCGCGCCATCCCTACACCTTCTACGGCATGATGGCGGCCCATATCCACGGCGCCCCCGCCTACGACTGGCGGCTGCCCTCGGTCGAGGAGGGCAATATCGCCGCCCTCGCCGCCAGCGCGCCGGGCCGCCGCGCCTTCGCCCTGGTGGAGGCGGGCGAGCGGCGCCGCGCCGAGGCCGAGCTCCGCGGCCTGCGCGCCGAGGCCTCGCCGGCGCTCCTGCGCGCCCTGGTGGCGGCGGCCGACGCCGCCGGCCTGCCGGCCACCGCGCTCCGCGCCGGCAAGGCCCTGCTCGCGGGATATGGCGAGCGCTACGACGCGGCGCTCTACCCGCTGCCCCGCTGGCCGGCGCCGGAGGGCGGCCACATGATGGACCGCGCGCTGATCTACGCGCTGGCGCGCCAGGAATCCGGTTTCAACGCCCGCGCGACGAGCGCTTCGGGCGCCCGCGGCCTGCTGCAGCTGATGCCGGCGACGGCCCGCTTCATGGCCGGCAGCCGGAGAAGCTTCCTCGGCGCCCGCCGCGCGCATCTCTACGACATCGGCACCAATCTCGACCTCGGCCAGCGCTACATGGACCACCTGCTCACCGAGGACGTGGTCGCCGGCAACCTCCTGCTCATGGTGGCGGCGTATAACGGCGGGCCGGGCAACCTCGCCAGGTGGCAGCGCCAGGCCCATCACGATTCGGACCCGCTCATCTTCATCGAGTCGATCCCCGTCCGCGAGACCCGCCGGTTCGTGCGGCGCGTGTTCGAGAATCTCTGGATCTACCGGGCGCGGCTGGGCCAGGAGGCGCCGTCGCTGGCCTCCCTTGCGGGCGGGCGGTGGCCGCTCTATGTAGGGTTGGATGGCGCCCGGCTCGGAGTCGCCGAACAGCGCCCCTGACCGCATCCTTTCGCATGACCGTTACGGGAGGCAGCCATGCCCGGCATCGACGAATCGCGCCCGTTCCTGCCGGTCAACATCGCCGTCCTCACCATTTCGGACACCCGCACCGAGGCCGATGACGAGTCGGGATCGGTGCTCGCCGAGCGCATCGAGGCGGCGGGCCACAGGCTGGCGGCGCGGGCCATCGTCAAGGACGAGGCCAGGTTCATCCAGGGCAAGGTCAAGGAATGGGTGCTCGATCCCGGGATCGACGTGGTGATCACCAGCGGCGGCACCGGCATCACCGGCCGCGACGTGACGCCCGAGGCGCTCCGGCCGCTCTTCGACCGCGAGATCGAGGGCTTCGGCGAGCTGTTCCGCATGGTCTCCTACGGCAAGGTCGGGACCTCGACCATGCAGTCGCGCGCCGTCGGCGGGCTGGCCGGCGGCACCTATGTCTTCGCCCTGCCGGGCTCGCCGTCTGCCTGCCGCGACGGCTGGGACGAGATTCTCAAATCCCAGCTCGATTCCCGCAACAAGCCCTGCAACCTGGTGGAGCTCATGCCGCGGCTCAAGGAGCGCTGAGCCGGCGCGCGGCGCGCGCGAAGTCCAAGGCCTCGTCCACGTCCTCGAGCACCGGAAGCGCCGGCGCCTCCGCGCCCTTAGGCAGATTGGCACGGGTGTCGGCGAGGGCGTGGGGCGTCGACCAGCGCACCCCGCGGAACAGCCGCCGCGGAAAGGCCGCCGCCGCGAGGCGCCTGCGGGCGAGGCCGACCAGCCAGTAGCCGCCGTCGGCGGCGGGGCCGAATACCGCCTCGCCGCGCGCGAGCCGCCGGAACGCCTCGGCGACGAGTTCCGGCGTGATGCCGGGGATGTCGGAGCCGACGATGACCGCCGGCCCGGGCGGCAGCGTCGCGAACACGCGGCCCATGCGCGCGCCGAGATCGCCCGGCCCCTGGCCCATGCGCGGGGCGGCGCCGGCCTCGGGCCAGAAGCGGCCCGCCCGGGCGAAGGCGTCGGGGGTCACCGCCAGCACCGTGCGCCAGCGGCGATCGCGGGCGGTCGCGCGGATCAGCGCGCGGCTGGTGGCGGCGTAGAATCCATGGGCGGCGGCGTCGCCGATGGCGCGCGCGAGGCGCCGCTTGACGGCGCCGCGCTGCGGCGCGCGCAGGAACAGGACCAGCTGGCGCTGGCGGCGCACGGCCCTAGCGGCCGTAGAGCCGCCGGATCACCGGGGTCGGCAGGCCCAGGAGGTAGAGGCCGAGGCAGGAGAGGTTGCGCAGCGGGCGCAGCAGCCAGCCCCCCCTGCGATAGCGCTCGGCCGAGGTCACCGCCGCCACCTCGAGCATGCGCAGGCGCCCGGCGCCGATGCGGCGGACCAGGGCGACGTCCTCCATCAGCGGCTCGGGCCCGTACCCGCCGAGCTCGCCGTAGAAGGCGCGCGAGATCAGCAGGCCCTGGTCGCCATAGGGCAGCGCCAGCGACCGGCAGCGCCAGGCGACGGCGGCCTCGATCAGGCGGGCGGCGCGGCCCGCATCGTCGAGGGCGAAGCGGAAGGCCGCCGCCCGCGCCGGGTTGGCCGGGTTGTTGACGAAGCCGGCGACCGCCGCCAGCCAGCCCTGGGCCAAGCGCGTGTCGGCATGCAGGAACAGCAGCCAGTCGCCGTTGGCGGCCCGCGCCCCGGCGGCGAGCTGGGCGCCGCGCCCGCGCGGCGCCGCGATCACCCGCGCGCCCACGCGCCCGGCGATGGCAACCGTGTCGTCGGTGGAGCCGCCGTCGACCACGACCAGCTCGATGTCCGGGGGAACGACGGCGAGGTCGCGGGCGGTCCTCCGCCCGGCCTCGAGGGCCTCGAGGCACCCGGGCAGATGGGCCGCCGCGTCCAGGGTCGGGATGACGATGCTCAGCACCACTCCGTTGTCCTCGTCCGGCACCGGCGCCTCCGTCGAAGCGCCCCTTTATAGGGGGACGGCAAGGGAAGGAAAAGGTGGGGCCCTTAAGAAATCCTGAGGTTCTTGATTTGTTCTCACAGTTGAGGGATCATGATTTATGGACGTCCTGCCGGACCTGCCGGGCGGGCGGCCGCTCAAGGGCCGCGGCGCCGTCTCCAACGCCACCGGGCGCTACGAGCGCGAGCGGCGGGTGCGCGTGGACGACGGCTGGGGGCATGCGGCCGGCGAGACCGCGGAGGAGGGGGAGGGGGCCGACCCGGCGCCGCGCCCGCGCACCCGGATCACGGTCGATGCCACCCGCACCGTGATCGCCCGCAACGCCTCCCCCGACATCCCGTTCGACCGCTCCATCAATCCCTATCGCGGCTGCGAGCACGGCTGCGTCTACTGCTACGCCCGC
>DASWKZ010000009.1:0-3123 GCA_036396355.1 Alphaproteobacteria bacterium
GCTATGCCGATCTCCGCGCAGACGGTCGGCCAAAAGGTTTCAGGCCTCATCTCGTTACCGACAGACGTTCAGAGCAAGCTCTACGTTCCATTGCCCGAAGGCGTTTGGCAGATCGTAAGTAGATGGGATAGAGGGTCACCTAAGAGCAACGTGAAGCTCACAAGAATCTATCTGGCTCAGGTAAAGGAAAAAGAATTATTCGGCTTGATAGCTATCGACTTCAATCATGAGATTCCAGATAGTGGTCCCGATGGAAGGAGCGGCTGGGCCATTCCAAGGGATTGCACTCGCACGAATCTCTTCTTTCGCTGGCCCGACGCTTCGACCTATTTCAACCCGCGGAGCGGTTACAACTGCCTCACCATCAATCATGCGAACATGACATCGGGCAAGCGAAAGAAGAGAAAAGACCCGTCTTATAAGGATGCGATTCGGTGGGTACGGAAAAACACCGCAGGGCTGCCTCGGGTGATGATCGTAGCAACCTTTGCGATGTCCGACGGCGCACAGATGCTTAGCGTCAACTATTTTCGAAATCCGGAGGCAGAGGGCTTCCCTCCAGCGAGGGAAGCAATACGGCGGGCTTCGGAGTGGCACTATGATCGGCTTCCAGGCGATGAGAAGCGGCTCGCCTATGTAACCAAGATCAAGGACTGGGCCATTGCGTGGAAGCCGCGTATCGAGGCGGGATTCCGCGGACGGGAATGAATATGGAACAGCCCCAACCCGGTAGTAACCCCCGTCCCCAAGGGTGTCCGCTAAGCGCAAATCCGCTCTTGACCCATCTCCGCTTCGATTGCCGCACCGGAACATGGGTCGCTTTCGGACGATATGGCGACATAGAATAGAAGTGCGCGTCCTGCTTCAAGCACGTCAAACCTTAAACCGAGACACTACTCGTGGACCGCGGCGATTGTATGGGTCACAATCGTGGCCGTCGCGCCGGGGCGGGAGCGCGCTTCCGGACTGAGGGGCGCGGATCCACGGCCGCCAACCGAACTCTCAGGTCCCAGGAGGAACAGGCGATGCCCAGCGAACATCACCATGGCGGCCGCTTCTCGTGGCCGGACGGCCACCGTATCGCGGTAACCTTAACGTTCGATTTCCAGGGCGGCGAGGACGTGCGCCCGCTTGCCGACGGCAAGATCAACCACGAGGAATACACCCAGGCGGAATACGGGCCCCACACCGCCATCTGGCGCATCCTCCGCATCCTCGAGGAGGAAGGGGTCAAGGCCACCTTCATGGTGTGCGGGGGCATCGCCGAGCGCTACCCCGACGCCGTCAAGGCGATCGCCGCCGGCGGCCACGAGACGGCCGGGCACGGCTACCACCACGAGGTCGCCCGCGACCTCACCCGCGAGGAGGAGCGCGACGTCATCCGCAGGGCCACCGCCATGATCGAGAGCCGATCCGGCACGCCGCCGGTGGGCTGGCGGTCCTGCACCCAGAGCCCCAACAGCATCGAGCTGCTGATGGAGAACGGCTATCTGTGGAACAGCAACTCGTTCTCCCACGACCGCCCGTTCCTGTGGCGGGCGGGCGGGCGCGAGCTGGTCGAGCTGCCGCGCCAGCCCTTCGGCGATGGGCGCACCTACGGGCACCGGGATTCCGGAAACCCCCATGACACGCTGGTGGTGTGGAAGGGCATGTTCGACGACCTCCACGAGGAATCCGGGCGCGAGCCCACCTATTGCCCGTTCCAGTTCCATCCCTATATCTCGGGCCGGCCGGGCCGCGCGCGGACGCTGCGCGCCATCATCCGCCACATGAAGCAGGCCGAAGGGGTGTGGTTCGCGACCGGCAGCGAGGTCGCCCGCTGGTGCCGCGACGAGCTGTTCGCCCGGGACCGCGACGTGCGGGCGCCCCGGGAGGTGGCGCGGGCGTCCTGATCGGTTGCCGCCGCCGGGGCGGCGTGCGGCCGGGGCCGGCCCGGCATTCCGTTGGGAAACACCGCGTGGCACGCATCGTATTCACCAGCAACCTGCAGCGGCACCTCGACTGTCCGCCGGTCGAGGTGGCGGCGATCACCGTGCGCGAGGCGCTGGGCTCGGTGTTCGATTCCAATCCGCGCCTGCGCAGCTACCTGCTCGACGACCAGGGCCGGCTGCGCAAGCACGTCAACGTCTTCGTCAACAGCGAGCCGGTGGCGGACCGCGTATCGCTCTCCGATCCGGTAACGGAAACCGACGAGATCTTCGTCTTCCAGGCGCTCAGTGGAGGTTGAATCGATGGCTCAGGTGCTTCACGCGGCGACGCGCAAGGGGCTGTTCACCTATCGACCCGGGAAAGGCGGCGCATGGCGCCTCGACGGGACGGCATTCCTGGGCGAGCCCGTGAGCGCGGCACTGCACGACCCGCGCGACGGGGCGCTCTATGCGGCGCTCGACCTCGGCCATTTCGGCGTCAAGCTGCACCGTTCCGAGGACAACGGGACATCGTGGCAGGAAGTGACGCCGCCGCGATTCGCGGAGGAGAAGGACCGCCCCCCGCCCGACCCCATGGGGGAATGGCCGCCCAAGAAGGAAGGCCCCTCGGTCGAGATGATCTGGACCCTGGCGCCGGGCGGCGCCGACCGACCGGGCCGCATCTGGGCCGGCACCGTGCCGGGCGGGCTGTTCCGCTCCGACGACCGGGGCGAAAGCTGGCAGCTGGTCGAAAGCCTGTGGAACGATCCCTCGCGCCCCAAATGGGGCGGCGTCGTCTACGACCAGGCCGGCATGCATTCGGTCCTGGTGGACCCGCGCGATTCGGACCGGCTCACCGTTGCCATCTCGACCGGCGGCGTGTGGCGCACGGAGGACGCCGGCGCGAGCTGGACCCTCTTTGGTCACGGCATGCGCGCCGAATACATGCCGCCCGACAAGACGCGTGACCCGCTCAGCCAGGATGTGCACCGTATGCAGGCCTGTGCCGCCCAGCCGGAGACGGTCTGGGTCCAGCATCACAACGGCATCTTCCGGTCCGGGGACGGCGGGCGCAACTTCACCGAGATCGAGGCCGAGGCCCCGTCGCGCTTCGGCTTCGCCGTCGCCGCGCATCCCGAGGACCCGAAGACCGCGTGGTTCGCGCCCGCCGTGAAGGACGAATACCGCGTTGCCGTGGACGGGCGCATGGTGGTGA
>DASWKZ010000010.1:0-1576 GCA_036396355.1 Alphaproteobacteria bacterium
GCGGTGCTCCTCAAACAACCTCGTCCGTCGCAGCTCGGCTGCCTCGCCCTCGTTCCATACAAAGTCGGGCAGCGGAGCCTCTTCCCCGGCCGGCGCGCCGATGAACCACGGCTTGTCCTCCCCCTCGTGCCGCGGCTTCGCCGGTGGAGCTCCGCGGGCTGCCCCGGCCGTCCGAACGGCCACCGGTCCGGGCAACTTCCGCGTCAGATCCTGGCCGTCAAAGACGACGAAGCCGTCGGAGAGGTCGCGCAGCCAGGTGACGACAAGGGCCGCCTCCGGTGCGGCGACGGTCATCCGCCACTTGTCTCCTCCGTCAAAGCGCGCGAGGCCGACGTCCACCGACTTCCCGGCCGCCGTCAGCCGCGCGGAGGCGGGCGCGCCGGCGGCGACGTCCTCCGGCCGGGCGCTCGTGGCCCAGCGCACGAAGGCCTCGGCCGGCGCGCCTTCGATTTCCAGCTCGACGAACTTGCCGTCGGGGACGGGGTCGTCCAAATACGTGAAGTGCGGGTACCCGTGGCGCTCGGGTTCGAAATCCAGGCCGCGGACCTCGGCTTTCTTCCTGACCTCGATCCGAATCTCGTTCAGCACGTGGAAATCGACCTTGGCGCGGAACTGCGTTCCCTTGCGTCCCGCCTGGGGGTAGGACACGCTGGCTCGCAGGAGCCGGCCGATCCAGGCCGCGATTTCCTCGCAATCCGCTTCGCTGAATCCGCGCTGCGTGATCCACGGCGTCCCCAGGCGGACCCCGGAGGCCGCTGCCGCCGTCCGATCTCCGGGCAGCGTGTTTCGATTCACCACCAATCCGGCCAGGTCGAGGACGCGGGCCGCCATGTCGCCGGAAAGGCCGGCGCCGCCCCGCCCGACCTGGGACCGACAATCGATCACCGTCATGTGCGTATCGGTCCCGCCGTAGGGCAGACGGAATCCCTCCCGCTCGAGGCCCCGGGTCAGGGCGACACAGTTGGCCACGATCCGGGTTTGCAATCGGCCGAAGGTCTCCGTGGCGGCCAGGCGAAAGGCGACGGCCTGCGCAAGCATGGTGTTCACATGCGGGCCGCCCTGCTCCCCGGGGAAGACCGCCCGGTCGATCATCCGAGCCAGCTTGGGGGAAGAGGTGAGGATCACGGCGCCGCGCGGGCCGCACAGCGACTTGTGCGTGGTGAAGGTCACCACATCGGCCAAGCCGACGGGAGACGGAATCACCCGCGCCGCGACCAGTCCGGCGGTGTGGGCGATGTCGGCCATGAGATAGGCGCCGACGGCGTCGGCGATCGCCCGGAATCGTTTCCAGTCCACCGTCCACGGATAGGAGGAGTACCCGGCGATGACGATCTTCGGCCGATGCTCGCGGGCGAGCGCCTCAACCGCCTCGTAGTCGATGCGCCCGGTCGCCGGATCGACCCCGTAGGCGACGGGGCGGTAGATCTTCCCCGAACGGTTGGCCGGCGAGCCGTGGCTGAGATGCCCGCCGTGCGAGAGGTCCATCCCCATCAGCGTGTCGCCCGGCTGCAACAGGGCGGTGTACACGGCGTTGTTGGCCGGCGCGCCCGAGAGCGGCTGCACGTTGACGAACAGT
>DASWKZ010000011.1:0-16768 GCA_036396355.1 Alphaproteobacteria bacterium
GAAGACCTAGCGGCCCCGGTCGTAATGGCCGAATCCCGGCCGGTAGGTCTTGTCGTCGAGGAACTGGGTCATGCCCTTCTCGCGGCCCTTCTCGGGGTCGGCGTATTTGAGGGCGTCCGACTTGGCGTTCAGGTAGTCGGCGGCCTGCTCGACGCTCATGCGATGGACGGCGCGGATCGCCTCCTTGGTGTAGCGCACGGCCGTCGGGTTCTTCTGCATGAGCAGCTTGGCGAGCTTGCGCGTCTCGCTCTTGAGCCTGGCGCGCGGCACGGACCGGGTGACGAAGCGCATCCTGTCCGCCTCCTTGCCGGTGAAGGTCTCGCCGGTAATGGCGTAGTAGAGCGCGTCGCGCATGCTCATGTGCTCGACCACGTTCCAACTCACGATGCCGCCCGGCAGGATGCCCCAGTTGATCTCCGACAGGCCGAAGATGGCGTCGTCGGCGGCGATGGCGAAGTCGCACGCGCAGACCTGGGTGAAGGCGCCGCCGAAGCAAAAGCCGTTGACCATGGCGATGGTGGGCTTGGGGAACTGCGAGAGCTTGGTCCAGCGCCAGGCGTGGGAGGCGTGCCGCGCCTTGTGGCGCATGGCCGGGTCGCCGGCGGTGCCGCGGAAATAGAGGCGGATGTCCTGGCCCGCGGAGAACGCCTTGCCGGCGCCGGTGACCACCAGCACCTTGACCTCGGGATCGATGGCCAAGTCCTCGAGCGCGTCGTTCATGTCGAGGTGGAGCTGGGGGCTCATGGCGTTGCGCTTCTCGGGCCGGTTGAAGATGGCCCAGGCGATGCCGTTGGGCTCCTTCTCGACGAGGATGGTCTCGTAGGTCCTGGTCTTGGCGGTCTTGCCCTTCCCGGCAGAGGCGGCCCTGGCCTTGCCCCGGGCGGGGGCCTTGGCGACGACGGTTGCCATGGATCGGTTCTCCCTATGACGTGACGTTGTGCGGGTTACGGGCGAGGGTATCAGCGGCCCGCGGGCGGCGCAAGGCGGCCCCCGCCTCAGCCATAGGTCCTCAGCACATTGCGCGCGATCACCATCTTCATGACCTCGCTGGCGCCCTCGGTGATGCGGAAGCTGCGCTGCTGGCGCCACATCCGCTCGATGGGGAGGTCGGTGGTGAGCCCGATGCCGCCGTGGACCTGCAGGCAGCGGTCGGCGACCCGGAACGCCATCTCGTCGGCATAGTACTTGGAGATGTAGGCCTCGTTGCGGAAGTCCTCGCCGGCGTCGGCCCTGGCGGCGGCGTGGTAGACCATGAGCCGGGCGGCGTGCAGCTCGACGAAGGAATCGGCGATCATCCACTGGATGGCCTGGCGGTCGGCCAGCGGCCGGCCGAAGGTCACGCGGGTCTTGGCGTAGGCGGTCATCATCTCGAGGCAGCGCTGGGCGACCCCGAGCGCGCGCGAGCCGTGGCGCAGCCGCCCGCCGCCGAGCCAGCGCTGGCCCAGGCGGAACCCCTCGCCCTCGGCGCCGACGCGGTGGCTCGCCGGCACCCGCACGTTGTCGAAGACGATCTCCCACGGCTTGTCGCCCATCATGGTCTCGTACTGGGTGGTGAGCTTCACCCCCGGTGTGTCCATGTCGACGATGAAGCAGGAGATGCCGCCGCGCGAGCCCTTCTCGCGGTCGGTCGCCACCATGAGCTGGATGAAGTCCGCCTTCTCGGCGCCGGTGATGAAGCGCTTGACGCCGTTGATCACGTAAACATCGCCGTCGCGCACGGCGGTGGTGCGCATGGAGCCCGGGTCGGAGCCGGCGTCGGGCTCGGTCTGGCCGAAGCAGGCGTACTTCTCGCCGCGGATCACGGGATAGAGATACTTCTCCTTCATCTCCTCGGAGAGCTCGTAGAGGATGGCGCGCACGCTGGGTCCGGTGAAATGGACGCCGCGGGCGGGCAGCGCCACGGTGCGGCCGAGCTCCTCGGTCACCACCACGTTGGCGAGGAGCCCCATGCCCTGGCCGCCGAACTCCTCGGGCACGTCGATGAGCCACAACCCGAGGCGCTTGGCATCGGCCTCGAACTTCTCCTTGTATTCCGGCCTGAGCGCGGTCCCGTCGCAACTCTTCATCTCGACCGGGATCATCTCGGCATCGACGTAGCGCCGGAGCGTCTCCTTGAGGAGCTTCAGTTCCTCGGGCAGCTCGAATTCCATCCGTGCCTCCCCTTCCCCTAGCCCGCGCCCCGGACGGGACGGATGTCGACGGCGGCGACGCCCTCGCCGGCGGCCCGCACGACCAATGGATTGACCTCGAGATCGGAGAGCGCGCGCCGATGCTCGAGGAACACCTCGGCGAGGCCGAGGACGGCGCGCACCAAGGCGTCGGTATCCGCGGGGCCGGCACCGCGGAAGCCCTCCAGGAGCCTGCGCACGCGCAGGCCCGCGATCATGGCGCGCACGTCCGCCTCGGTCACGGGGAGGAGCCGCATCGCCGCGTCGCGCACCAGCTCGGCGAGGATACCGCCGGCGCCCACCAGCACCGCCGGCCCGTAGATCGGATCCTCGCGGCAGCCGACGATCATCTCGACGCCCGTGACCATCTCCTGGACCAGGAAGCCCTCGATCTCGGCCCTGGGGTCGGCGGCGGCGATGCGCGCGCGCAAGGTTTCCGCCCCGGCCGCCACCTCGGCGGCGCCGGCAAGGCCGAGCAGCACGCCGCCCACCTCGGTCTTATGGGAGAAGGCCGGCGCCAGCACCTTGAGGGCCACCGGGAAGCCGATGGCGGCGGCGGCCTCCGCCGCCTCGGCGCCGGTCGCCGCCCGGGCGCTCCTGGGCAGGCCCACGCCCTTTGATGCGAGCAGGGCCTCCAAGCCCCGGTCATCGATGTCCTTCACCGTGCCATTGGGCGCAGGCGGGAGTTGCGGCGCGCGGCCCGCGCGCGCGGCGTAGAAAGCGAGGCCGTTGAGCGCGCGGAGCGTCTCCGGCAGACCCTGCAGGAAGGGGATGCCGACATGGTCCTGATAGGCGATCCCGTCCTCCCCCATCATGTAGCGCATGCGCCCGAAGCCGATGATGGGCTTGTCGGAATAGTCCAGCAGCGCCTTGAGCGGACCCGCGTCGTCGAGCCTGGCGCGTCCAGATGCGATCTGGCCCGCCACCGCCAGCATGTCCACGGAGGGATCGTCGAGCACCGCCTCGCAGGTGGCGGCGAGCGTCTCGTTCCCCGCCGGGATGCCGCTGTCGAGCGGGTTCTGCGGCGTCATCTCCTCGGGGATGTGGGGCCGGATGCGCCTCACCGTCCCGGCCGCGAAATCGGGCATCACCGCGCCCTCGTCGGCGGCGTAGTCGTAAAGCAGGTCGACCGTGCCGCCCGAGGTGGTCACCACCCCGATGCGCGGGCCCCTCGGCAGGCGGCCCTGCTGGAAGGCGAGGGCTGTCTCGGTGAGGTCGTCGAGCGTCGGGCAATCGACGATGCCGTAGCGCTCGCACAGCGCCTCGTAGGCGGCCCAGTCGCCGCCGATGGCGCCGGTGTGCGACCGCGCCGCCTCCAGCGCGCGCGGCGTGCGCCCGGTCTTGATGGCGATGACCGGCTTCTTCGCCACGAGCGCGCGGGCGCAGGCCGCCTTGAAGGCCGCCGCGCGCCGGATCCCCTCGATGAACAGCACGATGGTGCGGGTCTCGGGGTCGTCCACGAAGAAGTTGACGTAGTCGGCGAGGTCGAGGCCGAGCTCGTTGCCGGACGACACCGCGTAGGAGAAGCGCATGCCGCGGGCCAGCGCCGTCGCCGCCCAGAACTGCAGCGTGCCGCCGGACTGGAACACCGCCGCTACCGGGCCGGGGGGTCGCCGCCCGAGGGCGCGGTTGGGATAGGAGAACAGCTTCTCCCGCACCGCCATCGATCCCATGCAGTTGGGGCCCGCCAGCGCCACCCCGGCCTCCGCGCAGAGCGCGCGCAGGCGCTCGCCGCGGGCGACGATCTCGGGATCGATCCCCTCGCCGATGTTGGCGGCGTAGACCGTCGCCCCCCTGAGGCCGTGGGCGACGCCGTCGGCCACCACGTCCAGGACCGCCGAGGCCGGCACGATGACGAGGGCGAGCTCCGCAGGCTCCGGCAGCGAGCCGAAATCCGGATAGCAGGGCACGCCCCAGACCGTCTCCCGGCGCGGGTTGACGGGATAGACCTTGCCGGGATAGCCGCCCTCCTTGAGGTTCGACCAGATGGTGGCGGGCCACCTCGCGCGGTCCGAGGCGCCCACGATGGCGATGCTCTTCGCCTTGAAGATGGGCGCGGGGGAACGGAACACGCAGAACTCCCTGGGATCATTCTTCTTGGGGCGGGCGGCGATGATCGGGTCTCGCCGGGGCCTTGTCAACTTGGCGCGCCATGGGGATGGCGCTCCCGGGTTTGCCCCGAAGGCGGCGTGTGGAATAATCCCCCGCGGAACATCCTCAGGGAGCGAGTTCATGCGTGGACCCCATGACGTCGGCGGCACCCCGGACAGGCCGGTGGATCCGTTACCCCATGATCTGACCTTCTGGGAGAAGCAGATCGATGCCCTGCACGCGCTGATCGGCGACGACAAGCGGCGCATCTCGACCCGCGACGAGAACCGGCGCTACGTCGAATCCCTGGGCCACGACGTCTACAACACGCTGACCTATTACGAGCGCTGGACCGCGGCCATGTGCCGCCACCTCATCGAAAAGGGGGTGCTGACCCAGGACGAGATCGACGCCAAGGTGGGCGAGGTGCGCCGGCGCCTGGCCGAGAGCGGCGAGCTCGAGCTGCGCGCGGGCGAGGCGGAGAAGCTCCCATGAGCAACGTGTTTGCCCCCGGCGACAGGGTGCGGGTGCGCGAGGACTTCCCGCCCGGCCATATCCGCACGCCCGTCTACATCCGCGGCAAGACCGGCACCGTCACCCGCCGCTTCGGCACGTTCGAGAACCCGGAGCTGCTGGCCTACCGCCTCGAGGGACCGCGAAAGACGCTCTACGAGGTCCGCTTCCGCCAGGCCGAGCTGTGGCCAGACTACGCCGGCGCCGGGGACGACACCCTGGACATCGACCTCTACGATCATTGGCTCGAGAAGGCCTGAGGGAGACCGCCATGAACGAGCACGTCCACGCCGATCCGCATGCCGGGCACGGCCACGACCATGCCCCGCCCCAGCCCGACGACAAGGTCCACAGCTACTACCAGGTGTTGGGGATCGCGCTCAAGGAGCTCCTCATCGAGAAGGGGGTGGTCACCGCCGACGAGGTCCGCGAGGCCATCGAGAGGCGCGATTCGATCACGCCCGCGCGCGGCGCCAGGATCGTCGCCCGCGCTTGGGTGGATTACGACTACAAGGCCCGGCTGCTGGCCGACGGCAACGCCGCCGTGGCCGAGATGGGCTGCCCCATGGACAACACCAATCTGGTCGTCGTCGAGAACACCGAGCGCGTCCACAACGTCATCGTCTGCACGCTGTGCTCGTGCTACCCGCGCGAGCTCCTGGGCCTGCCCCCCAGTTGGTACAAGAGCCGGGCCTACCGCGCCCGCGTGGTGCGCGAACCGCGCGCCGTGCTCGGGGAGTTCGGGACCGCGCTCGGCGACGGCATGGAGGTCCGGGTCCACGATTCGACCGCCGACATGCGCTACTTCGTCATTCCCCGGCGCCCGCCGGGCACCGAGGGCCTGAGCGAGGAGCGGCTCGCCGAATTGGTGACGCGCGATTCCATGATCGGCGTGACCGAGGCCAAGGCGCCCGGCGGCTGAGCCCCCTCAGCCGGGAAAGAGTCGGAGGAAGGCGCGGCCCTCGTGGCCGAAGTCGAAGATCTCGGGGTGGAGGAACTCGGCCAGGATCTCGAGGGTGTCGGCGAGCCGGGGGCCGGGCCGGTTGAAGTAGGCGTTGCCATCGGCGACCGCCACGCGCCCCGCCCGCACCGCGCGCAGATCGGCCCAGCCGGGCCTTCCCGTCAGCGCGGCGAGGTCGCCGAGGGTGCGCGCGATATCGAAGCCGCAGGGGGCGATCAGGATGGCGTCGGGATCGGCGGCGCGGAGGTCCTCCCACGCGATCCAGGGCGAGTGCTTGCCCGGCTCCGCGAACAGCGGCTCGGCCCCGGCGAGGGCGGCGAGCTCCGGCATCCAGTTGCCGCCGGCCATCGGCGGTTCCATCCATTCGATGAGCGCCAGGCGCGGCTTCCAGCCGGCCTCCGCCGCGGCGCAGCCGAGCTTGGCGATGCGCTCGCCCATGGCGGCGGCGAGGCGGGCGCCCTCGTCCTCGCGGCCGAGCGCCCGGGCGACGCGGCGGATGTCGTCATAGACGCCGGCAAGGTCCGTCGCGGTGAGGCTCACCAGCGCCGCGCCGCCCTCCCCCCATGCGGCGAGCACGCGGCGCACCTCGTCCTCGGAGACGGCGCAGACCTCGCACTGGGCCTGGGTCACGATCACGTCGGGGGCGAGCGCGCGCAGGCGGTCGGCATCGACCCGGTAGACCGAGAGGACGTCACGGAGGGCATCCTCCATGCGGCGGTGGATGTCGGCCGAGGCGCCGGCGGCATCGATGCGCGCCTCGGTGAGCGCGGGCAGCCGCTCGATCCCGGGGGGATGGTCGCATTCGTGGGAGCGTGCGACCAGCGCGTCGGCGGCGCCGAGGGCGGCGACGATCTCGGTCGCGGACGGCAGCAGCGAGGCCACGCGCAGGGTCATGGCCCAGTCTAGGGGGCCGCTTGCCCGGCCCGCAACCGTCGCCCTAGACTGGCGCCGCGGGAGGCGGACCATGACGACCCGTCCCGTCGGGCGAATCGCGGCGGCACTGCGCGAGAGACTGGAGATGGCGGGCTGCTACGCGCTGCGCGACGCCGCGGACATGGCCGAGATCTGGTTCAGCCCCCACCTCAATCGCGAGTTCACGGTTCCCCGCCGGGTCGCAACGGCCGAGGAAGCCAACGCCGTGCTTCGGTCCGCGGGAATGGAGCCGGCCTTCCCCACATCCCGCTCAGGGCGCTAGCTCGCGGCGCAGGAAATCCAGGGTCCTGGCCCAGGCGTCCTTGGCCGAGGATTCGTGATAGCGCTTGGGCGCGGTGTGGTCCTGGAATCCGTGCCCGGCGCCGTCATAGCGGTGGAACACATGCTTGACGCCGGCCTTGTCCATGATGGCCGACAAGCGGTCCACGTCCTCGGGCGAGGGGTTCCCGTCGAGATTGCCGAAGAAGCCGGCCACGGGACACCGGATATTGGCGACCTTGTCGGCCGGTGCCACGCCGTCGCCGCCCAGGGCCTTGAAGGCCCGGCCGCCGTAGTAGAGGACGCCGGCGCGGAAGGCGGGGTGGGTCACCAGCCCCACCAGGGCCGTCCGCCCGCCCTGGCAATGGCCGATGATGCCGATGCGGGCGGGATCCACGCGCGGATCGGCCTCGAGGAAGGCGAGCGCGGCCCCGATATCGGCGGCGATCTCGTCGTCCTTCAGGTGGTCCTTGGCGTCCAGGGTCGGCACACCCACCGCCTGGCGGTGGTAGAGGTCGGGCGCGACGGCGAGGATGCCCTCGGCGGCGAGGCGGTCGCAGCGGTCGACGGTGAAGGCGTCGATCCCGGGGCGGTGGTGCATGACGACGACGGCGGGCGCCGGCCCCTCGCGCGCGAATTCCGAGACATGGAGCGGCATCGGCCCACCCGCGACGTCCAAGGTTGCCATGCGAGGCATCGCGTTCTCCTCCCGTTTCGTTGAAGGCTAGGCGGACAATTCCTTCTTGAGGAACGCGAGGGCCCGCGACCAGGACTCCCTGGCCGGCCCCTCGCGATAGCCGTCGCCCGACGGGTTCATGAACCCGTGGCCGGTGCCGTCGTAGCGGTGGAACTCGTGGACGACCTTGGCCTCGGTCAGCGCGGCGTCGATCCGGTCGACGTCCTCGGGCGATGGATTCTTGTCGTCGTTGCCGAAGAAGCCCATGACCTTGCCGGCGATGGTGCCGAGGCGCTGGAACGGGCTGGGGCCGCCGCCCAGGGGCATGAACATGTTGCCGGAATACCAGGCGCAGGCGGCCTTGTAGCGCTTGTCCACGGCGGCGCCGAGGAAGGTGGTGCGCCCGCCCATGCAATGGCCGAGGATGCCGAGGCGCTCCCCGTCGACGTCGCCCATGCATTCGAGGTAGCTGCGCGAGGTGGCGAGGTCGGCGGCGAGCCCGCGATCGGTCAGGTGCTCTCGGCGATGCTCGGGCCCCACCCCCTCCGGCAGCCAGTGAAAGTGATCGGGCGCGATGGCGGCGAACCCCTGCCGCGCCAGCTCCTCGACCAGCCAATGGCTGAAGCCGTCGAGCCCGCCCTTGTGGAAGCACACCACCATGCCCGGATGCGGCCCCGCGCGCCGCGGCATCTCGAACAGGGCCCGCATGGGCCCGGCGCCCGCAACCTCGAGGGTGATTTCCCCGGCCATCCCTATCCTCCCTGTCCTGTGGGCCTCCCCTGGGCCTTGCCTCCCGATACGACGCCGGGAGCGTATTGGCACCGGCGCGCGCCACCGCCACGGGACAACGTCGTCCGTCCCCGTGACGGCGGGGCTAATCGATCTTCATCAGCTCCGCGATGTTGCGGCGGGTCAGGCGCTCGCGCTGGGCCGGGGTGAGGTCCCCGCGCGCCGCCGCTTCCCTGGCGCACCCCGGGAAACCGCAGTCCCAGTGCGGGTAGTCCGAGGACATCATCAGCCTGTCCTCGCCGATCTCCTCGAAAGCCTCGGGTAGGCATTTCTCGTTGGATTCGACGGTCAGGTAGCAGTTGCGCCGCACGTAGTCGGACGGCTTCATGGTGAGATGGGGCGCGTAGTCCTGAGCCAGATAGTCGTAGCCCATGTCCATACGGTCCATCCAGTAGAGCATCCACGCCGCATTGCACTCGAAGAAGGCGACCTTGAGCTTAGGGAAGCGCTCGAACACGCCGCCGATGACGAAGGACACCAGGGCGTCGGCCGCCATGGTCGGCCGCGCCAGGCAGTGCATCTGGTAGAAGTTCTTGTGACGGTTGGCCACGGGTCCGCGCGAGTGCGGGTGGACGAACAGCGGCACGTCGAGGGCCTCGGCCTCGGCGTAGAACGCGTCGAAGGCGGGGTCGTCGGCGCATTTGGTCAACGAATAGCCCGAGATGTGGGCGGCGCGGATCCCGAGGTTCTTCACCGCCCGGCGCAGCTCCCCGGCCATGCCCTCGGGATGGCCCGCGGGCATCACGGCGGTGGGATAGAGCTTGTCCTCGTAACCCTTGACGAAATCGGCAACCCAATTGTTGAAGGATTGGCAGAGTGCGAGCCCGAGCGGCCCCTCGTTGAGGAGCGGGATGCCGGAGCCGGTGCAGAACATCACCTGCCTGTCGACGCCGGCGGCGGCGAGGTCGGCGATGCGCTTCTCCTTGTCGTAGCCGCCCGGCTGCATGGCGGCGATGCGCCCGCCCTGGCGGTCGGGACCGTAGAGCTGGCGGTGACTCCCGTATTTCTCGACCTCCCGGCCCCATGGCTCGAGGTCGTGCTCGAACCTGACCTCGTGGTAGGCGCCGTCCTTGACGCGCCTCGGTGTGAACTTCGCGAACTCGCCCGAAAGCCTGTAGACCTCGTCGAGGAAGTATCCCTCGCGCAGATGGGTGTCGGCATCGATCATGCTCATGTCACGCCCCGCCGTGCTTCGTTCCGCAAGATTTGGTCCAGTTTAGCGCCGGTTGGCCCGCATCTCTATCCATGGATCAGGAAAACCGGGTTTTCCCCGCCTCGCCGGGACCCAATCCGGCCCGAAATCAAGAATCCTCCGCCGGGGCTTGCCTGGCGCATGGATTTCTCTAGTGTAGCGGCCAAAGACACGATGAGGGAGCCCCATGCCCGACGACCCCAAGACCAAACCCGCCGCCGATCTCAGCCAGAAATTCCTGGTCGACCCCTACCTGGATTGGGCCAAGGGCGAGGGCGTCCCCATCCACCTGGATTTCGGCCACGATCTGCTCGCGCTCGAGACCGGGCCCTGGGACCGCTACGAGGCCAGCGGCTGCTTCGCCCACACCCACGGGCGCGGCGATTTCATGGCCAATTACGTCCTCGAGGTGCCGGCGGGAGGCAAGACCCGCCCCATCCATCACCTCTATGAGGCCTTCTTCTACACGCTCTCCGGGCACGGCTCGACCACCGTGTGGTCGCCCGACGGCGAGGCGCGCACCTTCGAATGGGGTCCCAAGGCGGTGTTCGCGATCCCGCTCAACTGCCGCTACCAGATCTTCAACGGCTCGGGCCGGGAGCCGGCCAGGCTGTCCTGCACCAACGACCTGCCGCTGACCATGAACCTCTATCACAACGAGGGGTTCGTGTTCGACAACCCCTACGCCTTCCCGGAACGGCTGGGCAGCGCCAAGCATTTCGACGGGGAGGGCGATCTGGTGCCGGTCAACCGCGGCTCCGACGTCGCCTCCCTCAACATCTGGGAGACTAACTTCGTCCACGACCTCACCGGCTTCAAGCTCTACGAGCTCAATGCCAGGGGCAAGGGGTCGCTCAACATCTCCTTCGTGCTGGCCGACGGCACCATGCACGCCCATTCCTCCGAGATTCCGGCGGGCCGCTACAAGAAGGCCCACCGCCACGCCGCCGGCACCCATGTCCACGCGGTGACCGGCGAGGGCTATTCGCTCCTTTGGTACGAGGGCGATTCCGAGTTCAAGGAGGTGCCGTGGCGCCACGGGGTCATGTACACGCCGCCGTTCTGGATGTTCCACCAGCACTTCAACACCGCCCCCAGCCCGGCGCGCTACCTCGCCTGCAGCCTCGGCAGCCGGCGCTACCCCATGATCGCGCTGCGGCGCCGGAGCGCCGAGGGCGGCGGGTCGATCCCGGTGCAGGAGGGGGGCCGTCAGATCGAGTACGAGGACCAGGACTCCCGCATCCACCGCAAATGGCTGGAAGCCATCGAGAAGAACGGCGTCGAGTCCAAGATGGGCGACATCTTCGACGAGCCCGCCATCCTGAAGCTCCGGCCCGAGGACATGCAGGGCGTGATCCAGACACCCCGCTCCATCGGCCCGGCGGTCTGACCGTCTCTAGCTGCGGCAGGCGCCGGGCGGGCAGACCTCCGCGATCCGGGCCAGGTCCTCGCCAGAGAGCTTCACGTCGGCCGCCGCGACGTTGGTTTCCAAGTGGCCGCGGCTCTTGCTCGAGGGGATGGGGATGACGGCGCCCGGCCGATGCATGAGCCAGGCGAGGGACAGGGTCGCGACGGAGATGCCCTTTTCGGCCGCGATTTCCTCGAGCCCCTTCAGGATCGACACGTTGTGCTCGAGATTCCCGGGCGTGTAGCGGGAATCCCTGCGGCGGCGGTCCTTTTCCGGCAGGTCGTCGACCGAATGGACGAGGCCCGCCAGGATGCCGCGCCCGAGCGGCGCGAAGGCCATGAATGCCAGGCCGCGGCCGCGGACGGCGTCGAGAAGGCCGTCCTCGGGCTCGCGCACGAACAGCGAATATTCGTCCTGAACCGAGATCACCGGATGGACCGACCACGCGCGGTCGAGGAGCTCCGACGTCAGATCCTTGGAGATGGCGATGTGGCGGGTCTTTCCCTCCTTGACCATCTGGCCCATGGCCCCCACCGACTCCTCGATCGGGATGTTGGGATCGACCCGCGAGATGCAGATCACGTCGAGGCAGTCGATGCCGAGGCGCTCGAGGCCGCCCTCGGTGGACTGGCGGATGTGATCCGGGGTCCCGCTCACCACGGTCTTGCCGTCGGGCCGGACGCTGCCAAGCTTGGAATGGATCACCACCTCGTCGCGCCGACCCTTGATCGCCTTGCCGATCAGGGTCTGGTTGTGGCCTTCGCCGTAATTGGACGAGGTGTCGAGGAGATTGACGCCGAGATCGAGCGCCCGGTGGATGGTGGCGATGCACTCCCCGTCGTCCTGGGCTCCGTAATAGCCCGACATGCTCATGCAGCCGAGGCCGATGGGCGAAACCATGAGATCGGTGGGTCCGAACCGGATGCGGTCCATCGCTACCCCCTTGCGAATCCGGTGGTGAGGCGCGGCGGCGCCCCTGCCGCGCCGCCGCCGTCGCCCGGGCCGCCGCCCGGTGTTTCCGGCCTCAGTCCTCGCCGGCGCCGGCCATGCCGTCGGGCTCGCCCGGGTAGTTGTAGTGCAGGGTCTTGTAAGGCGCGCGGGTCTGCGGCCCGACGCCGACGCGGCGCTTGGAGCCGTCATTGGCGCTGCCCACGACCTGGAGGAGGTGCAGCTCCTCGTCGCCCACCTGGTTGAAGCGGTAGCGGGCATAGCGCGGCACCAGAATCCCCTCGCCGGGGCCGAAGCGACCCAGCAGCTCGTCGCGGACGTTGTAGAACTCGACCTCGCCCTTGAGGACCAGCCAGAAGCCGTCGGCGTCGGGGTGGCAGTGGAAGTTGGTGTCCCCGCCGCTGGGCAGGACCTGCACGGTGCCCCTCACGATCGAGCCCTTGGCGAGCCGCACATGGGCGCGCCGGCCTTCCGGGATATCGTCGGGGCGCTTGAACGAAAACGGCTGGAACTTCTCCTCGATTCTCTGGAAGAACGCCTCCTTCTTGGCAGCGCCGCGGAGCTCCATGGTCTTGGTCGTGTCGTCCGTGAGTTCGGACGGGACGTCCATGGTCTCGAGATTGGACATGGTTTCCTCCTTCCTGGGTGCTCGCTCGTCCCGAAGCTACCACAGATCGGCCCCCGAGCCGAGGAATTGGCCGGGCCGCCGCCGGCCCCGGGCCGACGGGCGGGACGGCGCGTTTCGCCTTTTGCCGCGACCCGCGAGCGAGTAGATTGCAAGGAATAGGAGAAACGCCACATCTGTGGCAAAGAAGGGGGCGGGCCCTCGGGCCCGCCCCCACTGTTACCGGCCACGCGCGGCAACGTCCCTAAAGGTTCAACAGCGCCTCGGCGTTCCGCCCCAGGATCATCTCCGCCTGCTTGGGCGTGATGTCCTTGCGCGCGGCGATAGTCTTCACCGTGTCCGGGTATTCGGAATCGAAGTGAGGATAGTCGGAGGCGAACAGGATGTGGTCGGCTCCGATCTGCTCGATGGTGTTGGTCATGGGAAGCTCGTCGGCCTCGCAGGTGAAGTAGCAGTTGGTCCTCACCCATTCCGACGGGTTGCGCTTCAGCGAGCAGAAGTCGTGCCGCATGTAGTCGTAGTCGTCGTCGATGCGGTGCATCCAGTAGAGCGGATACTCGGCCGAGCATTCGAAGAACGATACCTTGAGGCCGGGGAACTTCTCGAACACGCCCCCGACCGTCAAGGCAATGAGCGCCATCGCGCAGTTGAACGGCCGGCCGAGCACGTGGATCGGGTAGAAGCTCCTGAACTTGCTCTGGGACGGCCCGCGCGAGTTGGGATGGCAGAACAGCGGTACGCCCAGCCGTTCCGCCGTCTCGTAGAACGGGTGGTAGGCCTCGTCGTCCATGGTGCGGGACTTGGTGAAGCAGGCGAGGTGAAGGGCCTTGAAGCCGAGCTCCTTGACGCAGCGCTCGGCCTCGGCGGGCATCGATTCGGGGCGCCCCGCGGGCATGATGCCGACGGGATAGAGCTGGGTCTCCTTGCCGCGCACGAGCTCGCGCGCCCAGTTGTTGTAGGCGCGGCACAGCGCGCCGCCCAGCGGGCCCTCGTAGAGGGCCGGCGTGGTGATCCCGGTCGGGAACAGGAACTGCTTGTCGATCCGGGCCTCGGCGTTGTGCTGGACGCGCACGTCCATGTCCCAGCCGCCGATCTGGCGCTCGGCGATCTCGCCGCCCAGCCACTTGTGCTTGGGATGATAGATCCAGTGATGGCCGTAGGCCTTGTCCTCGGCCTTGGTCCAGGGATGGAATTCGTATTCGAACTCGTTGTCCTCGGGAATTTCCCCTGCCTTGACCTTCCTCGGCGTCTTGTCGGCGAATTCGCCCTCGAGGCGAAAGACCTCGTCGAGGAAATATTCCTCGCGGAGATGGGAATCGGTGTCGATGACGGTCATGGCTGCACCCTCTCGTGGCTCGATTGGCGTGTCCGGCCCTCCCCCTTGGTACACCGTGCCACGGGCCGCGCGCAAGGCCCCGCGCCGCCGGAAATGCGGGGCTCGCGGACCGTGCACGGGGCTCCGATCCGTCGGCGGGCCCGTGCCGGCCGGGGATTGGGGGGAAAGTCCGGACGGGATTCGGTCAGGAAGCCGAACGCGTCTCGCCGGATTCGGCCGGCGCCGAGGCCGCGTCCATGGCGGCAATGCGGGCGGCAATGAGGCCGGCGAGCACCGTGTTCTCGGCGTCGAAGGCCAGCGCCGCCACCGAGGAGCTCACCCGCACCACGCGTCCCCACACCGTCCCCGCCGATTCGACCGCAAGGCGCACCGATTCGCCCAGGCGGAGCGGTTCGGCCGTCTCCACCAGGGCGCCGCTCGCCGAGATGTTGTGGATGCGGCAGGGCCGCGGGCTGCGGCCGGGAAGCGCCACCGCCGCGGCGGCGGCCAGCCTTACGCGGCGATGCCGCCTGCGGTCCGGGTCGCTTTTCCGCGCGGCCGATGCCATGGGAGACTCCTCCGTTCCATCGATGGCGCGTCGCGTATCCGGCGCGGGCCATCGTCTTGTGCATCCTTTCCCCTTCTTAGGGGGAACCCCTCAACGTTCGGTTAACAAGGCCCGTCATGGGCACACGGGGCCGGAGGGCTCGGTTGCCACCGCGGCCCGCGGTCACTACCCTCGGGCGGATCCATGGACAGCGCGGGGACGGATGGCATGGCGGCATTCAGGGCCTGGCTCGCGGTCGGCCTCCTGACGGCGATGGCGGTGGCGGGGTTCGGAAGGGCCGCCGCCCAGGACGCGCAAGCGGTCGATCTCGAACTGGTGCTCGCCGTCGACTCCTCGGGATCCATCGACGCCGACGAGCTGCGCCTGCAGCGCGGGGGCTGGGCCGACGCCATCACCCATCCGCGGGTCCTGGGCGCGATCGGGTCGGGCCGCCACGGCGCCATCGCCGTCATGTTCCTCGAATGGGCGGCGGTGGGCTGCGAAACCGTCGCCGTCGACTGGATGCGCATCTCCGACGCGGCCTCGGCCCAGCGCTTCGCCAACGCCGTCCGCGACGCGGCCAAGCTCGACTGCTGGGGCGGCAACGCCATCGGCGACGCCGTCGCGTTCGCCGCGCGCGCGCTTCACGCGAACGACATTCGCGGTGACCGTCTCGTCATCGACGTCTCCGGCGACGGGCCCAACACCCTGGGCCGCCCGGTGGAGATCGCCCGCGAGCAAGCGGTCGCCGGCGGCATCACCATCAACGGGCTCGCCATCCTCACGGGACGCGCCTTCGGCGGGCCCGGCGGCATGCCCCTCGACGAATACTACCGGCTGGCGGTGATCGGCGGGCCCGGCGCGTTCGTGCTGGCCGTGGACAAGGACACCACCTTCCGCCAAGCGGTGCTGGCCAAGCTGGTGCGCGAGATCGCCGGCCACCGCCCCGGGGACGGCGCCGGCCCCGACTCGGCGCGGCGCTGAGAGCGGAACGCCGGGGGCGGGATCGTCAGGGACCCAGCGCGCGGACCACCAGCGCCCGGCGGTCCTCCGGCAGGTGGCGGGCCAGCGCCGCCGCTTCCGTCCGCCCACGTGGCGACATCTTGGCCGCGGTCTTCCTGAGGATATCGAGAACCTTCTCATCCGGGTGCCGGTGCGAGAACTCCGTGAACTGGGTCTCCAGGAACACCAGGCAGGCCGCGTCCTCCAGGGTCTGCGTGTCGGGATCGCGCTTCAGGTTCTTCTTCTGCAGGAGATCGCCTACCCGGGCGATGGTGTCGGCGTCGTAGCCGGCCTTCCCCAGAAGCTCCGCGGTGGTCTCCGCGTGGAAGCGGGCGAGGTCGGTCCGCCACTTCAGATACCCGTCGCGTCCGGCGGGGTAATCCGAGCGGGGTCGCTTCCAGCGGCCGATGTGCTGGGCCCGGGCGGCAAGGCGGAGGGGCTCGGGCGCGTCGGGCGCGAGCCTGAGAAGCCACGCGCTCATGCGCCGCCCGTAGGCCAGCGCCGCCGGCACCGGCCCGCCGTCATGGGATTCGGTCGCCGGGTCCTCGCCGTTGACGGCGTCGATCGCCTCGATCGCGGCGCGGAACCTGGATGTCCCGGTGATCGCCGCCCCCTTTCGACCCCTAGTCCCTGGACCGGTCGAGCTCGGCGTTGCCCTTCCGGCCGTCGAGCCACAGGTTGCGGTTCTTCTTGGTGGTCTTGCCGGACACGTCGATGCGGCTGTGGGACTTGTTGTCGCGCTCGTAGGCGGTGACGTGCAGGAGCTCGAGGTCCTCCTCCGAGGCCTTGGCGAACCAGTAGCGCGCGCCGCGCGGCGTCAGGATCCCCTCCATCGGGCCGTATTCGCCGATCAGCTTGTCGCCGGGGCCGTAGAACGCGGCCCGGCCCTTGAGCACCATCCAGAAGCTGTCCATGCCGTCATGGTAGTGGAGGTTGTTCTCGCCCCCGTCCTTGATGACCTGGACCAGGCCCTGGAGGATGTCCGACCGGCACAGGCGGACGAGCGCCTTGTTGTTGCCCTTGAGATCGGTGGGCTTGACGAACCTGAAGTCCTGCACGCGCGATTCCGCCTCCCGGTGCCGGGCCTCGCGATCCTCGCTCGCGGTCACGTCGATGCTGGCCATTTTCTTCCTCCCCGTTCCTGGCGCCGGACCACGCCGCCGGGAACTCCCGGTCGCTCTTCCTAGAGCGAGAAGAGAACCTGTGCGTTGTCGTGAAGGATGATCCTCTTTTCGTCATCCGTCAGGATATTCGCTTCGCGAATCTCCTCGAGATTCTCCGGAAATTCCCCGTCCCAGTGCGGAATGTCGGTGGCATAGATCAGGTGCTCCACGCCCACGAA
>DASWKZ010000012.1:0-3350 GCA_036396355.1 Alphaproteobacteria bacterium
GCCCGACAGCGAGCCGACGGAGACGAGCGGCCCGGGCGTGCGGATATCGAACTGCTCGATCAGCTCTTCCGCCGACTTCAGAATCACATCCGACTGGAGCGTAACCCCGCGGGCGAACGGCGGCTGGTAATACGTGCTCAGCACCAGGTTGTCGGCCACCGGATAGGGGAGCACCAGCCCGTCCTTCTGGCGGTCCTCGGGCACGTGCGCCACGCCCAGTTCAGTGATCCGCCGCGGCGAGGCCCGCGTGATGTCCTGGCCTAAAGCGCGGATTCGTCCCGCCCGCGCCGGCCGCAGGCCGGCGAGGGCCTGCACCAGCTCCGTCTGCCCGTTTCCCTGGACGCCGGCGACCCCCAGTACTTCGCCGGCGTACACCGTGAACGACACATCGTCCACCGCCAGATGCCGCCGGTCATCCAACACCGACAGCCCCTCGACCTCGAGGACCGGCGCGCCGCGCCGCCCCGGAAGATGATCGACCTCGAGTTGGACCTTGCGCCCGACCATCATTTCCGCCAGCTGATTGCGGGTCGCCTCGGCCGGCGTCGTCGTCCCGACCACGGCCCCGCGCCGGATGACCGTGATTCGGTCGGCCACCTCCATCACCTCCCGCAGCTTGTGGGTGATGAAGATGATCGACTTGCCCTGGTCGGTGAGGGCGCGCAGGATCTTGAAGAGCTCGTCCACCTCCTGAGGCGTGAGAACCGCCGTCGGCTCGTCCAGGATCAGGATGTCGGCCTTGCGGTAGAGGAGCTTGATGATCTCCACCCGCTGCTGAATCCCGACCGGGAGATCCCCGAGCCGCGCCTCCGGATCCACCTCCAGGCCGAATTGACGGGAGATCTTGCGGATGTGGTCGGCCGCCTCGCGGCGCTTGAGGAAGCCGATCGGCCCAGCCACCTCCTCCCCCAGCATGACGTTCTCGGTCACGGTGAACACGGGGATGAGCATGAAGTGCTGGTGGACCATTCCGATGCCGGCCGCGATGGCGTCGCCCGGCGAGTGAATCTGCACCGCCCGCCCGCCAACCTTGATCTCGCCCTCGTCCGGTTGATAGAGCCCGTAGAGGATATTCATGAGGGTGGTCTTGCCGGCGCCGTTCTCCCCGAGCAGCGCGTGAATCTCGCCCTGCTGCAGGGTCAGATCGATATGGTCGTTCGCCAGGACTCCGGGGAAATGCTTGGTGATGCCGCGCAGTTCGAGGATGGGGGCCATCGGCACTCCGGCATCGCCGGGGAAGCGGCCGGGATTTTACCACGGGCCTCGCGGCGGACCAACAGGACCGAAACGCAACGGGGGCCGGTCCTTCGACAAGTTCGGACCGGCCCCCGTGTCAAGCAGCGTCTTGCGAACGGATCAGCCGCCGGTCGTGCTCACCTCACCGCTGATGATCGCGTCCGCCAGGTCCTGCACTTCCGTCCACAGGTCGGGCGAGACCATCGCGTCCATCGGGGCCGTAGGCTGGGCGATTCCTACGCCGCCGTTCTCCAGCGTGCCAACGTACAGCCCGCCGGCGAAGGTGCCATCCAGCGCCTCCTGGATCGAGCCGAAGACCGCCACGTCCATGTTCTTCAGGACGGAGGTCAGGACGATCGGCGCGTACTCCGCGGCGCTCACCGTCCAGTCGGAGTCGACGCCGATGACGTACACGTTGCCGCGCTCTTGGGCCGCAGCCGCCGTACCCAGGCCGACCGGACCGGCCACGGGCATGATGATGTCGGCCCCCTCATCCATGAGCGTCACGCCCATGGCCCGGCCGTCGTCCGTGCTCTCGAAGTTGCCGGTGAAGAGGCCGGTCTGGGCCATCGGGTCCCACCCAAGGACCGAGACCGACGTCCCGTGGACCGTGTTGTAGTGTTGCACCCCGTAGTAGAAGCCGTCCATGAAGATCGTGACCGTCGGGATCTGCAGGCCCCCAAAGGTGCCCACCACACCGGTCTGAGTCACGCCCGCCGCCATGTAGCCGGCGAGGAACGCCGCCTCGTCGGTCTTGAACGTCAGTTCCTTGACGTTGTCGTACGTCACGTCGGTCGGCGGGGTCGTCGAGAAGTCCGCGAAGTCGAAGTCGACGATGGCGAACAGCTGGTCGGGGTTCGCCTGAGCAGCCGCGGCCGTGTCGTCACCAAGCAGGAACCCTACAGTGACGATCAGGTCGCAGCCTTGATCCAGGAACTCCTCGATGTTCCTGGCGTAGTCAGTCTGCTGCTGCGATTCGAGGAAGAAGCCCTCTACCCCGAGCTGCGCCTGCGCGTCCTCGATGCCCTTCCACGCCGTGGCATTGAACGACTTATCGTCGATGCCTCCGGTGTCGGTCACCTGACAGGCCTGGAACGCGACCGGTGGCACGGTCGGCGCCTCCGTGGGGGCCGCCGTCTCGGGCGGCGCCGTTATCTCTTCCGTCGGCGTGGCCGCCGGCCCGCACGCCGCGAGGGCGAGCGAGGCCATCACGAGCAGGGTCAGGGCGGCGTAAATCTTCTTCTGCATGTGCTAACTCCTCCTGGGTCTTCAAAACTGATGGGGAAATCCGTGTGCGTACCTCGGCTGGGCAGGCTCTTGCGCATCACCCCTTTCGCTTCTTCTCCTCATGGATGGGGTCCGGCCTGAGCATATCCGACCGGCAGGGTTTCATAATAACATGGGCGGCACGGGGGTGCAAACCGTAGGGGCGAAGCACCCCTGCCTCATCTACCTTACCTGCAGACACGACGTGACCAGGGGTGCTTCGCCCCTACGGGATGAACGTCCGGTTGCTTCGCCCCTACGGCTCCAAATCGATCACCAGCGTGCCTTCGCGCAGGCCGGCCCACGCTTCGTCCAACAGACGCGCCCGGCCCGGGGTCAGCGCCTCCGGATTCGGATCGACGAGGGCCAGGCCGTCGGTTTCCGCCGCGTACGGCCACACGGTCCCGGCCGCGCCCGCCAGCGCCGCTTCGAGAGCCCGCCGCAGCGGACCGAAAAGGTCGAACCCGACCCCTCCGGCCAGGCGTTCGACCGGGACGGAGGTAGGCGGCGTTTCCATCCACGCCACCCACAGGTCCACCCCCTCCGCCCGCGCCAGCCCAGCCTCCGCCCCGGGGCCCGGCAGCGCGAAGAGCACGCCGATCGCATTGGCGCGCAGCGCATCCGCTGTGATCTCGTCCGTTGTCCAGCTCAGGATTGTGCAGCGCGGACATCCGTATCGTACGCCCGCCCGGTAACCCGCCTCGTCGACCTCGGCGTGCCGGCCTTCCGTCGAATCGATCAGCCCCACCCAGCCCGACCGGGTGGCCAGCCCGGCCAACGTGCCGGCGAGGAACGCGGCCTGGTCTCTCCGCTCGCCCGGCGTCCCCACGGTGTGCACCCGCCCGCCG
>DASWKZ010000013.1:0-2098 GCA_036396355.1 Alphaproteobacteria bacterium
CGCGCCGTCAATCCGCTGATCCTGCGCGGCCAGACCCATGGCGGCGCCGTCCAGGGCATCGGCCAGGCCCTGTGGGAGCACTGCGTCTACGACCGCGAGACCGCCCAGTGCCTCGCCGGCTCGTTCATGGACTACGCCATGCCGAAGGCGATGAATCTGCCGCGCTTCGCCACCGGCCTCAGCGAGGTGCCGTCGCCCCGCAACCCCCTCGGCATCCGCGCCGGCGGCGAGGGCGGCACCACGCCGGCGCTGGCCGTCGTCGTCAACGCCATCGTCGATGCGCTTTCGGAGCTCGGCGTCACCCATGTGGAGATGCCGGCCACCCCCGAGCGCGTCTGGCGCGCGATCCGCGCGGCCGAGGCCGCCCGGCGCGACTCCCAGCGCGTCGAGGCGTGATCAGGGCGATCTCAGGGAGATGCCAGCCAATCACCCTCTCCGTCACCGCCGGGCTTGACCCGGCGGTCCATCGCTCGATTGCCGGGTCACGGCGCTCCGCGCCGGCCCGGCAATGACGAGAACTAAGGAGGTGGCGCGCCTACACGTCCCGCCTTGGCGGCATGGTGAGGAACACCTCGAGCACGTGCCAGAAGCGGTGGCGGTTGAGCCCCAGCGTCGCCGCGTGGGACTGGCCGTCCATCATGGTGAACTGCTTGTCCTTGTTGGGCAGGCGCCGGAAGAAGGCGAGCACGTCGGCGTCGGACGCGATACCGTCATGCTCCGAGCGCACGATCAGGGTCGGGCAGGTCACCTCCTCGGGCGCCACCAGCGGCAGGTTCGCGCACATGTCGATATAGGTGCCGGTGGGCACGTGGGTGCAGAGCGGCGCCTCGGACTCCGCCAAGGCGACGGCGACCTCGTCCTCGGAGGTGCCGGGCTTGTCGCGGTTGAAGATGGTGCAGAAGAAGTCGTAGCCCACCGGGCGCTTGTTGGACGACCGCCACTCGTCGAGGCGCTCGCGCCGCTTGGCGAGCGTCGGCGAGCCCTCGCCGGTCCACACCAAGGCTGCCAGCGCCAGGCGCTCGACGCGCTCAGGGTGCGCGGCGGCGAAGCAGGCGGCGCGGAGCGCGCCCGAGGAGCCGCCATACATCCGCACGGTGCCCTGGCCGGTCTCGGCCTCGACGATCGCCATGGCGGCGGCGAGGTCTTCGACCCCGTCCTTGACATAGGCGAAGCCGCCCTCGCCCCATTGCGAGCGGCCGTAGCCCTCGTGGTCCATGGTCCAGACGTCGAAGCCGGCGTCGGCGAAACGGTCCATCATCGAGTAACCGCCCTTGCCCGGCACCTGCAGGTCGAAGCCCGAGCGCCCCGAGAACGACGAGCCGTGGACCAGGAACAAGACCGGGCGGGCGCCCTTGCCCGCGGGCGCGTCGGCCCGCTTGCGGAAGACGTGGAGGCCGACGCCGCCCTTGTTCGCGGTGTATTCGGTGCTCGTGATCGAGCTCATGCGCCCGCCCTCGCGCGCTGGCGCCCGGCGATCCTGGCGCGGTCCTCGTCGAGATAGGGGTCCCGCCGCGCGGGCATCCTCAGGAACCCGTCCATCACGTGCCAGAAGCGCTGGCGGTTGAGGCCCAGCGGCGCCACATGGGCCTGGCCGGCGATGATGGAGAACTGCTTGTCGGTGTTGGGCAGGCGCTCGAAGAAGGCGAACAGGTCGTCTTCGGTGGCGATGCCGTCATGCTCGCCGCGCAGGATCAGCGTCGGGCAGGAGACGTCGAGCGGGTCCACCACCGGCAGGTTGGCGCACATGTCGAGATAGGTGCCGGTGGGGACCTGGCTGCACAGCGCGAGCTCGGCGTCGGCCAGGGCGTCGGGCACCGCGTCCTCCGAGGTGCCGGGGAGGTCGCGGGTGAAGATCGAGCGGTAGAAGGCGCGGTCCACGGGCCGCGCGTGGGAGGCCCGCCACTGGTCGAGCCTCTTGCGGCGCTCGATCAGCGTCGGCGCGCCCTCGCCGGTCCACACGAAGGCATCGAGCACCAGGCGCTTGACGCGGTCGGGACAGGCGGCGGCGAAGCAGGCGGCGCGCAGCGCCCCCGAGGACTGGCCGTAGAAGAAGTACGAGGAAAGGCCGGTCTCGCGCTCGACCACCTCCATGCCGGCC
>DASWKZ010000014.1:0-1980 GCA_036396355.1 Alphaproteobacteria bacterium
GCTCGCCCTGAGAGCGCGTCGGCGGTCGTCGGGCCGGCCGGGCAGGGGCGACGGCCGTGGACGCGGATGTCGAGGCAGGGGACCGGTCGAGTCCGCCCGCGGGCCGTCCTCCCATCGTGGCTCTCTGCATCGAGGCTCTCGTATTGTCGGCGACGGGACTTTATTCCAACCGCCGTCGGGAGCAAAGCGCCGCTTGGCGGGGCCGCCGCAGGCGAACTCCGCGGCCGACGATGGTGCCCTGGTCCCCGTCGCGACGAGGGGCCGTGGCGCCGGGGATCGGGTCAAGGGGAATTCCAGAAAATTTGAATTAAATCTCGGTTTTATTGAAGAGAGTCCCACATTGCAAATGGAAAGGAAGATAACAGTTTCTTAGCAAATGGACCCTATAGAGTGGCGACGATCTATTAACGGATAATCGTCGCAGCTGGTTTCGGGAAGGAGGGGTGATCATGAAAGTCGTTGCGGTGACCTCGCAGAAGGGGGGGACCGGCAAGACCACGCTATCGGGGCATCTCGCCGTCCAGGCCGAGCGTTGCGGTGCGGGTCCCGTGGCGCTCATCGATACCGATCCCCAGGGCAGTCTCACCAACTGGTGGAACGTGCGGGGGCTCGAGACCCCGGCCTTCGTCCAGACCAGCATCGCCGCGCTCTCGGCGGATCTCGCCAGGCTCGGGGAGGCCGGCATCAAGCTGGTCATCATCGACACGCCGCCGGCCATCACCTGGACGATCGTCGAGGTGATCAAGGTTTCGGACCTGGTCGTGATCCCGGTCCGGCCCAGTCCCCACGACCTGGCGGCGGCCGGGTCGACCGTCGACCTGGTCGAGGATCTCGGCAAGCCCATGGTCTTCGTGATCAACAGCGCGTCCCAGCGGGCGCGGATCACGGGGGAGGCGGCCGTCGCGCTGTCCCAGCACGGGACCGTGGCGCCGACGACCGTGCACAACCGCACCGATTTCGCGGCCAGCATGATCGACGGCCGGACCGTCATGGAGATCGCGCGCGCGCGGCGCTCCGCCGAGGAGATCGAGTCGCTGTGGCAGTATCTCGCGCGCAGGCTCGCCCGCCTCTCGCAGGACTCGGCGCAGAGATCGCTGCCCCTTGCCGCGTCCGAAAAGGATGCCTATCGGGCTCCTGAACTTCATGAAGGGGTTGCGTGATGGCGGGGTTCGCGCCCGCCCGGCTGACGGCGGCCCTCCTTGCCAGGAAGGGCTACGCCGTGCCTTCCGGGTACACGGTGACGCCGTTGGCATCCGCCAGTCGGCGACCGGTGGCCAAGGCGGAGTCGCCCGATTCGAGCGATCTGCCCGGTCGACGCGCTCCTTCCTTGGGCCGTGCCGCCAAGTCCCGCCCCGCTTCGCAACCGACGCAGCATCCCGACCGTGCCAGGATCTCCCTTCGGCTCGACAATGATCGGCACTTGCGGCTGCGCCTGACCGCGGCCCACCTGGAACGTCACCTCCAGGACATCCTGATCGAAGCGCTCGACCGGTATCTCGACCAGGTCGGCCCGGACGTCCTGAAGCGCAAGTGCGCCTGCCTGGAGCCGGAACGGTCGCGGAGGAAGACGGTCTAGGCGATTCGTCCAGCGAGGGTATGACCATGCGGTATGATCTCAGGGCTGCCGAGGAAACCGGCCACGGCGCCGGCCATGGGCCGGTCAGGCCGGACAACCCCGGGGGAGCAGGCAATCTTCTCCCCACGGCTCCCCTGACGTCCGACCTGGTGTGGCGGGGCCGCAAGCGTCAGCCTTCCCCGGCGCCGGCGGCGGCCGCCCGGGACTTCATGGACAGGAACGAAGGAACAGATACGGGGCCCTCCCCCGATACCGCCGGCCCGATCCCGGCCGAGGCCGCAGGCGATGCCGGGCGACCGCTCGTTCTCGGGCACGATCAGGAGGAGGAGGCGGTGGGCGGTTCGCCGTTCCTGCGAAACGCCAGCCTGTTCATCGTCGTCTTCTGGATCGGCATTCTCACCGTG
>DASWKZ010000015.1:0-1664 GCA_036396355.1 Alphaproteobacteria bacterium
TGCCCCACCTGCCGTTCGATCGCGTCGCGGCCCCGCCGGAGGAGGTCCCGATCACCATCGGCCCGCTTGATGATCTCCAGCGAGTTGCGGATCGGCGCCAGCGGGTTGCGCAACTCGTGGGCCAGCGTCGCCAGGAACTCGTTCTTGCGGCGGTCGGCGTCGCGCAGCGCCTGCTCGGCGCGCTTGCGATCGGTGATGTCGGTGCAGAGTCCCCGCATGCCCAGCAGCGCGCCTTCCCGGTCTTCGACGACGCGGCCCCTCGCCTCCAGCCAGCGAACGCCGCCGTCGGGCAAGATGATTCGGTAGTCGACGCGATGCTCCTCTCCGCGCTCCGTGGCGCCGGCGATCGATGCTTGGACTTTCTCCAGATCATCGGGATGGACGTCCTTCAGGAAGGCCTCGAAGGTCCCCTCGAAGGTGCCGGGCTGCCGGCCATGGATGGCTTCGAGGCTCGGCGACCAGACGACACGGTTCGCCTCCAGCAACCATTCCCAACTCCCCATTCGCCCCGCTTCGAGCGCCAGCAGAAGACGCTGCTCGCTCTCGCGCAGGGCCTCATCGGCGCGCTTGCGCTCCAATTCGGCGAGCGCTCTTTCGTGGCGTCTCGCAAACCCTCGTATCGCCTCCGCGAGAGCGATGATCGCCGCGCACGAGACGACGTAGGCCGCCAGACGGTAGAGACCGGGGATGCCGTAGAATCCAAAGCCGCCGCTGGGCCCGATGAAAAGGTAGGCGCAGGCGGCGTAACCGAGGACGGCGGCGAGGATCGCGGGGCCCCAGCCCCCCACCCAGACGGCGGCTGCCACCGCCGCGGGTAGGGTGATCAGGGCCGCTTGCCCGCCCAGCCAGGGATCGAAGATCCAGCGGGCCGCGACGCCGACCGCCGTGAAGGCGATGGCGAGTAGATAGCCGGACCCTGGCGATCCAGATCGCCCCGGTGGGGGGAGCGGCATGGATCCTGACACCGAAAGACCTCCCGGCGGTGACGGGGTATCAGCGGGCAAAGAAGCCGGAAACGCTGATGTATGATCCCCCGAAACCCGCCCCGTTGCACGCAACGGGATCGACCGTCTCAAAACGGCAGAGGGGCCCGGCACCCGGGCCTTCCCCCAACCAGAGTCTACCTCAGATTGGATCTCGATTACGATGACCGCCGCGGCGCGCGCCCGCGAGCGCCAGGAGGGCAACGGCGGGGCTCAGCCGCTCGCCGCCTGGCCCTCCTTTTCGGCAAGCAATGAATCCAGCAGCTCCGTGAGCGCCTGGTAGTCGACGGGCTTGACGATATGGCGGTCGAAACCCGCTTCCTGCGACCGCTGCCGGTCCTCGTCCTGGCCCCAGCCGGTGAGCGCCACAATCACGATGTCCTCACCCCACGGTTTCTCGCGGACGCCGCGACACACCCCGAAGCCGTGCACCTTTGGCAACCCGATGTCGAGCAGGATCACCTCGGGACGAAACTCCTCGGCGGCGGCGAGGGCATCCTCGCCATCGTAGGCGATCCGCGTCTCATGGCCGCTCAAATGCATCAGGGTCGCCAGCGAATCGGCGCTGTCGACGTTGTCGTCGACGACCAGGACGCGATGCCGCGCCGGCCCCGGCCCGACCTTGGCGGCTGCCACCGGCCCCTCACGGGCCGCCGGCTTGCCGGCGAGCCGCGGCAGGCG
>DASWKZ010000016.1:0-3046 GCA_036396355.1 Alphaproteobacteria bacterium
AGGCCCCCGCGACCGAAGTCCAATACGTAGAAGTGCAGTTCGGCCGGCGAGTGCTGTGCCGCCAGACAGACGACGAGCGACTTGAGGAAGGTCGTCTTGCCGCGGCCGGAGGCGCCGAGGACCAGGAGCGGATCGCCGGCGACATCGACGGTGAGCAGGCGCTGCTGGGCGAGGTAGGGGTTGTCGATCAGCCCCATCATCGCCTCGACCGGCATCGGCCCCTTCTTCCAGTCGTACGGCTCCCAGAGCGACTTGGAATCGGCGGCCTCCATCCACTTCTGGACGGCCGGGGCCAGGACGACGCTGGGGATCGCCGCGTCCTTGAAGATGTAGGTGGCATCCAACGGGCCGTTCAGGGGGAGCACCGCCGGAAGCGGATTGGGCCACGGCTTGAATTGCCGCGCGATCCCCTGCCGTCTCGACTCAGCCGCCAGGGCTCCCACCAGCCAGCCGAGGAAAGAGCGCGGCGGGTCATTCTGCTTCTCGAGCACCTCGAGGATCTCGTCGGCGGAGTACGCCGGGTCCGGCCGGCTGACGTCATAAGACGCCCCCGAATAGGCAGCCTGAAACTCGCTCACCGGACCGCCGCCAACCTGCAGGTAGCCGCGTCCGGGGATGCCCGGCAGCGTGGCGGCGTCGTTCCGGCCCAGCATTTCCCGGCTGTCGTCCGTCGTCTCCACTCTCAGGCACATGCGGAACTTCATATTGGCCTTCATTTGATCGGTGACCGCACCCGATGGTCGCTGCGTCGCCAGGATGAGCGTCACCCCGAACGCCCGCCCCAGTCGGGTGATCTGCTCGAATTGCAGTTTGTAATCGGGGTTCGCCTGGATCATCTCGGCGAACTCATCCACGATCACGAACAGGTGGGGGAACGTGTCCGGGAACGGCGAGTCGGGTTTGAGCGTCGGGATGACCTTCTTGCGATAGTCCACCAGGTCGGCCACGCCCGCCTTCGCCAGGATCTCCGATCGGCGATCCATCTCGGCCTTGATCGCAACGAAGATGCGATCGACGGCGTTGCCCTCCAGATTGGTGGCCATGTCCACCACGTGGGGCAACCCGCGGAACGGTTCGATGGTCGCCCCGCCCTTGTAGTCGACCAGCACGAAGTTGATGATGCGCGGGTCGTACTTGATGGCCAGGCCGGCGATCAGGGTCTGGAGCAGTTCCGATTTGCCCGAGCCGGTCGTGCCGGCGACCATGCCATGGACCCCATCACCGCCGGGCTTGGCGGAGTACACCAGCTGGCGGACCTCTTTGCTGCTGACCATGGCCAGCGCCCCGGAGAGCCACTCCTGGTTTTCCGGCTTCATCGAACGCTTCCACTGGTCGGCGATGCCCAGGTCGCCGATGAGATCGGTACGGCGGCCTTCCAGGCGCTGGTACATCTCGAGCAAAGTGATCGCGCGCGGGATCTCGGCGCTCGGCCGCTTGCCGCCCACGGCCTCCCACGCAGCCAACATCCGCTCGGTCAGACGGGCATACGGGTCCTTTTCCCCTTCGATGACGGGTACGCCGAGATGGAACTCCAGCGGCTGGCCATCCAGTACGGCCAGGCCGCGTCCCGGCAGGTTGGGCAGGCTGATGGAAGTGCGCCCGACGATGTCGGCGTACATCGTGGGGTCCGGCAGCGTGAACGTGATGCGCTGGCCGAGCACGTTGTACAGCTTGGCGGGCAGTTCGCCGGGGGCCGTGGCCGTGATCACGAAATGGATTCCGAATTGCCGTCCATCGCGCACCAGGCTGATCAGGTCGGGGAGCAGGTACTCGAAGTTCTCCTTGAACTCGTTGAAGTTGTCGATGGCGACCAGGGCCGAGGGCAGGAGCGTGTCGGGGTTGTCCAGCTTCTGGGCGTTGTAGTCCTCGCGCGAGGGGTAGTTGGCCAGCCGTTCCTGGCGCTCGTTCATCATCCCGCGGACCATGCGGAAGAGAGCCTCGATGCGATCCGGCGTGACCGTGTCGATGACCGCGCCGCAGTGCGGCAGGTTCCGCAGGGACCGCAGGCCGCCTCGGCCGAAGTCGATGGCGTAGAAGTGGAAATCGCGCGGGCTGTGCCGCGCCCCCAGGGCCAGCACCAGCGACTTGATGAGCGTGGATTTTCCGCGCCCGCTGGCGCCGAACACGGCGATGGGGTCAGCGGCGACATCGATGGTAAATAGGCGCTGGATCGAATGATAGGGATCATCCATGACGCCGATGACGGCCTTGAGCGGCAAAGGCGACTTCCAGTCAAACGGTTTCCACAGGGAGGCCGCCTGCTCCGGCTTCTTGGAGGCGGCGTCCACCCACGCCGCGATCGCCGGCGCGAGAACCGTCTTATCTTCGGGGACATCCGGCAGGTAGCTGGCGTCCACCGGCCGGTTCAGCGGCAGCTCGGCGGGCAGCGGGTCCGGCCACGGCTTGCGCTGCTTGGGGATATTCAACCGTTTGGCCTCGGCCCCCAGCGCTCCGACCAGCCAGGTGAGCGTCGAGCGCGGTTTCTCGCTTGTCCCCAGCGCTTCCAGGACGATCTCGGTGGGGTACTGGGGATCGGGCTGATCGTCGGTGTACGGCGCCCCCGACCACGCCACCTGCACCTCGGTGAGCGTCTCCGAGCCGGCCTGGAGATAGCCGCGCCCGGCGATCTGCGGCAGCCGCGCCGCGTCCGTCTTGTTCAACAGTTCCTTGCTGTCATCCGGTGTTTCCATCCGCAGGCAGATGCGGAACTTCATGTTGGCCTTCATCTGATCGGTGACCGCACCCGACGGCCGCTGCGTCGCCAGGATGAGCGTCACCCCGAACGCCCGCCCCAGTCGGGTGATCTGCTCGAACTGCAGTTTGTAATCCGGGTTCGCCTGGATCATCTCGGCGAACTCATCGACGACCACAAACAGGTGAGGGAATGTGTCGGGGAACGGCGAGTCCGGTTTCAGCGTCGGGATGACCTTCTTGCGATACTCCACCAGATCGGAGGCGCCGGCCTTGGCCAGGATCGCCGCCCGGCGATCCATCTCGGCCTTGATGGCGACGAAGATTCGCTCCACCGCGTTGTATTCCAGGTTGG
>DASWKZ010000017.1:0-3383 GCA_036396355.1 Alphaproteobacteria bacterium
GCGGCGCCTAGGTTCTGTACTCATTCATTCGTCATTCCGGACGCGACCCCCCGGCTTGACCGGGGGGTCCGCGAGCCGGAATCCAGCGATCACGGGGCTCCTCGGGCGTATGGATTCCGGCTCGTAAGGCTCGCGGTCCGGAAATCCAGAGGATTTCCGGGCTCGCCTAACGGCCGGAATGACGGCCCTACAGTCATGAGTCCACGACCTAGGCTCCGGTGAGCGCAGCGAACAGGTCGCCGAGCTCCGCCGCCCTCGCGGAAACGGAGTATTCCCTCTTGACGAGCGCCAGTCCGGCGCGACCCATGGCGGCGGCCCGGCCGCGATCGGCGTGAAGGGTCTGCAGGCAAGCGAACCATTCCTCGGGCGAGGCCGCGAGGAACCCGTTCACGCCGTGGGTCACGATGTCGCGGCTGGCGCCGACGGGCGAGGCGATCACCGGCTTCGCGCTCGCCATGTACTGGATGAGCTTGTAGCCGCACTTGCCCAAGGCCCAGGGCCCGGGCGCGAGCGGCATGATCCCGACGTCGATGCCGGCGAGGTCCCGGACCTCGGTGTCTTCGGACCACTCCCTGGTCTCGGTGGGAACGCCGTCGAGGGCCATGTCGAGCGTCCCGATCAGGACGAGTTTCGCATGGTGGTCTCCGCAGAACCGGGCGAGCGGATCCCGGACGGTCCGCAGATAGCGGAGCGAGCTCGGCGTGCCGATCCAGCCGATGCGGAAACGGTCGTCGCCTTCCGCCGGCGCCGACGGCGCCGCCTCGTACCTTTCCACCTCGACGCAGGACGGGATCAGCTCGACCCGCCGGGCCCCCGCGCGGCGCGCGTAATCGGCGAGATACCCGTTGCCCACCGTCACCGCCGCGGCGCGGCGCATGACCTCGCCGATCTTGCCGGCGTAGAGCGTCCGCAGCACCGCCGAGGGCTGCTGATCGTAGCGATGGAAGATCGCGTCATCGAAATCGACGATGAACGGACGGCGTCCCGAGAGGAGGCTCCGCTCCACCCATGCCGGAATCCACGGGAACAGTTCCTTCTCCAGCCAGACGAGGTCGTATTGCCCGAGGGAGCGAAGCCGCGCCAGGCGCCGGCCGTAGGCCCGCAGGACCTCGGCCATGCTCCGTCCCCGGCCGCTATAGAGGTCGCGCAGGTAGCGCTCGCCCACCAGCGGCGAGACATCCACCGAGATGCCGCGCGCCGCGAGATGGGGCAGGAACTGCAGGAACCGCACCCGGCTGCTGGCGCCGCGGCGGGGATAGCGGGTGAGGGCGAGGACCCTGAGATCGGTCATGCCACGGGCCAGGATTCTCCGGGGCTCGCGCCCGATAATATGCTGGCGACCTGCCTGTTCACGTGTTTCTATCACGACCATTGACACGCCGTCTTAGGCAATATGTGGTATGTGGTCAAATGGTTGAACGAGGGGCCGATTCCAGGTCGCCGGGCACCGTCGCATCCCCCGCGCCCGGTCGGCGCGGCTCCCGCGGCGGGCCGGCCGAGCCGCCGACGGGACCTGCGGGAAGCAGCCAGATGGACGCGACACCGGCAAGGATCGAGGATGTCCTGCACCTGAGGGCCGCGCGCCACCGCGACGGGCGCGGGTATTTCTCCGAGATCTTCAATTCCCTGCGCTTCGCCGCCGAAGCCGGACCGGAGATCCGCTTCGTCCAGGACAACCTGTCCCGGTCGGACGCGGCCGGAACCGTTCGCGGGTTCCACTTCCAGGCGCCGCCCATGGCCCAGGCCAAGCTGGTCTGGGTCGTGTCCGGAGCCGTCCTCGACGTGGCCCTGGACCTTCGTCCCGAGTCCGCGACATTCGGACGCCACGTCGCCACGCGGCTGTCGGCGGCGGAGGGCAACCAGGTGTTCATCCCCGAGGGATTCGCGCACGGATTCTGCACCCTCGTGCCCGAGACCATTGTCATGTACAAGGTGAACCGGCACTACTCCGCGGAACACGAGCGGGGCATCCTGTGGAACGATCCCGACCTCGGCATCGCATGGCCGGTCGCGGAGGCCGAGGCGATCCTGTCGCCGCGGGACCGCGCGCTTCCGAGGTGGAAGGACGTTCCCCGGTTCTTCTGAGCCCGCCCCGCGGCGCCGCCGCGGCGCGCCCAGCTTCGCCATACGGGACCGCCATGAACACGGACAAGCGAGCGCGTGAGCGGCGAATCCTGGTGACCGGCGGCGGCGGGCAGATCGCGACCGAACTGGCCCTCGCGCCGAGGCGGGACGGCCTCGTCCCGCGGGTGATGACGCGGGCGGAGCTCGACATCACCCGCCCGGATGCCGTCGCGCGCGCGATCCGGGATGTGGGGCCCGGCCTCATCGTCAACGCCGCCGCCTACACCGCGGTGGACGCCGCCGAGGACAACGCCGCCCTGGCCCATGCGGTCAACGCGGACGGCCCGGGCCTCCTCGCCGAGGCCGCCGCGGCGCGCGGCATCCCGTTGATCCACCTCTCCACCGACTACGTCTTCGACGGCGAGAAGGAGGGCGCCTATGTCGAGGACGACCCGGTGCGCCCCCTCGGCGTCTACGGCGCCAGCAAGGCGGCGGGCGAGGCCCGCGTCCGGGAGGCGACCGCGGCCCACGTGATCCTGCGCACCGCCTGGGTCTATTCCGCCCACGGCCGCAACTTCGTCAAGACCATGCTTCGGCTCGCCGCCGGGCGCGAGGAGATCGCCGTGGTGGCCGACCAGCGGGGCGCGCCCACCGCCGCCGGCGACGTGGCGGCCGCGGTGCTGAGGATCGCCGGGGCCGTCCTCGCCGGCGACGGCCCATGGGGCACGTATCACTACGCCGGCGCCGGGACCGCCACCTGGTTCGAATTCGCCGGGGAGATCTTCCGCCTCGCCGCGCCGGCGCTCCCCCGCGCGCCCCGGCTCGTGCCCATCGCCACGCGGGACCGGCCGGACACGGCGCCCAGGCCGTGCAATTCGGTCCTCGACTGCACGAAGATCGAGGCGGATTTCGGCCTGCGGCCCGTGCCCTGGCGCGAGAGCCTGGCCCGGGTCGTCGCCGAGCTGACGGCGGCGACATCGACGGCAAGCCGGGCGTAGCAACCCGCGCAAAGAAACCCGCGCGGGGGCGGACCGGCCGTGTCTTCCCTATGCGCGCCGGATGGCGGTGCCGTGCTCCCGGTAGAAGGCGGCGGCGAGGCCGCGCATGCGCGCGAGCAGCGGATGCTCGGCCATCTGCCGGCAGGCGAGCTCCACCGCCTCGACGCCGTGGAGCTCCCGCAGGCGTTCCCCGGCGCGGGCCATCCACAGGCGGCGCTCGTCCTCCCCGATGCTCGCCGACTTGCGGTGGAAGACGAAGGTGTTGGTGGCGATCGCCGGCTCGAACCCGGCCGCGCGGGCGCGGAAGCAGTAGTCGTTCTC
>DASWKZ010000018.1:0-5291 GCA_036396355.1 Alphaproteobacteria bacterium
CTCGGCGAGGCGTTCTCGGGCCTCTCCGCGATGCTGCCGGGATAGGCGGCGCGCGGCCCGTCGGGACCCCCACCATCCCCGACCGAAGCAAGGAAGCTGGAGCGGGCGAAGGGATTCGAACCCTCGACCCCAACCTTGGCAAGGTTGTGCTCTACCCCTGAGCTACGCCCGCGCGCGGGGGGCGGGCGCGCCCGCGTCCGCCCCGGAAAGGCCCGCGATGATACTGGAAGGCCCGGGCTTTGCAAGTCCCCATCCAGACCCGCCCTTTCACGGTCCGCCGGGGCGCGCTATCCTCGGCCCGCGGGCGCGTTACCGCCGGGCGCCGCGCGTTGACATCGCGCGTGCGGGCGCCATTTATTAGCCTGAACCGAGGGCAACACGGCAGGGCCGCAAGAGGACACGGATGAGCAGCATTCTGGACGGGACGGGCGGCGGCGAGGCCCCCGCGACCGCCGGCGGCGACGCCGCCGCGGTCCAGGAGGTCACTACCGCCACCTTCATGGCCGAGGTCATCGACGCCAGCCACGACGTGCCGGTGATCGTCGACTTCTGGGCGCCGTGGTGCGGTCCGTGCAAGCAGCTGGGCCCCATGCTCGAGCGGCTGGTGAACGAAGCCGGCGGCAAGGTGCGCCTGGCCAAGGTCGACATCGACCAGAACCAGCAGCTGGCCGCCCAGCTCCGCATCCAGTCGATCCCCATGGTCTACGCCTTCTTCCAGGGGCGGCCGGTGGACGGCTTCGCCGGCGCCATCCCCGAGAGCCAGGTCAAGGCCTTCATCGATCAGCTGATCCAGCTGGCCGGGGGCGAGCCCGGGGCGGGCGGCGCCGACACCGCCAGGGACCTGGCCGAGGCCAAGGCGGCGCTGGCCAAGGGCGACGAGGGCACGGCGCTGGCGCTCTATTCCAAGGTGCTGGAGGGCGACGACAAGAACGTCGAGGCCATCGCCGGGCTGGCGCGGTGCTACGTCGCCGCCGGCGAGACCGAGGCCGCGCAGTCGCTTCTGGCGCAGATTCCCGAGGACCGGGCCGAGCATCCGGAGGTCGCCGCCGCGCGCGCGGCGCTGGCGCTCAAGGCCGAGGGCGCCGAGGCGGGCGACATCGCCGAGCTCGAGGCCAGGGTGGCGGCCGATCCCGGCGACCTGCAGGCGCGCTTCGACCTCGCCATGGCCCATTTCGCCGCCGGCCGCCGGGAGGCCGCGGTGGACGAGCTGCTCACCATCATCCGCCGCAACCGCGAGTGGAACGACCAGGCGGCGCGCAAGCAGCTGGTCAAGATGTTCGAGGCCTGGGGGCCGCAGGACCCGCTGACCATCGACGGCCGCCAGCGCCTCTCCGCGATCCTGTTCTCGTGAGGATGGCGTGGCGCGCGCGCCCTTCAGCCCGCCCTACGAGGACCTGCCGGCGGTCCTCCCCATCTTCCCCCTGGCCGGCGTCCTGCTGCTGCCGCGCGGCACCCTGCCGCTCAACATCTTCGAGGCGCGCTACCTCGCCATGACGGCGGACGCGCTCAAGACCGACGACCGCATGATCGGCATGGTCCAGCCCACCGGCGCCGACGACGCCGAGACGGCGGCGGCGCCGGGCCGCACCGGACCCGAGGTCTATCCCATGGGCTGCGCCGGGCGCATCGTCAGCTTCGCCGAGACCGGGGACGGGCGGTACCTCATCACGCTCAGGGGCATCATCCGCTTCCGGATCGCCGAGGAACTGCCGCTCCGGCGCGGCTACCGGCGGGTGCGGCCGGACTTCGGCCGCTTCCGCCAGGACATGGAGGACACCCCCTACGGGCCCATCGACCGCGAGCGGCTGATGGCCGCGCTCGGGAACTACTTCAAGATTCACAACATCGATCCCAACTGGTCGGCCATCCGCGACATGGGCGACCGCCGCCTGGTGATCTCCCTCGCCATGGGCTGTCCGTTCGACGCCTCGGAGAAGCAGGCGCTGCTCGAGGCCGACGGGCTGCCGCGCCGCGCCGAGATCCTGACGACGCTGCTGGAAATGTCGGGAACCGCCGACAGCACCGGCGGCGAGGCGACGCGGCACTGAACGGCACGGAGAGGCAGACATGGCGGCGGCGTCCAACGAGATCGATCCCAAGCTCCTCGAGATCCTGGTGTGCCCGGTGACCAAGGGTCCGCTCCGCTACGACCGCGAGCGCCAGGAACTGGTCTCGGAGAAGGCGGGGCTCGCCTATCCGATCCGCGACGGCATCCCCATCATGCTGGCCGACGAGGCGCGGCGGCTCGACGACGCCCCCGGCGCCTGAGGCCAAGCGGTGGCCGCGGACGCCCGTGCCTCCGGTCCTGCGGTCGAGGAGCTGCGCCTGAAGCGCGCCGAGCGGCGCCTCGAGGTGACCTTCGCCGACGGCGCCCGGTTCAGCTTTCCCGCCGAGTTTCTGCGCGTCGAGAGCCCCTCGGCCGAGGTCCAGGGCCACGGCCCCACCGGCAAGCTCACCGTGCCCGGCAAGCGCGAGGTGGGGATCGGCGCGCTGGAGCCGGTCGGCAACTACGCCGTCAGGATCGTGTTCGACGACGGCCACGACACCGGCATCTATTCCTGGGCCTATCTCCGCGAGCTGGGCGAGAGCCAGGACAGGCGCTGGCGCGACTATCTCGCGGCGCTGGCGGCCCGGGGCCTCGCGCGCGACCCCTGAAACCCGCCGTCGACCTAGCGTTCAGAGCGGCTCGCCGCGCACCAGGCGGGGCAGGTCGCCGGCGATGCCCATGGCCTCGCGCAGGATGAGGCGCCGGGCGAATCCGAGGCGCTGGACGGCGGCAAGACCCAGCGCGCGCGCCGCGCGCAGCGGCGCGAAACCGGTCGAGAACAAGCGGTCGAGCAGGTCGGTGGCGGCGGCCAGGCAGACATTGTCGAAGCGCCGCCAGCGCTCGTAGTCCGCGAGCGCCGCCGTCGTGCCGTGGTCGAGCCCGAGGCGGCGGGCGTCCACCACCACCTCGGCCAGCGCCGCGGCGTCGCGGATGCCGAGGTTGAGCCCCTGCCCGGCGATGGGGTGGATGGCGTGGGCGGCGTCGCCGATCAGCGCCAGGCGCTCGGCGACGTAGGAGTCCGCGAGGGTGAGGCCGAGGGGGTAGGACCACCGCGGCCCCACCGCCGCCACCGCGCCCAGATGGTCGCCCAGCCGGCGCCCGAGCTCGGCCTCGAAGTCGGGCGCGCCGAGCGCCAGCAGGGCGGGGACCAGAGCCGCCCGCTCGGTCCACACCACCGAGGAGCGGTGCCGCCCCTCGGCGTCGTCGGTCATGGGCAGGACCGCGAACGGGCCCGCCGGCAGGAACCGCTCCTCGGCCACGCCCTCATGGCGGCGCGCGTGGGCGATGGTGGCGACGATGGCGCCCTGGTCGTAATCCCATTCGGCGACGCCGATGCCGGCGGCGGCCCGCACCGGCGAGGCGCGGCCGTCGGCACCCACCACCAGCGGCGCGCGGATCACCCGGCCGTCGGCCAGCGCCACCCGCGCGCCGTTCCGCTCCCGCGCGATCTCCGCCACCCGGGCCGGGGCCAGCATCGTCATCGCCGGGTCCGCCGCGACCGCCCCGGCGAGAACGGACCGGATGACGCGGTTCTCGACGACGTGGCCCAGGGGCTCGGGGCCGGTCTCGCCATGACCGAGGTGCAGGAAGGCCGGGGCGGCGCCGTCGGTGACGCGGATATCGCGGACCGGCTGGGCCGCCGCAGCCATGGCGCGCCACAGGCCGAGCGCCTCCAGCACCCGGCGGGAGCCCGGCGCGACGGCCGAGACCCGCCCGTCGGAACCGGCCTCGGGGCCGGCCCCGGGCGCCTCGCGATCGACCACCGCCACCGACATCCCGGCCGAGGCCAAGGCGCGGGCGAAGACCAGCCCGACCGGGCCGCCGCCGATGACGACGGCGTCGGCGCCGGAAACGGCGGCGCCGGCCCCCCGGCTCGCATGGGAATCTGCCATGGCGCCAGTTTCCCCGACGGCGCCCGGCCGGTAAAGGGCGGCGAGATGGATCAATTTATAGGCATATGGTCAGTTATGGCGTCTATTTAGGCATCATTGGCGCCGCCGGCGCCGGGCCCGGACCGCCCGGCGCCCGACATCCCATTGAATCAAATGCCCTTTCCCGGGACCGGGGCAAACCGGCACGGGCCTTGAAATGGCGAGTCCCGTCCCCCCGGGGCAAGGCAACCAGGAAAGGGGTGCATACGATGAAAATGATCGTGGCCATCATCAAGCCCTTCATGCTCGATCCGGTCCGCGACGCCCTCACCGAGGTCGGCGTGCAGGGCATGACCGTGAGCGAGGTCAAGGGCTTCGGCCGCCAGAAGGGCCATACGGAGATCTACCGCGGCGCCGAGTACGCCATCGATTTCCTGCCCAAGGTCAAGGTCGAGATCGCCGTCGCCGACGACGTCGCCGAGCGGGTCGTGGAAGCGGTCCAGAAGTCGGCGGCGACCGGAAAGATCGGCGACGGCAAGATCTTCATGACCGAAATCCTCAAGGCGGTCCGCATCCGGACCGGCGAAACCGATGCCGACGCACTGTGACGGCCGGGAAATGAAGGAGAACACAATGTCCATCTCGAAACGTCTATGGGGCGGCCTCGCCGCCGCCGCCGCGGGGCTGCTGACCGCCACCGAGGCGCTGGCCCAGGAGGCGGCGCCCAAGCTGGATAGCGGCGATACCGCCTGGATGCTGACCTCGACGGCACTGGTGCTGCTGATGACCATCCCCGGCGTCGCGCTCCTCTATGGCGGCATGGTGCGCAAGAAGAACGTGCTGGCCACCGTCATGCAGAGCTTCGCCATCTGCTGTCTGGTCACCATCGTATGGATGGTGATCGGCTATTCGCTGGCCTTCGCCGAGGGCGGGCCCTATCTCGGCGGCCTGTCGAAGATGTTCTTCGCCGGCATCGGCGTCGAGACCCTGTCGGGCACCATCCCCGAATCGGTGTTCGCCATCTTCCAGTTGACCTTCGCCATCATCACCCCGGCGCTGATCGCGGGCTCGCTCGCCGACCGCATGAAGTTCTCGGCCCTCATGTGGTTCATCGGGCTGTGGTCGGTCGTCGTCTATTCGCCCATCACGCACTGGGTCTGGGGCGGCGGGTTCCTCGGCGGCGCCGGCGTGCTCGACTTCGCCGGCGGCACCGTGGTCCACATCAACGCCGGCATCGCCGGCCTGGTGGGCGCCCTGATGCTGGGCAAGCGCACCGGCTACGGCACCGAGAACATGGCGCCGCACAACCTCACCTTCTCGGTGATCGGGGCCTCGCTGCTGTGGGTCGGCTGGTTCGGCTTCAACGCCGGCTC
>DASWKZ010000019.1:0-9851 GCA_036396355.1 Alphaproteobacteria bacterium
GCTCCAGCGAGATCTTCTTCACCGTGCCGGCGCACTGCTCCATCAGCAGCTTGCCCACTTCGGTCGAGCCCGTGAACGAGAGCTTGCGCACGATGGGATTGGAGGTGAGCTCGGCGCCCTGCTCGCGCGAGGGCCCGGTGATGACGTTGAAGACGCCGGCGGGAATCCCCGCGCGCTCGGCGAGCTCGGCCAGCGCCAGAGCCGAATAGGGGGTCTGGGAGGCGGGCCGGCACACCACGGTGCAGCCGGCGGCCAAGGCAGGCCCGGCCTTGCGGGTGATCATGGCCGAGGGGAAGTTCCACGGCGTGATCGAGGCGACGACGCCGATCGGCTCCTTGACCACCACGATGCGCCGGCCGGGGACGTTCTGGGGGATGGTGTCGCCGTAGATGCGCTTCCCTTCCTCGCCGAACCACTCGATGAAGGCGGCGGAATAGACCACCTCGCCCTTGGCCTCCGTCAGCGGCTTGCCCTGCTCCAGCGTCATGAGCATGGCAAGGTCGTCGGCGTTGGCGATCATGAGGTCGTGGAGGCGCCGCAGCACGCCCGCGCGCTCCTTGGCGGTCTTGGCGCGCCAGGCCGGGAAGGCCTTGTTGGCGGCCTCGATGGCGCGGCGGGTCTCGGCCCGGCCCAGGCTCGGCACGGTGCCGAGCACCGAACCGTCCGCCGGGTTGGTGACCTCGAAGGCGGCGCCGTCATCGGCGCCGACCCATTCGCCGTCGACGTAGCACTTCTGGCGGAACAGTTTCCTGTCCTTGAGCTTCATGGCTCTCCCCTTGCGTCGGAAGTCCGGGGCCGCGCCCCGGGCGGATTTGGCGCCATCATAGCGCCCCGCCCGGGGGGCTGTTAACCGGATTGATGGGGGGGCGGGGGGCCCGCACGCGCCCTACCGCGCCGCCGCGGGGAGGACGCGAACGGCGCCGTCGCCGCGCCCGCCGATGGGCGGCGGGGCCTCGGGGGACCGCTCGCGCTCCTCGCGCCCTGGGCCGTGCTTGGCCCGGCACATCGCCCGCGCCTCCGCGAGCGCCTCTCGAAACCCATCGAGGCTCCAGGCATTGCGCCGCTGATGGAAATAGTCCTCCGCGCGGAACCCGTCCCCATCCACCAGCCGGATGGTCAGCCGCTCCTTGCCCGCAAGAAAGCGGACCAGCCGATCGAGCGGGAAGACGCCCATCTCCATGAAGAACGCATGCTCGAGGAGGGACTTGATCGCATAACCCGCCCGCACGTTGAGCCTCTCGTTGTCGATGAGGATGGGGATGGTCTTGCCCTCGAGCGCCTCGATCTCCGGATGGTTCGCCTCGGTATAGACCAGGAAGAAAAGATAGCCGCGGTCGCAGTCCTTCGGCAGGGGCCCGACGAAGAAGCGGTCGCCGTGGGTGACAAGGCCGTTGACGGAGGCGACGATGCCGAATCCGTCCCACTCCTGCGCGACCCAGCGGTCCTCGGGCAGCTCAAGGGCGGTCGCAGGCACCGCGAAGGGAAGGAGAAGAATGAGGGAGAGGAGTGTCCGACGGGCGTGGGATCCGGGGGGAGTGTGCATGGCGAGGCCCTTTCGTCGCTGCTCCCTCGGCCTCGCGCGGGACCGGCCCGCGCCTCCCGCGCCCGAGAATGGCGGCGCAATGGGGCGGCAATGGGGGCGTGAATGGGGCCATTCCGTGGCGCCACCGGCGCCGTGCCCGTCCGGATGCGCGGGTCCGATCCCGGAAGGGCTCCGGGACCGCCGGCGACGCCGGAATCGGAGGGCGTCGGAGGTCGGCGCCCGGGCCCTCAGGCCGTCAGGGGATCGGGGCCGAAGCGGTTGGGGGCCGGCTCGCCCCGGCGCAGGGCCCAGACGACGAGGATGACGATGCCGACGAGCTGCGCCACCCCCAGGGCCGTCATCAGCGGCCACATCTCGGGGGCCCTGAGGGAAACGGCGGCGACGCCGGTCGCGATGGCGCCGAGGAGGGGGGCGAACATCAGCAGCAGCCACCAGCCCGAGCGGCCGATATCATGCAGGCGCCTGACCGCCACCGCGACGCCGGGCACGATGGTCGCCAGCGTGAACAGGGAATAGACGGGACCCCACTGGTAGGTCGCAAAGAGGCTGTAGTCCAGCGCCGCGAAGGCGAGGGAGCAAAGCAGGATGAACAGCGTCCAGTACCAGTACTCGGCCCGGCGCGAGCGGCCCGAGAACTGGAAATAGCGGCGGAAGCAGGCCTCGACCGCCTCGATGAAGCCCATCGGTTCCCCTCCTTCTCCCCTTCTCGCTTCGCCAGGCGCACCCCGGCCCGGGGGCACCCTACTCCACCGTCACCGACTTGGCGAGGTTGCGGGGCTGGTCGACGTCGGTGCCGCGCAGCACCGCGGCGTGGTAGGCGAGGAGCTGCACCGGGATGGTGTAGAGGATCGGCGCCACGAACGGGTCCACGGTGGGGAGCTCCACGGTGGCGGCGGCGAGCCGCCCCAGCCGCGCGATGCCGGCGGCGTCGGACAGGAAGATGACGCGCCCGCCGCGGGCGATCACCTCCTCCATGTTGGAGGCGGTCTTGTCGAACAGCTCGTCGGACGGCGCGATCACGATGATGGGCACGTCGCGGTCGATCAGCGCGATGGGCCCGTGCTTCATCTCGCCGGCGGCGAAGCCCTCGGCCGGGACGTAGGTGACCTCCTTGAGCTTGAGCGCGCCCTCCAGCGCCACCGGGAAGCCGGTGCCGCGCCCGAGATAGAGGACGTGGCGGGCGCGGGCCACCTCGCCCGCGAGCTCGCGCAGGCGCTGGTCGTGGTAGAGCACCTCGGCGGCGCGCGCCGGCACCTCGGCGAGGGCGGCGGACAGCGCCGCCTCGCGGGCGGCGTCGATGCTCCCGCGGGCCCGCGCCGCGGCGATGGCGAGGCAGGCCAGCACCGTGAGCTGCGTCGTGAAGGCCTTGGTGGAGGCGACGCCGACCTCGGGCCCGGCATGGGTCATGAGCACGCCGTCGGCCTCGCGCGCCATGGTGCTCTCGGCGACGTTGACCAGCGCCATGGCCGGGTGGCCGAGCCCGCGCGCGAGTCTGAGCGCCGCCAGCGTGTCCGCCGTCTCGCCCGACTGGGAGATGGCGAGCACGGCGCCGCCGGCGGGCAGCAGCGGCGCGCGGTAGCGGAACTCGGAGCCGATCTCGGCCTCGGCCGGCAGCCGGGCCAGGCGCTCGAACCAGTAGCGCGCGATCAGCGCCGCGTGGAAGCTGGTGCCGCAGGCGAGCAGCCGGAGCGCGGGGAGCGCCGCGAAGTCGACCGGCAGCTCCGGCAGCGCGACGGTGCGCGCGGCGGGATTGAGGAAGCTCAGCAGCGTGTCGCCGATCACCGTCGGCTGCTCGAAGATCTCCTTCAGCATGTAATGGGCGAAGTTGCCCTTGCCGACGGCATCGCCCAAGGCCCGGGTCGCGCGCACCGGGCGGTTGGCGGGCCGGCCGGCCTGGTCGCGGATGGCGGCGCCGGCGGGCGTCACCGCGGCGAAGTCGCCGTCCTCCAGGTAGCAGATGCGGTCGGTCAGGGGCGCCAGGGCGATGGCGTCGGAGCCCAGGAACATCTCGCCCGCGCCGTAGCCGATGGCGAGCGGGCTGCCCAGGCGCGCGCCCACCACCAGGTCGGGGGTGCCGGCGAACACCATGGCCAGCGCGAAGGCGCCCCGGAGCTCGGCGATGGCGGCCCGCGCCGCCTCCTCGGGCGGGCGGCCCGCATCCAGGTGGCGCGTCACCAGGTGGACGACGACCTCGGTGTCGGTGTCGCTCTCGAAGGCGTAGCCGGCGGCCTCGAGGGAGGCGCGCAGCTCGCGGAAGTTCTCGACGATGCCGTTATGCACCACGGCGACGCGGCCGTTGGAATGGGGGTGGGCGTTGGCCTCGCTGGGGATGCCGTGGGTGGCCCAGCGGGTGTGGCCGATGCCGGTGGTGCCGGCGAGCGGCGCGGCGGCGAGCACGGATTCGAGGTTGGCGATCTTGCCCTCGGCGCGGCGGCGCTCGATGCGGCCGTTCACCAGGGTGGCGATGCCGGCCGAATCGTAGCCGCGATAGGCGAGACGCCTCAGCCCCTCGACCAGGATCGGCGCCGCCGGCGCCTGCCCGATGATGCCGATGATGCCGCACATGGCCCGGGCTAGCACGATTTCCGGTTCATCGCATCCAACACAGGACCGTCATGCCCCGGCCCACGGGCCCGGCCGAAGGCCGGCCCGAGGACAAGCTTAACGTCCGGGGCATCCAGCGGTGTCGCCGTGCCTCGATGGCGGGGGCTGGGTCTACATCGTCACCAACATGCCCAACGGGACGCGCTGCGCGGCCAACCCGGACTGGCGAGATCTTTACGGCAGTCTGGCGTGAGCTGGATGCCCCGCCTAAAGCGGGGCATGACGATATGAGTGAACGAGTCTTAACCGGAGAGCAGTGCGTCAAGCCCGGGCATGACAAACCGAGGATAGCATCGTCGGTCATGGCAATGACGCCCTAGTCCTTTCCGCCCGAGACCTTGCCGGAGCCGGCGGCCTGCTTGCGGGCGCGGTAGCGGGCGCCGCCGCCGGGAAGAGTCTTCTGCGCGCCGCGGGCGACCGCGAGGGCGTCGGCCGGAACGTCCCCGGTGATCACCGAGCCGGCCCCGATCACGGCGCCGTCGCCCACCACCACCGGCGCGACCAGGGCCACGTTGGAGCCGATGAAGGCGCCGGCGCCGATGGCGGTCTCGTGCTTGTCGAAGCCGTCGTAGTTGCAGGTGATGGCGCCGGCGCCGATATTGGCGTCGGCGCCGACCCGGGCATCGCCCACATAGGCGAGGTGGTTGATCTTGGCGCCGCGCTCCACGCGCGCCGCCTTGATCTCGACGAAGTTGCCGATATGGGCGTCCTCGCCGATCGTCGCGCCCGGGCGCAGGCGCGCGAACGGGCCGATGACGGCGCGCGGGCCGATCGTCGCCCCCTCGATATGGCAGTAGGGGCGGATCTCGGCCCCCTCGGCGACGGCGACCCCGGGGCCGAACCAGACATGGGGGCCGATCACGACGTCGCGGCCGAGCGCGGTATCGAAGCTCAGATAGACGGTGGCGGGATCGATCAGCGTGGCGCCGGCGGCCATGGCGGCGGCGCGCAGGCGGGCCTGCATGAGTCCCTCGGCGCGGGCGAGCTCGGCGCGGGAATTGACCCCGATCAGGGCCTCGGCGGGGCCGCCGGTGACCGCGCAGGGGATGCCGTCGGCGCGGGCCAACGCCACCGCGTCGGTGAGGTAGACCTCGCCCTTGGCATTGTCGGCGGAAATCCGAGCGATCAGGGCGGCCAGAAGCCGCGCGCTCGACGCCGCCATCAGGCCCGAGTTGCAGAGCGTGATGGCGCGCTCCTCGGCGTCCGCCTCGCGGGCCTCGACGATGCGCTCGGGCGCGCCCTCGGCATCGAGCACGATGCGGCCGTAGGCGTTCTCGGACTCCTCGCGGAATCCCATCACCGCGAGCCCGTCGCCGTCCCCGGGGAGCGCGTCGAGGAGCCGCGCGAGGACATCGGCGGTGATACACGGCATGTCGCCGCAAGCGACCAATACCGGCCCCGGCGCCTCGCCGAGGGCGGCGAGCCCGGCGCGCGTGGCGTCCCCGGTGCCGCGGGGGCGCTCCTGGATGCAGGTGCCGGCGGGGGCCGAGGCCCGGCGCACGGCGTCGTCCGCGGGCGTCGTCACCACCACCACCCGGGCGGGCGAGAGCGCCGCCGCCGCCGCCAGCACGTGGCCGAGCATGGGCCTGCCGCAGACCGGGTGCAGCGCCTTGGGCAGGTCCGAGCGCATGCGGCTCCCGCCCCCGGCGGCCAGCACGATGACGGCGGGCGGCCCCCTCACGCCGCGTCCCCGGCCCGCCGCCCCGCGGGATTCCTCTTCGACTTCAAGGGCGTGACCCTCTAAATGAACGGGCGACACCATGCCACAGGGGCGAATCGCCACCAAGTCAACAATCGTCGCCGGAGTTTACAATGGCCCGGGCCTTCACCGCCATGGTGCTCGACCTCGACGGGACCCTGATCGACAGCGCCCCGGAGCTCGCCCGCGCCGCCAACGGCGCGCTGGCGGCGCTGGGGCGCCGGGCGCTGGCCGAGGCCGAGGTGCGGGCCATGATCGGCGACGGCATCGAAGCGCTCTGCCGCCGGTCGCTGGCCGCCACCGGCGGGGTTCCTCCGGCGGATGGGTTTGCCCGGGCGCTCTCGGACCTCCGCCGCCACTATGCGGCCGAGCCGCCCTCGGCGCTCTATCCCGGGGTCCGCGAGACGCTGGCGCGCCTCAAGGGCGACGGGCTGGCGCTGGGCGTCTGCACCAACAAGCCCACCGACGACGCCCGGCGCCTGATCGCCGCGCTCGGCCTCGGCGACCTGGTCGGCGCCGTCGCCGGCGGCGACTCCTTCGCCGTGCGCAAGCCCGATCCCGGCCACGTCGCCGGGCTGCTCGCGCGCCTCGGCCACGGGCCCAAGGGCGCGGTCATGGTGGGGGACGGGGAGAACGACGCCCGCGCCGCCCGCGCGGCCGGGATTCCCTTCATCGCCGTCGCCTACGGCTACGCGCCGGGGCCGGTCTCGGCGCTGGGCGCCGACGCGGTCATCGCGCGGTTCGCCGATATCCCCGAGGCGCTCGTGGCGCTCGCCGGGCGGGTGTAGCGCCATACCGTGGCCGGCGGCAGGTTGACGCCGGCGAAGCCCACCTTGCGGCCCTCGAGGCCGAGGCGCCCGCGCCGGAGCGGCGAGAACGGGCTGTAGGTGTACTGCACGAAGCGGCCGTCCGGCGCCAGCACGGCGAAGGCGGCGTGGACGATGGCGTCGCATTCGCGCCTGGGCAGGTTGACCAGGGGCAGGCCCGAGACCACCGTCGAGACCCGCCCCCGCCAGCGCTCGGGCACCAGGCGGTCGAGGCGGGCGGCGTCGCCCCGGACCACGGTGGCGCCGGGGAATTTCTCCTTGAGGAAGGCGCACATGTGGCGGTCGCGCTCGACCAGGATGAGCCGGTCCTCGGGCACGCCGGCGGCGATCAGCGCCCGGGTCACGGCGCCGGTGCCGGCGCCGAGCTCGACCACCGCCTCGCCGGGGCGGATGCGGGCCTCGCGCGCCATGCGGCGGGCGAGCGCGGGGGCGCTGGGCGCCACCGCGCCGACGCGCAGCGGATTGGCCAGCCAGCGGCGGAGGAACAGGCGGAGCGCCCGGCGCTCGTCGACGGGCCCGGCGCCCGCCCGCGGGCTCCCGGAGGGATCGGAGGGAATCGTCATGAGGATCCAGTATAGCGTCCGCGGCGCCGCTGTCGGGGACTAATTGTTGCGGGCCTGCTGCAGCGGCGGGCGCAACGGGCGCGGATAGATCGGCCGCCCGTCATGCTCGGCGCGCACCAGGTAGATGCGCAAGCCGCCCATGTTGAGGTCGCCCGCGAGGCGGACCGGCACCGGCGGCAGGCCCGGCGCCAGCCGCGCCACCCACACCCGCGGCGGCTCGAGGCCGTCCTCGTCCCAGTAGCGGACGTATTTGCGCGGCTTGCGGAAGCCGGAGAGGCGCTTCATCTCGAAGCGGCAGCTGAGCGCCTCGCCCGCGAACACCGTATAGGACATGGGCTCGAGGCTCTCGCGGCCGAGCTCGGTGAAGACGAGGTCGTAGCGGCGGTCGCCGTCGAACACCGGGACGCTGAGCGCGCATCCCCTGCCCCGTCCCACGGCCTCGCTCACCACCAGCGCCACGCTCAGGGGGTCGACGGTGTCGGCGGGGAGCGATGCCGGCGGCTCGCGCTTGGAACGCCGGTAGTCGTTGTCGGGGGGATCGCGGGCGATGGAATAGGCGCCGGGCCCGTCGAAGGAGAGCTGCAGCGACTTGGGCTCGCCCCGGCGCACGGTGGCGAGGTCGTAGATCTGCGCGTCCACCTGCGCCTCCCCGACCGTGCCGCGGGCGGCGAGATCGGCGGCCCAGCGCCAGAACACGCGGATGAGGCCGCGGGATTCGCCGCCGCCGCGGATCACGTAGGCCTCGCCGTCGCGCAGGAAGGCGACGTCGAAGGCGAACACGTTGAGGCCGCCGAGATAGACGTCGTAGCCGAGCTCGAGCACGCTGCCCGCCCCGGCCGCGGGATCGGGCATTTCCGGCATCTGGGCGCGCAACGGCGGGCCGGCGGCCAGAAGAGCCGCCATGGCGAGGGGCGGGAGGGCCCGGCGCAGGAACGAAGACGCGGTCATGGCCTTCCCTTTTAGCCGAGCTTTGGGGCCAAACCAAGGCGCGAAGCGCCGGATTCGGCGCCCGCGGGCGGCGGCGGGCGGACTGCCGGGGCGCCTTGACAGGGCCGAACCGGCGCCCCTATATGGGCCCGTTCCGTTCGCGGCACGGGCGCTTAGCTCAGCGGGAGAGCACTGTCTTCACACGGCAGGGGTCGCTGGTTCAATCCCAGCAGCGCCCACCATTTCCCTTCCATGCCCACGACGACGCGGCGCCCGCGGGCGATGGCGCCGGGCGCCCTACTCCGCCCCTTCCACGCGGCGGGCGAGCTCGCGCTCGAACGCGACGAGGTCGTCGGGCGGCGTCACCCCGGTGGCGCGCAGCTCGTTCAGCATCTCGATCACCTTCATGTGGACCTCGTGGAGGTCGTCGGGCTTGTGGTCGAGCTGCTCGGCCAGAAGGTTGAGCCGTACCAGGATGTCGTCCAGGTCCATCGCCGTCTCCCAAGTCGCCCCGCCCCGTTAACGGGCGGTTAGCATTTGGCGCTAGAATACCCCTAAAATCAGGCATGGGCACGACGGCCGGAATTGCCCGGCGCCGCCGCCCCGCCAACCCCGAGCCGGGGGTCGGTGCCATGACACGATCCCTTCCCCGCCGCGCCGGAGCGCCCGCCCTCGCCGCCGCCGCGCTCCTGCTCGCCACCTGCGTCGAGATCGGCCCCGGCGGCCCCGAGGCCAAGGTCGGCATCGGCCCGTTCAAGGCCGGCAGCATCGAGCTTGGCCCCGGCGGCGTCGAGGCCAAGGGTCCCTCGGCCGGGCCCGTCGGGCTCGGCGACGACGACAAGGACGACGACGAGAAGCCCGAGTCGGAGTCCTCCGGCACGAACTGAGCGCGTGCCGGCGCCGTCCCGCCCGGCGGCCCCCCTCCCCACCCGTCGTCGCGCGACCGCGCGGCGCATCGCCCCGCGCGCGTCGTGACCGCGTCGTGACCGCGTCGGTTCGTCCAGATTCGAAGCTCAATTGAGGCAATTGCGCGGCGATCGGACTCGCGCCGCCGCACCGACGGTCCGTAGAATCGGGCCATGCGATCGCCGCTCGACAGCATCATCTTCCAGAGAATCCTCGACGAGGCGCGCGACCTTGTCGCCGACGCCTCGTCGCCCGAGGAGGCCGCGGCCAGGGCCTGCCACGGCGCCTGGGCGGTCTATCGGCCCGTGGTGCTCGAGGCCCTGACCCGGCCGGGCGACACGGCGCGTGGGCCGGGGCCGGACGGCACCGCCTAGGTCGGCGCCGGCGAAGCGCCGCAAGGCACCAGCGGCTACGGGCCGAAACCGGATGACCTGCCCCGCCCACGCCCGCCCCATGGGGACCCCGCCGCGAGACGCGATCGGCCCCGCGCTCTGCGCCTATCTCGACGCCGTCCGGTTCGGGGCGGCGATGCTGGTCGTCCTCCACCACTGGCTGGTCGTCGCCCGCATCCCGGGATGGGGCTGGCTCCGCGTCGGCGACGACGCGGTGATGGTGTTCTTCGCGCTGTCGGGCTTCGTGATCGCGCACACCGCCGCGACCAAGGATCGCGACATCGCCAGCTTCGCGTTCAACCGGGCGACCCGCGTCTATTCCGTCGCGGTGCCGGCGGTCGCGGTCACCTTCCTCATCGACGCCCTGGTCCACGGCCGCCTCCCCTCGGC
>DASWKZ010000020.1:0-2435 GCA_036396355.1 Alphaproteobacteria bacterium
CGCGCAGCCGACACGCGCCCGGCTCGTCACCGGTCGCGAAACGTCCGGCGGTGTCATCGTCCGCACCACCGACGGCGCGGTGGTGGTCGTCAACACGATCGATTCGCGCCTGGAGCGCGCCGCGCCCGAGGTCCGCCGTCGCCTGGCCCGCATGCTCCTGGAGAATCTCCCCGAGAAGAGCGCCGGCCCAACCGAAACGCCCCGGCAACGGGAGGCTTCCCCCGCCCCGGCGGGGTGAGACTCAATCGCGTGTCCGAATTCGACTACGTCAACGCCCGATTGCATTCCCGGAAGGCCAGGCTCCTCCCGGGGACGTGGTTCGAGCAGGCGACCGGATGCCGGAGTGTGGAGCGGTTGATGAATCTGCTCCTCCAGACCGGCTACCGGACCTTTCTCCAGTCCGCCTTGCTCCGCGCCCGGGGCTTGGATGCGATTCACGAGGCGGTGCGCGAGTCCGTCGGACAAGAGGTCCGCTGCATCCGCGGTTGGTTCGAGCCCGCCGGCCGCCCTGCCCACCTCGCGTCGGTGGCGCTCCGCGAATTCGACCGTCACAATCTGAAGACCATCCTGCGGGGTGTCGCCAATCATGTGCCCGCCGGCGAGATCCTGCCTCAGACGTTGCCCGGCGGCGATCTCGGTCCCGACGAGATCTCTCAACTGGCCGCCGCCTCCGACCTGGCCGCCGTGATCGATCTCGTGGTGACCTGGCGCCTGGATTGGGCCCGCCCGCTGCTGGAAGCCCGCGCTCGCCCCGGAAACCCACCGGCCGACCTGGATGATCTCGAAACCGCGCTCGAGCGCTGGCACGTCGCCACCGGGTTGGAGGCAGCCCGGACGTCGGGTCGCGCCGGGGCGGCGCTCGTCGAAGCGCTGCTCCGCCAGGCGGACATCACGAACCTTCTCACCGCGCTGCGCGCTCGGGACGAGGTCGAATGGAGGGCGCACGCCATCGGCCCAGGCCGATTGGGCTGGGACCTGTTCGGTCCGATCGTCGGCGGCGGCCTTGCCGCGGCGGTCGGATCGCTTGCCGGCACTTATCTGGGAAACGCCCTCAGGCAGGTCACAGCGGAGGCAGGTCTGTCGGCGCCGCTGAGCCGGGTCGAACGAACTCTGGCCCGCACCGACCTTGCCGCCTCCGCCGGCGCCTTGATGTCCGACCCCTTGGGCATCGGCGTTCTTCTCGGTTATCTCGCGCTGCGCCGAAACGAGGCCACCAACCTGCGCCTCCTCGCCATGGGGCTTGCGTTCGGGGATTCGGCCCAGGAGATACGCGCCGAGATGATTGGGGGGGGTGCGTGAGCGATTCCGGCACGTCCTCTGGGCCGCGGCTCAAGCTTTAGGGTTCCGGTGAGCAGCTTGCGGATCATTGTCCCTCCTGAAATCGCCGCCGGCTTCCACCTCGCCGCGGCCGAGGCCTTCTCGGCCGAGAACAGCGCCCAGGCGGAACGACTGGTGCGCGGCTGGCTTGCGGCGGGCGAATCGGGGCTGCTGGCGATTGACGAGGGCCTGCTAGCGGGCATCGAGCCGGGACTGCGCCGCCAGCTTGAAGAAGGGGACCCGCTCCCATGCCTGCCGATCCCCCGCGGCGACCCTCAGGGCGAGCCGGCGCAGACCCGCGCTCGTCTGGTCGAGAGGATCCGTCGCGTCGTCGGCGTCCACATCGTCTTCCGAGGCCACAAGCCATGACACGCGAAGCTGCGGCGGCTTCCTCCACGGCGATGGATCGCGCCATAGAGCGCGCCTCCGTGGATGGACGTGCCGCCGAGATCGGGACCGTGATCCGAGTGGCCGGCCCGGTCGTGGGGGTAGGCGGGATGACACGGGCCCGCCTCCGCGACGTCGTGCACGTCGGCCACGCCGGCTTGATCGGGGAGGTCATCCGCCTCGCGACCGGGCAGGCGACGGTGCAGGTGTATGAGGACACACAAGGATTGCGGGTCGGCGAGCCGGTGCGCAACTCCGCCGCGCCGCTCTCCGTCGAGCTCGGCCCCGGCCTGCTCGGCCGGGTGTACGACGGCCTTCAACGCCCGCTCGTCGACCTGCTCCCGGGCGGCTTTCTTCTTCCCAAAGGCGTCAAGGCCCCGGCCCTCTCATCACGGACCCTTTGGGAATTCTCCCCCTCCGTCCGGCCGGGAGACCGGGTGGCGGCCGGTGACATCCTGGGATCGGTCCCGGAGGGGAAGATCTTGTCGCACCGCCTCCTGTGCCCGGAGGGAATCTCGGGGGTTGTGACCGAGGCGCGCGCCGGTCCCCTCCGCATCGACGACCGTGCGGTGGTGATCCAGGGGGGTGACCCGGCGTCCGAGGCAATCGAGGTGCGGCTGCGCCATCGTTGGCCGGTCCGCCGCGCCCGTCCCTTCCGGATGAGGCTCCCTCCTGACCAACCCCTGATCACCGGGACACGCGTGCTGGACGGGCTGTTCCCCATCGCTCGC
>DASWKZ010000021.1:0-2843 GCA_036396355.1 Alphaproteobacteria bacterium
TCGCATGCAGGCAAGGTAGACCCCGCCCACCCGGAAGTCGATCCGGCAAGACGGCGTGGTGTATCCCTTCGGTCCCCACCACTGCTTGAAGGTCTCCGGCTCGGTCCAGGCCTTCCACACAAGTTCTCTCGGCGCGTCGAATACGCGGGTGATCGTGATCTCACGGCTGGTGACGATCACGGACCTCGATGATTCAGTCATGTCCGGTTTCCTCTCCTTCAGCGTGACGTCGTCGATTCGCCGATAACGCTACAGCGGACAGCGGACAGCGGCCCAGGCAAAGATCTCACGACATCCCATCAAGCAGTTCGGCCAGGCGCTCCCATGTTTCTCTCGCCCCTTGCTCCATCCCCGCCTTCAGCATCTCGTCCCGATCCTCCACCGAGGTAAAGACCGACCGCGCCGTCACTTTCGTCTTGCGGCCGTCTTCTTCGAACGTAACCGTGTCCACCAGCACGTGGCCCGGCGTCCCCTCGTACTCGAAGGTGCTCACAAGCCGCTCGGGCGGCGCGATCTCGCGGAACACACCGTGAAACGCGTCCTCGTTCCCATCGGGACCGCGTTGGACGTAACGCCAGACCCCGCCCGGCCTCAGGTCCATCTTGTCAACGATGGTGGTCATATTTCTGAGCCCCCACCACTTCGGGATGAGCGTTGGATCCGTGTACGCCCTGAACACGAGGTCGCGCGGCGCGTCGAAGACGCGGGTCATGACGATCTCGCGATCCGATTCCACGCGGAGGGTTGTTGCGGAACGATTCCTCTCGACCATGGCTGACCTCCTTGCCCGCTTCTTGTGGGGCTATGTGGGGCGAAGCATTGCACGCTCGGTATTCATGAGAATCGGGATACTCCCAGGTGCAATGCTTCGCCCCTACAGGGAACGCGCATCCGTCGTCGGTGGTATGTTTTGATTGAGGCGGAACAGATTGGTCGGGTCATACCGGTTCTTGATCGCCACAAGGCGGTCCCAGGTCGGCCCGGGGTAGGCCTCCCGCACCCGCGCTTCGCCCTCGTCGCCCAGGAAGTTGACGTACGCCCCGGTTTCACCCTGGCCCAGCGCCGAGGCGAAGCCGGCGACCCAGGCCCGGTGAGGCGGGGCCTCGTCCGGACGCTCGTAGAGCGCGGCGAGGTTCACCATGATCCGGCGCTTGCGATGGGCGAACGCGGTGGCGTCGACGGGCACCCGGGCCATCGCCCCGCCGAGCACCCGCAGTTGCGCGACGGCCATCAGCGCGGTCGAGGCCTGAAGATGGTCGACGATCAGCTCCGCCAATTGCCGATCGACGACGTCGACAAACATCGAGCGCCCCGCCGCCACCGGGTGATAGTTCGGGTCGTCGGGTGGGTAGATCTCGGGGTACCGCATCGGCCGGACCATGTCGACGATCGGCGCACCGAGGGCCCGGAAGGGACGAATGGCGCGCTCGCCGGCCTCGGCGCCTCCGGCGTAAGCCATCAGAGCCATGATGACCAGCCGGCCATGGTGCTCACTGGGCACGAACGGCATCGGCGGCGCGCGCATGACGTTGGCAATGGTCGTGAGCTCCTCGGGGGCAGCCTCGGCCTCGGCGATGAAGGAGGCGATGACGCCGGCCGTGGCCGGAAGGATCAACATGCCGCCGACGATCGTGTCCAGCTCGTGCAGGCGGAATTGGAACCGGGTCGCAACGCCGAAGTTTCCGCCGCCGCCGCGGATCGCCCAGAAGAGATCCGGATGCGTCTCGGCGTCCACTCGCAGCAGCCGGCCGTCCGCGGTCACCACGTCGGCGGCCAGCAGATCGTCGATCGTGAGTCCGTGCTTACGGGCCAGGTACCCGACCCCGCCCCCTAGCGTGAGCCCCCCGATGCCGACCGATCCGGTGTCGCCAAAACCGGTCGCAAGGCCGTGGACTCCGGCGGCGTTCGTAAACTCGGCCGCATCCAACCCGGTCTGGGCCCAGGCGGTCCGTCCCTCGACTTCGATGTCCAGCCTCCGCATGTCCGAGAGATCCAGGACGATTCCCCCCTCCGAGACTCCATGACCGGCGCCGCTGTGGCCGCCGCTGCGGACGGCAAGCTCCATCCCGGAATCGCGCGCCAGCGAGACCACCCGCGCCACGTCACCCTCGTCGGCCGCCCGCGCGATCAGCGCCGGCCGGCGGTCGATGCCGCCGACAAAAACTGTGCGCGCCCGGTCGTACTCGGCGTCCTCCGGCCCGATGACCCGGCCCTTGAGCGCCGCTCCCAGGTCGGCGATAGTCTTGGTTTCAATCGACATTTCCATTCTCCTTGCGGCAGGCCAGACGGGCCCTTGTCGGAGGGTTGAATAGACGTTTCGCGAATCATCCAGAAGGAGCTGCCGCCCACGCCTGATTCTGATAGTTCGCCGACAGCACCCGATACGAATAGGAACGCATCGCCATCAGCGTGACGATCAGCCCGATCGATCCAGCGGCGATGAACACCAATCCGAGGCCCCGGTCGGGGCCCGTTCCGAACCAGGGCCCCAATAGATCGACTCCCGCCCCTGTCGTCATGAAAGGGATGAAGATGAGCTGCGCGATCGGCCCAATCAGGAACGCTGTGATCGGGGACGCCGCCTGCTCGACGCTTTGGGCGAATCCGAACACCCTGCCCTGGCGTTCCGGCGTCACCACCTTCTGCAGGATAGTCTGCTCGGCAGCCTCGACCACCGGGATCAGGCACAACCAGAGGAACATCCCCACCGTCAACAGCACGATGGAGGCCTGGATCGGAAAGACCATGCAAATCGTCCACATGACGAGATTGGCCAGAAAGAGCGCCCGAAGCGGGTTCTTGCCCAACCCTCGCCGGGCGACCACCATCCCGCCCGCAATGAA
>DASWKZ010000022.1:0-5048 GCA_036396355.1 Alphaproteobacteria bacterium
CATGGCGTGCCGGCGAATCCGGCGGCCGCCTTGCCAAGAGCGGTAGTGGTGACCGTTAGCCCTGAATCATCAATCAAGCCCATCAACCGATACAGTTCCCTCAACCCCCTCGCGGTGGTCCGGAAACTTTGACCGCCTATCGGCTTTTGACGTTGCGCCTTTAGGTAATCATCAACCGGCATAGGCTTGTGACCAGTGCCGGCCACGCCTGCCCGAACGAGCGCCTCGCCGAATATGCCGTCATCCTTGCCGTTTTCGCCCGCTGCCTCGATGTCCACAAGGCAACTAATGCCGGTCGTGATTTTCGGCAGTTCGGCGACTTGATTGGGAAAGCCCTTCATCTCGGTCCCCGCGTGTGTGCCGCAGGGTACCACAACTCAGGCTATGAGGGTGAGACTGCTACATAATTCCGGAAATCTCTACCAAAGCCTGCCGTGAGCTGGATACCCCGCATAAAGCGGGGCATGACGATTCGAGTGAATGAGTCTCAACTCGACAGAAGTGGGATAGGGCGGGCGGTAAAGAACCGGATGAACGAATCCCTCTGACGGGCACGCTCGACGCGCCGCTCAGTTCTCCCAGATCGGATCCTTGAGGCCGGCGACGAAGGCGGCGTGGGCGGCCCGCTCGTCCTCGCCCGGCCCGTGGGGCCGCGGCGGCCGCGCGGCGCGTCCCGTGCGCGCCGGCGCGCCCCGGACCGCGCCGCCGGCGGCGAGGCCGAGGCCCGGCTGGCGGCCGCCGCAGAGCTCCAGGTAGACCTCCGCCAGCAGCTCGGCGTCCAAGAGCGCGCCGTGGATCGTGCGCGCCGAGTTGTCGATCCCGAAGCGCCGGCACAGCGCGTCCAGGGAGGCCAGCGCCCCCGGAAACCTCTGGCGGGCGAGGGCCACGGTGTCGACCACCCCGCGATCCGCGAGCGGCGGCCGGCCGATCCGCTCGAGCTCGGCGTTGACGAAGCGGAGATCGAACTCGGCGTTGTGGATCACCAGGTCCGCGTCCCCCAGGAATTCGAGGAAACGATCGACCGCCTCCGCGAAGACCGGATGCGCCCGCAGGAATTCCTCGCTCAGGCCGTGGACGCGGAACGCCTCCTCGGGCATGTCGCGCTCGGGGTTGAGGTAGGTCTGGTAATGGCGCCCGGTGGGCACGCGGTTCACCAGCTCGAGGCAGGCGATCTCGACGACGCGGTGGCCGGCGGCGGGATCGAGTCCGGTGGTCTCGGTGTCCAGCACGATCTCTCTCATCGGCGTCTCCCGCATCGGCAATCCCTCAGCCGTCGCACTATAGCGCGGAGCGCGCGCCAGGTATGCCGCCGTCCGAGCCCCGTGGTCACCGCCGCGTCGGCGCGGCGCAGCTTCTCGTCCTCGGGCATCTGCCGCGCGCGGATGGCGGCGAGGCGCGCCGGCGTCATCCCCGGACGGGCGAGCACGCGCGCCGCCTGCACGAAAGGCGGCGCGGTGACCACCACCACGGCGTCGCAGAGCGCCTCGGCGCCGGTCTCGAACAGGAGCGGGATCTCCAGCGCGGCGAGCCGCCGCCGCGCCAGGGCCTGGCGGCGGATGAAGCGGTGCTCGGCGGCACGGACCAGCGGGTGCAGGATTCCTTCCAGGCGGCGAAGGGCGTCGGCGTCGCCGAACGCCGCCTTGGCGAGTCTCGCGCGATCGATGCGCCCGTCGGCGGCGGTGCCGGGGAAGGCGCGCGCCACCGCCGCCACCGCCGGGCCGCCCGGGCCGATCAGGCGATGCACGCAGGCATCGGCGCTGAACACGGGAACGCCGAGGCGGGCGAGCATCGCCGCCGCCGTCGACTTGCCCATGCCGACCGAGCCGGTGAGGCCCAGGATGCGGGTCCGGCACGCGGCCATGGGCGGCTCAGGCCAGGGCCTCGGCGAGATGGGCGCGGAGCTCGGCGGTCACCTCCGGGGTCGCCCCGAACCAGGCGGCGAATCCCGGGACCGCCTGGTGCATGAGCATGCCGAGCCCGTCCACCAGCCGGTTGCCGCGCGCCGCCGCCGCTTTCAGCAGCGGTGTCCGGAGCGGGTTGTAGACGACGTCGTAGACCACGGCCTCCACGGGCAGGCGCCGCAGATCGAGATCCAGGGGCGGTTGTCCGGCCATGCCCTGGGTGGTGGTGTTGGCCACCAGATTGGCGTCGGCCAGGGCCGCGTTGCGCTCGATCCAGCTCAGCACCCTGAGCGGCTCCCCGAGGCCGGTGGCCAGGGCCTCGGCGCGGGCCAGGGTGCGATTGACGATCCTGACCTCCGGGGCCCCCGCATCCACGAGCGCCGCGGCGACGGCCCGCGCCGCGCCGCCGGCGCCGACGAGCACCGCCGGCCCGGCGGCGACATCGAAATCGGGATGGGTCGCCGCGAGATGGGCGAGGAAGCCGGCGCCGTCGGTGTTCATGCCCCGCAGGCTTCCGTCGTCCCGGCACACCACCGTATTGACCGCCCCGATGCGGCGCGCGGCGGCGTCGGCCTCGTCGACCGCTCCAAGAGCCGCCTCCTTGTGGGGGACGGTGACGTTGACCCCCCGGAAGCCGAGCAGGCCGACCACCCGGAGGGCCTGGGCGAAATGCTCCGGGGCCACCGGCAACGGCACGAAGGCGCCGTCGATCCCGTGGCGCGCGAGCCAGTAATTGTGGAGCCTGGGCGAGAGCGAATGGCCCACCGGCCAGCCCATGACCCCGGCGACGGCGGCCTTCCCCGAGACCATCATCGCGGGATCGCCCCGTGCTCGCGCAGGAAGTCGAGCAAAGGCAGGAGCGGCAGCCCGAGGATGGCGAAGAAATCGCCCTCGATCCGGCTGAACAGCTGGGCGCCCAGCCCCTCCAGCCGGTAGGCCCCGACCGAGCCGAGGACATCGGCCCCGGCGCGGGCGAGGTAGCCCTCGACAAAGCCTTCCGAAAGCGGACGCATGGTGAGCCTCGGCGTCGCCACGTGGTGCCAGATGCGCTGCCCGTCGCGGACGACGCAGGCGGCCGTGGCGAGGCCATGGATCCGTCCGCCGAGCGTGCGAAGGTGCGCCTTTGCATGGTCCATATCGGGAGGCTTGTCAAACCATTCGCCGTCGAGGTCGAGGATCTGGTCGGCGCCGATCACCAGCGCCCCGGCATGGTCCCGCGAGACGCGGCGCGCCTTGAGTTCGGCAAGGGCGACGGCGGCGTCGGCGGCGCCGGCACCCTCGGCGCGCATCGCCCGTTTGATCTCGTCCTCGTCGATGTGGGCGGGCGCGACGGTGACGGCCACGCCGGCGCCCTCGAGAAGCCGCCGCCGGACCGCGCTCGCCGAGGCGAGCACGACCCGCGGGGCGGCCGGGACGGGCGCCGGCTCCGTCATTCCGTCGCGCCGGCGCGGACGCCGCGGCGGTGCTCGAGCAGTCCCATGATGGCGGCGGCGGTCTCCTCGATGGAGCGCCGCGTGACGTCGATCACCGGCCAGCCCCGCGCCGCGTAATGGCGCTGGGCGTCCCGCACCTCGCGCGTCACCCGCTCGGGGTCGATGTAGTCGGTCTCGGTCTCCTGCTTCAGCATCCGCATGCGGCTCCGCCGGATCTGGACCAGGCGGGTGGGGTCCTTGGTGAGGCCGACGACCAGGGCGTGGCGCACGCGGTCGAGCTCCGCCGGCAGCGGCACGTCGGGCACATAGGGCACGTTGGCGGCCTTGATCCCCTGATTGGCGAGGTAGATGCAGGTGGGCGTCTTCGAGGTCCGCGACACGCCGACGAGGATCACGTCGGCGGAGTCGAGCTCACGCGCGCCGCGGCCGTCATCCAGGGCGATGGCGAAATCCATGGCCTCGATCCGCCCGAAATACTCGGCGTCGAGCCGGTGCTGGCGGCCCGGCAGGCCGGTGCTCTCGCGGCCGAGATGCTTGGCGAGGGCGGCGATCACCGGATCGAGCACCGAGACGCAGGGAATCCGGAGGCGCCGGCACTCGCCCTGCAGCGCATCGCGGATCCCGGGGTCCACCAGCGTGAACAGGACCATCCCGGGATGGTCCCGGAGCCCGTCCACCACCTCGGCGAGCTGGCGCCGGGTGCGCACCAGCGACCAGTGATGCTCGACCTTGGGGACGTCGCCGAACTGGACCAGGGCGGCGCGGGCGACGGCGCGGATGGTCTCGCCGCTGGCGTCCGAGACCAGGTGGAAATGGTAGGGTCGGGGTGACTCCATGGCGTATCGCCGACCTGTTCAGGCTGTGAGCAACTGTCACGATAACCCGCCCCCAAGACCCGGGAAAGCGGGGACAGGATCGACCTTATCCCCACCCGGGAGGATTCCACGCCCGCTCGCCGCTACCCCCGGGCACGACCGCTCCCATGGGGATGGCGCGGCGGCGGAAGCCGCGGCGGTGGGGAACACCGTTGCGGCCGCCGCGCCTTTCCACCCAATCCCCGCTTCTCGACGACGCGGTGACACCGCGCTCGTCCCCCGGTCTTCCGTTCCATCCCCCGTTCCCGCCCCGCATCGCCCGGAATCGCCTTGCCCCGGGACGAATCCATCCACGGCCATGCACAGCTGTGAATCCCTGGGACTCACAGCACCAACAACTACTACATCCCTTTCTTTATAGACTCATGATAGGAGAAGGGGAGATGAAGTCCGCGACCCACGAAACCACCGCACGGAAACCGCTCATCGAGGCGCTCCGCGGCGAGCGGGGCGCGCCGCCCCCGGTCTGGCTCATGCGGCAGGCCGGCCGGTATCTTCCCGAGTACCGGGAGTTGCGGGCGAAGGCTGGGGGTTTCCTGCGGTTCTGCTACACCCCGGAACTCGCGGTCGAGGCGACGCTGCAACCGATCCGCCGGTTCGCCATGGACGGGGCGATCCTGTTCTCCGACATCCTGGTGATTCCCCACGCGCTCGGTCAGGATCTGGCGTTTCTCGAAGGTGAAGGTCCGCACCTTTCGCCGCCGCTGGTCGACCATGCGCTCAACGCGCTCGAGCCGGCGCACGCCAGGCTCGAACCGATCTACCGGACGGTCCGGCTGGTGCGCGAGCAACTCGAGCCGGAAACTACTTTGCTCGGCTTCGCCGGCAGCCCTTGGACC
>DASWKZ010000023.1:0-4622 GCA_036396355.1 Alphaproteobacteria bacterium
CGGGGCATGACGAGAGGAGTGAACGAGTCTTGACCGGACAGCCATAGGCTTGACCCGCGCATCCAATGGACCCGCGGGTCGATCCCCCGGTCAATCCCCCGATCGAGTCGGGCGAGGGGGAGGGCATGACGAAATGAAGGAACGCGCCGCCGGGGCCACCCCCGGCGGCGCTTTTTTTGTGCCCGGACTCCGGCCGTCCGGTCCGGACCCGTTCCCTCGAGCCGTCATGGCCCGGCTTGCCGTTCCGCCCGGCGGGCGGAAGTCGGGGATGCCCGATTCGGTGCTGACCCCGGCGCCGGTGAAGACGGCGACGGTGGCGCTGTCGGCGATGAGCCGGCGGAGGCGCTCGGCGGGGCGCTCAGGGGCGAAGTCCAATCCGTCCATACCGGGCCCCTCTCATTTCGCCGAATCAGGAGACCACATGACGCGGCATGGAATCCAGTCCCGTGATCCGGGTTGGTGTGCCGGTTTCGAATCCTCCCGAGACGGGAGTTGGACTCTCGGCGTCCTGTCCCCCCACGTCGGGCTTGCGCCCGACGCCGGATTCCGGTCGATGGTCATCCGCGCGGCCGCCCGCCACCCCGCTTGGACATGGCCCTGACATGGATCGAATGGGCGTGTATAATTCCTGACCGGCTGTCGATGCATCCGCGGTATGGTACCCTCGGTGAAAGTCCGCACGAAACGACTCATCAAGTTTTCCGGGCTGGCCGCCGCCATCGTCGTCCTCGCCTGGCTGGCGGTGGCCGAGGGGCTCAAGGCACATCGGTCGGCCCGCACCGCCGATGCCGCCCGGGCCACGATCGCGATGCTCACGGTCCCCCCCGACGCGGATCCGAGCGCCGTGGCCGACACCGTTCGCCAGTTCGTGACGGCTAACAGCGTCCACAGGATGGATGACGAGTTCTATGGCCACTGGGGCGATAACGAGCACATCTTTCGTCGCCTGGTCAGGCATCACCGGGGCGAGGATTCGCCACCGCATCTGGAATGTTCCAGCCGTTCCGGCCTTGTCGAGATCATGCTCCGACAGCTCGGGTATCAGACCCGCGGCGTCGTGGTGTACGAACCAAAAAATAGATTTCCCTCCCATACGTTCCTCGAGTTCTTCAATTCCACGACCGGCCGTTGGGAGGCGCAGGACCCGACCTATGACGTTCACTGGATCGAGCGTTCCACCGGCCGCCGCATCGGCGCCCACGAAATCATCGCGAGCGGTCTTGACGAGATCGTTCCGTGCATCGCGGAAAAATGCGGCTGGAACCTGCGAAGCGCCGAAGGCCTTCGGGTCGACAAGACGAGATCCTACCTGGGCCTCGCCTCGATCCGCGACTCTGCGGGAGGCAGGCGGCCTCTTCTCGTCAACCAAGGACGATTCCCCGACACGCGGCTTGAGGCTTTCTGCGGGGCGATCGCAAAGGATTGCCGAGATCAGATCGTCAAGTATCCTGGCGTCCGAAGCCCCTTCGACGGGGGATAAGACCCGTCGCCCGCTCCCCCGGCCGCGCGTATCCCGTCAGGGACGGCTCCGTGCCTGACAGCGGCCAAGGGTCAGCAGTCACGGGAGCAACCCTTCCTTCGCCTCCCTGATCGCCTCCATCACGCCGGCGTCGTTGTTCTCGGGGGAATTCACGCGCCGGTCGACCGGCCAGAGCCGCAGGGCGCCGGCGGGCGCCGGCGCGAGCAGGGCGTGGAGGTCGCGCTCCGCCGCCGCGCCCGCCTCGCCGAGCCAGAGCGCGTGGTGAGCGCGGGCGAGGATCACCGGCATGCGGTCATGCACCGCAGCGACGTCGGCGTTGGCATCGGTCACCAGGATGGTGAAGGAGGTGATCGCCTCGCCGCCGGCGCCGCTCCAGCGTTCCCACAGCCCGGCCAGCGCGAAGGCCTTGCCGGCGGCGGGCGTGAAGAGCCAGGGCTGCTTGCCGCGCGCCGTCGCCCGCCACTCGTAGAAGCCGCTCGCCGGCACCAGGCAGCGGCGCCGGAGGAAGGCGCCGCGATAGGCGGGCCTGGCGGCCACCGTCTCGGCGCGGGCGTTGATCATGGAGAAGCGCGAATCGGGCCCCGTGGACCAGGAGGGCACCAGCCCCCAGCGGGCCAGCGCCAGCTCGCGCCCCTTGCCGCGCGGGCGCCGGCGGATAATGGGCAGCGCCTGGCCGGGAGCGGCGTTGTAGCGCGGCGCGAAATCGGGCGGCGGGCCCGAGGCCCCGAACAGCCGCGCCACCGCCTCGGGCGGCAGGGTGATGGCGTATCGCCCGCACATGGATGAGGCCCTAGCGCCCGGCGCCCGCGGCGCTATTCCAGGCGCACGTTCTTCGAGAAGTCGTAATCGCGGCCCGAGTCGCAGGCGTAGCGAGAGCGGATCACGTCCACGGGGCGCGCGGGATCGAACAGCCAGTCGAGGAAGCGCTGCTGCGCGGCCCAGGCGGCCTCGGCCGCCTCGCGCCGGTAGCGCCCGGGCATGGTGTCGTTCAGCCAGCCATGGGGGGCGTCGCGGAACACGTGGATGTCGTAGGACTTGCCGTTCGCCTCGAGGCAGTCGCGGAAGCGGCGCACGTCGTCGAGCGAGATGATGTGGTCGGCCTCGCCGAAGGCCCCGAACACCGGGCAGTCGATGGCGGCGATGACGTCGGCGAGGGGCCTGGGCTGGCGGTCGTTGACCTCCCATTCGCGCCTGGACGCCGCCCCGTACCAGACCAGCGCCGCCGTAATCGATCGCTCTGCCGCCAGCACCAGCGGGTGCCGCCCGGTCTGGCACACGCCCATGACCGCGACCCGGGTCGCGTCGGCGCCCTCGATGCCCGCGAGCGCGTCGAGGGCGGCGGAGAGGTCGCGGGCGGCGTCGCCGTCGGTGATGTCGCAGCGGGCCGCGCCCCGGTGCAGCGCTTCCTGGTCGGGATGGCGGAAGAACACGTCGGGGGCGATGCAGACGTAGCCGTCCCCGGCGAAGCGTTGTGCAAGGTCCTTGGTGTGCTGGACCAGACCGTAGCGCTCGTGCATGAGCACGATGCAGGGATGCTTGGCCTCCCGCGCGGGGCGGGCGAGGAACGCGGGCATGGCGTCCGCGCAAACGATTCCCTCGGTGACGATGTCCGGCGTCTCGACCGTGGCCATGGCGGTCTCCCCTGATTGGCTTGGCGGGCCGCGATTATAGGGGTGCGGGGCGGGCGTCGGCTACCTCGTCGCGACCGGCAGCGGGGCGATATGCTATGCTGGCCTTGATCCGGTCATGGTCCGGCGGAGGAGATCGCCATGGACAGCGACGCGACGATGCCGAATGCGGGTTGGACGCGCCGGGCGCTGATCTTGGCGGCGCCGGCGCTGCTGATGCCGCGGGCGGCGCTGGCGGCGCTGGCACCGACGCCGGGGTCCACGGAGGGTCCGTTCTATCCGATGCGCATCCCCACCGACGACGATGCCGACCTCGTCCGCGTCGAGGGCGCGGTGCGCGAGGCGGGCGGCGAGATTCTGCATCTTTCCGGGCGCGTGCTGGACGTGAATGCGCGGCCCGTCGCCGGCGCCCGGGTCGAAATCTGGCAGTGCGACGCGGGCGGCGTCTATCTTCATCCCGGCGACCGCCGGGGTGCATCGCGCGACGCGGGCTTCCAGGGCTTCGGGCACGCCCAGACCAACCCCCTCGGGCGCTTCGCCTTCCGCACCATCGTGCCGGTCCCCTATCCGGGGCGCACCCCGCACATCCACGTCAAGGTGCTCACCGGCGGACGCGAGCGGCTCACCACCCAGCTCTTCCGCGCGGGCTACCCGCGGAACCCGTCCGATTTCCTGTTCCGGCGCCTCGCGCCCGACGAGCAGGACCGCGTCTCCATGGCGATCACGCCGCGGCCCGGGTCTCCGCGGCCCGCCTTCGAGACCGCCATCGACCTGGTGATCACGAGGTAGGGGCGTTTCCTCCAAGGGAAATCGCTCATCAGGCGCGTCATCGCCTTGCAAGCCCGCGTCCGTCCGACGGGACTCGTTCACACTGCGCGTCATGCCCCGCCCACGGGTCCGGCCGTCATGCGAATGCGTGCTTCGCACGACGGCCGGCCCGAGGACAGGCTCCGGCGGGGCATCCAGCTCACATCGGCTGTCGGGAGGAGCTCTCCGGTTCGGATTCGCTGCCAGGGCCAGGTTGGCCCTCCCCACGCGATGAAGCGCGGTGAGACCGCTGGACGCCCCGCGTCATGCGAATGCGTGCCTACGCACGACGGGCGGGGCGTGACGGATGAGGTGAACGAGTCCCGACCGCGCGGCCCCGAGGCGATCCGCTCATCTCTTCCGTCGTCATTGCCGGCCCGGCGCCGAGCGCCGTGACCCGGCAATCCATTCGACGGACCCGCGGATCAAGTCCGCGGGTGACGGACAGGAGAGCGATGGTCCGTACGGAGGTGACTCCGGATCAGTCCCGCGACCACTTGGTCCTTGCCTTCTCCACGGCGCGTCCGTCGACCAAGGTGTCGTCCACGCGCTCGTTGAAGAAGGCGATCAGCCCCTTGATCCTGGGGCACTCGGCGATGGGCTCGGGATAGGACCAGGCGACGTCCTCGATGAGAGTGTCGCCGATCTTCGCCGAGTAGTAGACGGCGTTCCCCTTGTAGGGGCACGACGTGCGCGTTGCCGACGGC
>DASWKZ010000024.1:0-8271 GCA_036396355.1 Alphaproteobacteria bacterium
CTCCTGTTCTGCCGGCCGGGCGCGGCCGTGATCGAGCTCGGCTCCTCGGACAACCTGCCGCCCCTGTTCGTGGGCCTGTCGAAGCAGATGGGGCTTGCGCACCGGTTCGTCGCCGGCGGGCCCCGGGGTCTCTACGGCGCCTTCTCGGTGGCGCCGGAGCGCCTGGTGGCGGCCACGGCCGAGGCGCTCGGGGACGACCGCGGACGGGCCGCGAGGATCGGGCCGCTTTCGGAGATTCCCTAAGGGCGCCCGCGGGCGTCCACGCTCGCACGACGGTCGCGCCGGATCACCCTTGCCGGATTGCCGAAGACGGTGCAGGCCTCCGGGACGTCCTTGACGACCACGGCGCCGGCTCCGACCATCGCGTTGGATTCGACCGTGACCTCGGGGGCGATCACCGCGCCGATGCCGATGAAGGCGCCCGTTTCCACCCTGCACATGCCGCCGAGGCTGGCGGCCGGGCCGATGGTCACGAAATCCCCCAGCGCCACGTCGTGGCCGATGGATGCACTGCGATTGATCAGCACGAACCGCCCGAAGGTGCAGCGCGTGCCGATCACGGCCGCCGCGTTGACGAGAAGCCCCTCGCCGCAGCGGAGATCCGCCGCCGCGACGGCAGTGGGATCGATGATCGACGGGTAGTCCGCGAAGCCCAAGGCACGGGCCTCCCGTTCCACCGTGCGGCGGTTCACCGGCGAAGTAAGGGGAAGAACGACCGGTAGCGCCCGCCAGCCTGGCTCCATGTCGGCAGCGGCGGTGACGGGATCAATGCCGTCCGGATTGGGACTTCCCGGCTGGTTGTTCACGTAGGCCGCAACCTCGATACCGCTGCGCCGCAGCGTCTCGACGACCTCGTGAAGATAGGGACTCCCAATGCCGTAGACGATGCACCGCAAGGGACGCCTCTTGTCGTTGTGATCGCGTGTCCATCATGCCCCGATTGCCGAGCGCGGTCCATTGCCGCGGCTTATGCGGGGCCGGACGCGCCTCAGGCGCGGCGCGCCCGGACGACCAGGAACTCCCCGCGCCCGGCGTTGTTCAGCATCATGAAGGTCGGGAACAGGAGCAGGCGGAGGACGCCGGCCCAGGCCGCCACCAGCCACGGCTTGCCGAGGCGGGGGGTGGGTCGGCCCGGATGGGAATAGAGCCTCGCGATCACCGAGCGCGCGACCGAGGCCGCCGGCGTCACCGCGCGGAAGGCGAACACCTCGAACCCGGCCTCGGCGAGGAGGCGCCGGAGTTGCGGCCCGTCGAAATGCACCACGCGCGAGGGCGCCTCCCATTCCATCCAGTCGCCGGCGAAGAGGGTGCGGACGGCGCTCGCGGCATTGGGAAGGCTGACCCAGAGCGCGCCGCCCGGCGCCAGCAGGCGACGGGCCTCGGCGAGCAGGGCCCGAGGGTCCGCCGACCGCTCGAGCGCGCCTATGAGCGCCGCCACGTCGAACGGCTCCTCCGGCGCGAACGCGTCGAGGGGGCCCCCGGTGACCGACACGCCGAGGGCGCGGGCCCTCCGCGCGGCCTCCGGATCGGGCACCAGGGCGGTCACGTCGAAGCCGTTCTCCCGGTACCGGGCGAGGGCCGGGGCCGAATCGGGGCCGATGGCCAGGAGCCGCCCGGTTCCCTCGAGGCGGGCGAAGCGGGCATCGCCGTCCACCGCGCGCCACAGGCGGTCCGCCCAGCCGCCGCCACCGCCGACGACCCCGGCCCGCAGGACCCACAGCCGCGCCGCCAGGGCTTCCAGGGTCGCCGGGTCGGGCCGCGGCACCGTGTGCAGGAGCCCGCAGCGGCGGCAGCGGGCGATGGCGTAGGCCGCACCCGACCCGAACAGCTGATCGTCGACGGGGGCGAGCACCTCCTCGGTCGGCCCGTGCCCGAGCATGCAGTCCCGGTCAAGGCGAGTTTCCATTTGGTGGAAGCTCCCCCCTCACCCTTCCCTCTCCCCCCGCTCGCGGGGGGAGAGGGAAGGGTGAGGGGGGATCGACCCCCGTTCATGGAGGCGTACTCTCGATGCTGTTCCGGCCATCGCGGGGCCCGTCAGGTGGCCAGGAAGCGCCGCCCGGTGCCCTCCAGCACCAGGCAGGTGAGGCAGCCCGAGGCGAACGCCCCGGTGTCGATGCCGATGCGGTTGGGGCGCATCTCGGGGCGGGTCGAGATGGAATGGCCGTGGACCACCACGCGCCCGAAATCCTCCGTCGAGTCGAGGAACGGGTCGCGGATCCAGAGGAGATCGTGCGCCTCCTGGTCGCCGATCGGCACGCCCGGGCGGAGGCCGGCATGGACGAACAGGTAATCGCCCTCCTCGTGGGTGAGGCGAAGGCCGCGAAAGAAGTCGAGGTGGCGGGCGGGAAGGTTGGTCCGGAACCGCTCTTGCAGGCGCATGAGCGCCTGCGCGCCCATGGGCGGGCCCTCGAAGCCCACCCCGTAGCTCGCCAGGGTCTCGTAGCCGCCATAGGACATCCATTCGAGCGCCACTCCGGGATCGTCCAGGAAATCGAGGAGCGCCTGCTCGTGATTGCCCTCGAGGTGGACGGCCTCGAAGCCGGGGAGCGGCGCGTCCAGCAGCAGGTCCACCAGCTCGCGCGAGTCCATGCCGCGGTCGACGTAATCCCCGAGATACACCACCACCTTGCGGTCGCCGTCGAAATCGAGGATGTCGCGGAGGATCAGCCCGTGGATGGCCTCCACCAGGTCGGCGCGGCCGTGCATGTCGCCGACGGCGTAGACGCGGGAGCCGGCCGGCACGCAAGGGCGGCGCGGGCGTGGCGTCCAGAGCGCGCGGAGGAGGGTCGCGAGCATGGGCCCATGATGGCCCAAGGCCCCGCCCGAATCCACGGCGCAGCTTTGCCCGCCCCCGGCAGAGGGCCGGCTTCGGGCGCGCCCCGGCGCCAAACAACCGTTGACGCACGGGCGGCGAGGGCCGATACCGCTCCTCCATGGCCCGCCGGGCGGGCGGAGGCGCGGACGTGGACGAGCCCGATATCCCCATCGTCATCGAGGTCGACGGCCTCACCAAGCGCTACGGCGACATCGTCGCCGTCGACGGGATCGGATTCGCCGTGCGCCGGGGCGAGACCGCCGCGCTGCTGGGCGCCAACGGCGCCGGCAAGACCACCACCATCGCCATGCTGCTGGGCCTCCTCCTGCCCGAGGAGGGACGCATCACGGTGCTGGGCGAGGACATGCTCCGCCACCGCTACCGGGTGCTCGGGCGCATGAACTTCTCCTCGCCCTACGTGGACCTGCCGCGCCGCCTGACGGTGGCCCAGAACCTGGAGGTCTTCGCGCGGCTCTACGGCGTCGCCGACGTCGCCGCGCGCATCGCCGAGATCGCCGAGGAGCTCGACATGGGCCCCCTGCTGGACCGGCCCTCGGGCGAGCTCTCGGCCGGCCAGCGCTCGCGCGCGGCGCTGGCCAAGGCGATGGTCAACCGGCCCGAGGTGCTGCTGCTCGACGAGCCCACCGCCTCCCTCGACCCCGATACCGCCGACCGCATCCGCGCTTACCTGCGCGCCTACCAGCAACGGACGGGGGCCACCATCCTGCTGGCCTCCCACAACATGGCCGAGGTCGAGCGCATGTGCACGACGGTGCTGATCATGCGGGCGGGGCGGATCGTCGACCGCGGCACGCCCGCGGAGTTGGTCGGACGCTACGGGCGGGCCGACCTCGAGGAGGTGTTCCTCGACATCATCCGCCAGAGGGCCGCCCAGTGAGCACCGGGCCCGGGGCCATGCCCGCCGCGCTGGTGCAATCCGCGCGCCGCGCCCAGGCCATGGCGCTCCGCTACGCCTTCATCCTGCGCGCCTCGTGGCCGCGCATCCTCGAGCTCGCCTACTGGCCGCTGATGCAGATGGTGCTGTGGGGGTTCATCTCCGAGTTCCTGCTCACCAACTCCACCTGGGTGGCGCAGGCGGCCGGCGTGCTGATCGCGGCGGTGCTGCTGTGGGACGTGCTGTTCCGCGGGCAGCTCGGCTTCTCCATCTCGTTCCTCGAGGAGATGTGGTCGCGCAACCTCCCCAACCTGTTCGTGACGCCGCTGCGGCCCCTCGAGTTCGTGATCGCGCTCATCGCCATGAGCCTGATCCGTACCCTGATCGGCGTCATTCCGGCGGCGCTGCTGGCCATCGCCTTCTATCACTACTCGGTCTTCGACCTCGGGCTGCCGCTCATCGCGTTCTTCTTCAACCTGATGATGCTGGGCTGGTCGGTGGGCCTGGTGATCACCGCCATCATCCTGCGCTACGGCCTCGGGGCCGAGAGCCTGGCCTGGATGGCCATGTTCGCGCTCGCACCGCTCTCGGGGGTGTTCTACCCGGTCTCCACGCTGCCGGGCTGGCTCCAGGCGGTCTCCTGGGCGCTGCCGTCTTCTTACGTGTTCGAGGGCATGCGCGCGATCCTGTTCGAGGGCGTCTTCCACGGCGGCTACATGCTGTGGGCGCTCGGCCTCAACCTCCTCTACCTGGCGCTGGCCGGGGCCTTCTTCCTCCACACCTTCCACATCGCCCGGCGCGAAGGCCTGCTCATGCGTCTCGGCGAATAGCCCGGCCGAGCGGGCCGGGCTTGAGGGACCCACGCCGAGCGCCTACCCTAGGGACGGGCGAGCCGACCTGGAGGCCGCCCGGACCGGGGAGCGGACGATCATGGCGAGACAGGCGAGGCGGCGCGCGAGGCCGGGCGATGGGGGCGGGGGCGGCGGCACCGCGTCGCTCAATCCCGTCGAAATCCTCTCGGGATGGGGCGAGGCCGTTCGCATCGCCGCCGGCGCGCTCATCGCGCCACCGCTGGCGCTGTGCGGGATCGCGCTCGAGGCCCCGAGGAAGGGCGAGCTCGCCCAGGCCGCCCGGGGCTTCCCGGTGGTCGGGCTCGGCATCGGCCTGGCGGCGGCGCTGGCCTACGCCATCTCCGACGGGCTCGGGCTGCCCCCCCTGATCTCGGCGATCTTCGCGATCGCCGTCATGGCCTTCGCCACGGGTGCCCGGCCCGAGGGCGGCCTCGCCCGCATGGCCGACGCGACGGTCGCGGCCGGCGCCAAGGCCGAGCGCCTCCGCATCCTCAAGGAGGAGCGCTTCGCCCAGTACGGCATCCTCGTGCTCCTCGTCGCCTTCGCCCTCAGGGTGGGCGCCGTCGCCTGGATCGCGGCCCCGGGGCGGGCGGCCTTGGCCCTGATCGCGGCGGCGGCGGCCTCCTACGGGGTGCTGCCGGCGGTCCTCCACACCCTGCCCGCCGCGCGCCGCTCGGGGCTGGCGTTCACCGCCGGCGAGCCCCGGCTCGACCAGGCGGTCCTGGCCGCCGCCCTGGGGGCGGCCGTCGCGCTGCTGTTGCTGGGCCCGATGGTGGGCGTCGTCGCGCTCGCCGTCGGCGCGCTGGGGGCGCTGAAATTCGCCTGGCTCGCCCGGCGCATGATCGGCGGCGTCACCACCAGCGTGCTCGGCGCCGTCCAGCAGGGCGCCGAGATTGGCGTGCTGCTGGCGGTCGTGGCCATGGCCTGAGCGCCGCCGCCGCCCCGCCCGATGCGCGGCTGTGGAAGCCGGGCATGAATCCCGGTCGCGCTGGCGGGGACGTGACTTGCCGGGCGCCACCCGGTGGACAGGACGGTGGATAAGTGTCCGGGCGGCGGCTCACTAACGATTTGAAAAGACAGCGTTTTTCATGCTACCTTCGGGCCGGACCGGGGGGCGTCGGCGCCCCCACACGGATGCGGGGTTGCGAGCCATGACCGAGACGGCGTCTCCCCCGGCGAGCGCGGCCGGCGCGGCGCGCGCCCCGGAGCGCGGCGGCACCGGCGTCCTCACCTCGGCGGACCTCCGGGAGATGATCGCGGCCGGCCACGTCGCCGCCGGGGCCGCGATCGAGGACGGCCAGGTGCAGCCCGCCAGCCTCGATTTGCGTCTCGGTCCCGTGGCCTACCGCGTGCGCTCGAGCTTCCTGCCGCTCGAGGGCGCCAGCGTCCGCGACAAGCTCGAGCGCCACGGCATGCACGTCGTCGACCTCGCCCGCGGCGCGGTGCTGGAACGCCAGTGCTTCTACGTGGTCCCCCTCAAGGAGCGCCTCGCGCTGCCCAAGGGGCTGAGCGGCACCGCCAACCCCAAGAGCTCCACCGGCCGCCTCGACGTGTTCACCCGGGTCATCACCGACGGCGCCACCGGCTTCGACCGGGTGCCGGCGGGCTACGCCGGGCCCCTCTATGCCGAGATCAGCCCCAAGACCTTCTCGATCTCGGTCCATGAGGGCTCGCGCCTCAACCAGCTGCGCCTCAGGCGGGGGGCCCCGGCGCTTTCGGAGAAGGCCATGCGCGAGACCCAGGCGGAGACGCCCCTGGTGCATTCCGCCGAGGCCCAGGCCACCATCCAGGACAACACCATCGCGGTCTCGGTCGACCTCAGGGGCGCCGGCGCGGATGGCCTCATCGGCTATCGCGCGCGGCGGCACACCGGCGTCATCGACCTCGACCGGGTCGGCCATTACGACCCCGCCGCCTTCTGGGAGCCGCTCCACGCCGAGGCGGGAGGCGGCCTCATCCTCGATCCCGGCGAGTTCTACATCCTGGGCTCCAAGGAGCGCGTCTCGGTGCCGCCCGGCCTGTGCGCCGAGATGGTGGCCTATGACGTGCTCAACGGCGAGTTCCGGGTCCACTACGCCGGCTTCTTCGATCCCGGCTTCGGCTGGCCCGGCGGCACCCGGGCGGTGCTCGAGGTGCGCTCCCACGAGGTGCCCTTCCTGCTGGAGGACGGCCAGATCGTCGGCCGCCTCGCCTACGAGCGGCTGACCCGGGAGCCCGAGCGCCTCTACGGCACCGCCATCGGCTCGTCCTACGGCGCCCAGGGGCTGACGCTCAGCAAGCACTTCCGCGCTCCCGGCTGAACCGGCGGCGCGGGCGCGCCGCGCGCCCCGCGAAAACCTTCCATGCCGGAAAAGGCGTTCCGCGCGGGGCGGCGCCGTAGCACAATGCCGCCATGGACATCGAGGATCTCGATCTGCCCGAGCTCGCGCCCGGCTGGGTGTGGCTGGCGGGGGCGGGGCCCGGCGACCCCGGGCTCCTGACCGCGCTGGCGCTCCGGGCCCTCGCCCAGGCCGACACCGTCGTCTACGACGCCCTGGTGGACGGGCGGGTGCTGGCGCTGGCCGCCAAGGGCGCCGAGCTGATCCACGCCGGCAAGCGCGGCGGGCGCCCCTCGCCGGAGCAGGCCGACATCTCCCGCCGCCTCGTGGCGCTCGCCCGCGCCGGCCGCCGTGTGCTGCGCCTCAAGGGCGGCGATCCTTGCGTGTTCGGGCGCGGCGGCGAGGAGGCGCTGGCCCTGGCGCGGGCCGGCATCCCGTTCCGCATCGTGCCCGGAATCACCGCCGGCACCGGGGGATTGGCCTATGCGGGCATCCCCGCGACCCACCGCGACACCAACGCCGCCCTCACCTTCATCACCGGGCATACGGCGGGGGGGGAGGTGCCCGCGAATCTGGACTGGCGCGCCATCGCCAGGGGCTCGCCGGTGCTGGTGATCTACATGGGGCTCACGCATCTCGGGCCCATCGCCGAGCTCCTGATCGACGCCGGGCGCCCCGCCGAGGAGCCGGTCGCCGTCATCAGCCATGCGACCACCCCCCGCCAGCGGGTGCTGGAGACCACGCTGGCCCGCGTTGCCGCCGAGGCCGCCGCCGCCGCCATGGAGCCGCCGGCGGTGATCGTCATCGGCGAGAACGTGCGCTTCCGCGCCGAGCTCGCCTGGTTCGCCGCCGACGCCGAGGCCACGGTGCTTCCCGACCTCCCGGCGGGCGGGGGCTGAGGAGGCGGCCATGGCGCGGACCCGGAAGCAACCCCCCACCGGCAACGACGAGGCGCAGCCGTTCTGGAAGCGCAAGACGCTGGCCGAGATGACCCACGAGGAGTGGGAGTCGCTCTGCGACGGCTGCGGCAAGTGCTGCCTGCTCAAGCTCGAGGACTGGGACACCGCCGAGGTGTCCTACACCTCGGTGGCCTGCCGCGGCCTCGACCTCCACACCTGCCGCTGCAAGTTCTATTCGCGGCGCAAGCGGGAGGTGCCCGACTGCATCGTCCTCAAGCCGGAGCTGGTCGACAAGTTCCGGTGGCTCCCCTCCACCTGCGCCTACCGCCTGGTGGCCGAGGGCAAGGACCTGGCCTGGTGGCACCCGCTGGTCTCGGGCGACCCCGCCACCGTCCACGAGGCCGGCATCTCGGTCCGGGGCCGCGCCGTCTCCGAGGAGACCGCCGGGCGCCGGCTCGAGAAATTCATCGTCAAATGGCCCAAATAGCCTCGG
>DASWKZ010000025.1:0-6834 GCA_036396355.1 Alphaproteobacteria bacterium
CATCGCCGGCCTGGTGGGCGCCCTGATGCTGGGCAAGCGCACCGGCTACGGCACCGAGAACATGGCGCCGCACAACCTCACCTTCTCGGTGATCGGGGCCTCGCTGCTGTGGGTCGGCTGGTTCGGCTTCAACGCCGGCTCCGCGGTGGCCGCCAACGGCACCGCCGGCATGGCCATGGCGGTGACCCAGATCGCCACCGCCGCCGCGGCGCTCTCCTGGATGTTCGCGGAGTGGGCGTGCCGCGGCAAGCCCTCGGTGCTGGGCATCGTCTCCGGCGCCATCGCCGGGCTGGTGGCCATCACGCCCGCTTCGGGCTTCGTCGCTCCCGTGGGCGCGCTGTTCATCGGCATCGCCGCCGGCGTGGTGTGCTTCTGGGGCGCGACCTCGCTCAAGAAGATGCTGGGCTACGACGATTCGCTCGACTGCTTCGGCATCCACGGCATCGGCGGCATCGTCGGTGCGCTGCTCACCGGCGTGTTCGCGTCCCAGGCCGTCGGCGGCACCGCCGGCGCACTGGAGGGCAACGTCGGCCAATTGTTGATCCAGTTGGAGGGCATCATTGCCACCATCCTCTGGTGCGGCATCGCCTCGGCGGTGATCCTCAAGGTCATCGACCTGACGATCGGCCTCCGCGTCAGCGAGGAGGACGAACGCGAGGGCCTCGACCAGGTGCTGCACGGCGAGAGCGTCCCGTAACCCGCGTCCCGGCTCCGCCCCCCGCGCGGAGCCGGCTCCCCGGGGGCCGATCGCCCCCTTCTTCGGTGAACTGGCCCGGAAGGTCCGCCTTCCGGGCCTTCTTTCGCCGGCGGCCCGGTAAGGTGACCACAATTTGGGCATCCGCGTCCGGGGGTGCCCCGAGGGTCTGCTGAATTTTCCGGCGGATTGCGCGAGAATGCGCGGTTGACAAGCGACCGCCGCCAATCGGCACGAAGCTTGAAACGCCGGCGCCAGACCCGCCGATCGAAAGGCGGGCACGGACCGGGCCGCCGGGCCGCATGCCGGGTTACGGCGATGGGGCCCCGGGTCCGGCTGCCGGCATCATCGGACCGAAGAATCAGGGGAGCGCAGCGACATGAAATATGTCATCGCCATCATCAAACCGTTCATGCTCGACCCCGTCCGCGAGGCCCTGACCGAGCTCGGCGTGCAGGGCATGACCGTGAGCGAGGTCAAGGGGTTCGGGCGCCAGAAGGGGCATACGGAGATCTACCGGGGCGCCGAGTACGCCATCGACTTCCTGCCCAAGACCAAGATCGAGGTGGCGGTTTCCGCCGAGCTCGGCGAACGGGTGGTGGAGACCATCCAGAAGGCCGCCTGCACCGACAAGATCGGCGACGGCAAGATCTTCGTCCTCGATCTCGAGCAGGCGGTCCGCATCCGCACCGGCGAAACCGGCGCCGAGGCGCTCTAGCCTGCCCAGGAAATCATCAGAAAGGGGCTTTTCGCCCAATCCTTGGGCGGTATCGGGAGGCCTCGGCGGACCGGCGACGGTCCGACGGCCCCCGCGGGCCCCGGCATCCACCGGAGAAGGGAAAGGAAAAACAATCATGTCACGGACCCAACTGAAGCGGACCCTCGCCCTCGGCGCCTTCGCGCTGGCGCTGGTCTCGGCCCCCGAGGCCTCGGCCCAGGAGGCGGCCAGGCTCGATCCCGCCAATACCGCCTGGATCATGACCGCCACCGCCCTCGTGCTGTTCATGACCCTGCCCGGGCTGGCGCTGTTCTATGGCGGCCTGGTCCGCGCCCAGAACGTGCTCAGCGCCCTCATGCAGTGCTTCACCATCGCCTGCCTCGTCTCGGTGTTGTGGCTGGTGTTCGTCTACGGCCTCGCCTTCGGCGACGGCGGCGCGGCCAACGCCTGGATCGGCGGCCTCGGCAAGGCCATGCTGGCCGGGGTTGGCACCGGCACCCTGTCGGGGACGCTGCCCGAGCCGGTGTTCTTCATGTTCCAGATGACCTTCGCCATCATCACCCCGGCGCTCATCGTCGGCGCCTATGTGGAGCGCATCAAGTTCTCGGCGGTGGCGCTGTTCACCATCCTGTGGCTGATCTTCGTCTACGCGCCGGTGGCCCATTGGGTGTGGGGCGGCGGCTGGCTCGCCGAGATGGGCGTGCAGGACTTCGCCGGCGGCCTCGTGGTGCATCTCACCTCCGGCACCGCCGCCTTCGTCATCGCCCGCGAGCTCGGCGGGCGCCGCGGCTTCCCGCGCGAGGTGCAGCCGCCCCACAGCCCCGGCCTGGTGATGACCGGCGCCGCCATGCTGTGGGTCGGCTGGTACGGGTTCAACGGCGGCTCGGCGCTCGCCGCCGACGGCGCCGCCGGCATGGCCATCGCCGTCACCCACATCTCGGCGGCGACCGCCGCGCTGACCTGGATGGGCATCGAGTGGATCAAGCACGGCAAGCCGACCCTGGTGGGCATCACCACCGGCACCATCGCCGGCCTCGCCACCATCACCCCGGCCTCGGGGTTCGTGGGGCCGTTCGGGGCGCTCTGCATCGGGCTCGTGGCCGGCGCCCTGTGCTACGGCGCGGTCGGCATCGTCAAGGAGAGGCTCCGGGTCGACGACGCCCTCGACGTGCTCGCCGTCCACGGCGTCGGCGGCGCCACCGGGATGCTGCTCACCGCCGTGTTCGGGACCGTGGCGCTGGGCGGCCTCGGCCATTCCGAGCTCCCGATGCTGGGCCAGCTCGGGGTGCAGGCGGTCGGCGTCGCCGCCACCCTGGCGTGGACCGCGGTCGTGACCTTCATCGTGGTCAAGGTGGTCAACGCCCTGGTCGGGCTCAGGGTCGAGGAGGAAGAGGAGATCGAGGGCCTCGACATCCGCACCCACGGCGAGCGCGGCTACCTGATCCGCTAAGCGTGAGCTCGCCCGGCGGCACGAGGGGCGGCGCCATTGCGCCGCCCCTTTCGTGCTTCGCCCCCGTCATTCCCGCCCTTGATCGGACAGTTCTTCCAGGATGCGCACATACGCCCGCAGATCCACCGCGTCGAACAGCACGAAGCGAACGCGCTTGACCGACGAAAGCCGCGGGAGCTCGTCCCAAATCGTCCTCAAGGCGATCCGCGCCGCGGGCTCCAGGGGATACCCGAAGGCGCCGGTCGAAATGGCCGGAAAGGCGACCGCGCCGACGCCGTTCTCCTCGGCGAGCCGCAGCGCGTTGCGATAGCAGGACGCGAGGAGCGCGTCGGCGGGCTCATCGCGGCCATAGACCGGGCCCAGGCAGTGGATCACGTAGCGGTTGGGCAAGCTGTGCGCGCCGGTGATCACCGCCTGGCCCGGCTCGATGGGGGCAAGCGGCCTGCATTCCTCTTCGAGGCCGGGCCCCGCCGCGCGGTGGATGGCGCCGGCGACGCCCCCGCCGATCCGAAGCGCGGCGTTGGCCGCGTTGACCACGGCGTCGATCCCGTTCTGGCGTGCGATGTCTCCCTGCACGCATTCGAGCGTTATGCCCCGCCGCGTCGTTGGCATGACGTCACGCGCGCTCGCGCGTCTCGAGGAAGCGGATGTCGGGCCATTCGCGCGCGGTGTAGTCGAGGTCCCAGGCATCGCGGGCGAGGAACACGGGCGCCCCGTCGCGGTCCTCGGCCATCGCCGCCCGGTGGCGCTCCGTGAACTCCTCGAGCCGCGCCGCGCTGTCGGCCCCGATCCAGCGCGCCAGCTTGAAGGGCGCCGGCTCGAAGGCAACCTCGATCCTGTATTCCCCGGCCATGCGGGCGACCAGCACGTCGAGCTGGAGCTGTCCCACCACGCCGACGATCCATTGCGCGCCCAGCGTCGGCCGGAACACCTGGGTCACGCCTTCCTCGGCGAGGTCCTCCAGCGCGCGGCGCATCTGCTTGGCGCGCATGGGATCGCCGAGGCGCACGCGGCGCAGGATCTCCGGGGCGAAGTTGGGGATGCCGGTGAAGCGCAGCTCCTCGCCCTCGGTGAGCGTGTCGCCCACGCGCAGGGTGCCGTGGTTGGGGATGCCGATGATGTCGCCGGGCAGCGCGTCGGCCGCGAGCGCGCGCTCGCGCGCGAAGAAGAACATGGGATTGTGCACCGTGATGGCCCTGCCCGTGCCGGACTGGCGGAGCCTCATGCCGCGCCGGAACCGGCCCGAGCACAGCCGGACGAAGGCGATGCGGTCGCGGTGGTTGGGATCCATGTTGGCCTGCACCTTGAACACGAAGCCGGTCACCTTGTCGGCGTCGGGCGCGACCGGGTTCGGCTTCGCCGGCTGCGGGCGCGGCGGCGGCGCCCAGGCGGCGATGGCGCCGAGAAGCTCGGCGACGCCGTAGTCCTTCAGCGCGCTGCCGAAGAACACCGGCGTCAGGTGTCCCTCGCGATAGGACTTGAGATCGAATTGGGGATAGGCCGACGCGGCGAGCCCTGCGGAATCGCGAAACGCGGCGAGCGTGTTCTCGTCCACGCGCCGTTCAAGCACGTCGTCGTCGGGACCGGCGAGCGCCACGCGCTCGTCGAAGTCGCCGCCCTTGCCCTTGGACGAGGTGAGGAAGCGCTTGCCGCGCAGGTCGTGAACGCCGTGGAACATCACGCCCATGCCCACGGGCCAGGTCACCGGGCAGACGTCGAGCGCCAGCGTCGATTCGATCTCGTCGAGGAGCTCGAGCGGGTCGCGCCCCTCGCGGTCGACCTTGTTGATGAAGGTGATGATGGGAATGTCGCGCAGCCGGCACACCTCGAACAGCTTGCGCGTCTGGCTCTCGATGCCCTTGGCCGCGTCGATCACCATGATCGCCGAATCGACCGCGGTGAGCGTGCGGTAGGTGTCCTCGCTGAAGTCCTCGTGGCCGGGGGTATCGAGCAGGTTGAAGGTGAGGCCCGCGTGCTCGAAGGTCATCACCGAGCTCGAGATCGAGATGCCGCGGGCGCGCTCGATCTCCATCCAGTCCGAGCGCGTGCGCCGTCGCTCGCCGCGCGCCTTGACCTCGCCCGCGAGATGGATCGCGCCCGCCGCCAACAGGAGCCGTTCGGTGAGCGTGGTCTTGCCCGCGTCCGGGTGCGAGATGATGGCGAAGGTCCGCCGCGTGGCGGAGGGGCTTCCGGTCATATGGGAACGCGTTACAGTCGAGTGCTCGGGCATGAAACTCCGCTCTCTTATCGTGAATGACGGGTTCGCGCTACCGCCGTCCCCGGGCGCAGGCGACGCAGGTCGCGAGCGCCGGGTCGAGGTCGAGGCGCTTGGCCGGGATCGCCCCGCCGCAGGACAGGCAATACCCGAACTCGCCGACGGCGAGGCGGGCGAGGGCGGCGCGCAGCGCCCGGATGCGGGCCTGGCGGCGGTCCTCGGTGGCGACGGCCATCGCCTGGATCTGCATCGCGTCCATGCGCGAGAGCCGCCCCACGCTCTGCTGGTCGAGCGTCACCGGCCCGCGGTCCTCCTTGCCCTGCTCGCTCGCCGCGACGAGCGCGGCCAGTTCCGCGCGCAGGCGTTGCTCGTAGGCCGTCCCGTCCATGCTCCTTCCGTCCCCGTGCGTTTCCGCCCGGGCAGGCCTTCCCGCCGGGGGCCGCGGCGTTTGTACTACAAAACGGCGGATCCATCGGCTATGAATCGCCGCGGCACCCCCGCGCGATACCCGCAACCGGCAGGCGAGGTGAGGGATGGCGCGTCGCCCATGAGCAAGCTGTTCGAGGAGCTCGACTACCGCGTGACGCCCATGGGCGCGCTGAGCCTGTGGCGCCGCCGCGACCTCGCGCGCAACGTCGATATCTATGAAATCAGGCTCGGCGACGACTACCTCATGTCGAGCCGGTTCACCGAGGCCGAGACCGCGCTGGCGACGCTGGCGCTGGACGCGCTTCGCGGGCGGGCGCTGGACGTGGTGGTGGGCGGCCTCGGGCTCGGCTACACCGCCGAGGCGGTGCTCACGAATCCGGCGGTGCGGTCCCTCTACGTGATCGAGGCCCTGCCCGAGGTGATCGAGTGGCACCAACGCGGGCTCCTCCCCCTCGGCGCGGGGCTGACCTCGGACGCGCGCTGCCGGCTGGTGGCGGGCGATTTCTTCGCCCTGCTGGCCGCGCCCGACAGGGGCTTCGACCCCGACCGGCCGGGACGCCGGTTCGACGCCGTCCTCGTCGACATCGACCACTCGCCGCGCAAGGTTCTGCACCCGAGCCACGCCGCGTTCTACCGCCCCGAGGGACTGCGCGGCCTCGCCCGGCATCTGCGGTCCGGCGGCGTGTTCGGGCTGTGGTCGAACGATCCGCCCGAGGACGCCTTCCTTGCCGCGCTCGCCGAGGCGTTCGCCGCCGCCGAGGCCCGCGTCGTGCGATTCCCCGCGCCCTCCCGGGAGGGCGAGGCCGCCAACACCGTCTACCTCGCCCGCGCCCACTGAAGGGGGGGCCCGGGCGCGCCCTCGGGCGGCACGGGCCATAGCCCCTTTCCCGCGGGCGGGGGGGATAGTATTGTTGGGTTTATGGTTTGTACCCCCCAGATGTGGGCCGGAAGCGGGAAGCGCGCCCGCCCGCCCGGGCGCGGTCCCGGGCCCACGGGCTGAGCCCGGGAAGGAGGACGTCCTGGCCCGAACCTCGGCCGATGCCGGCAAGTCCCCGTTCCTTCCCGCCGGGCTGACGGCGTTTTTGCGCCGGCGCGCGGTCGAGTTCGGCGGCCTCGTCCTCGCCGCCGCCGGGGCGTGGACGCTGGCGGCGCTGGCCAGCCATTCCGCCAACGACCCCTCCCTCAACAAGGCGGTGGACGGCCCGGTCGCCAACCTCATGGGCCCGGCCGGCGCGGTGGCCGCCGATCTCGGCCTGCAGTCCCTCGGCGCCGCCGCCGCCATCCCCGGCATCGTGCTGCTGGCCTGGGGCGTCCGGGTGCTGGCGGGA
>DASWKZ010000026.1:0-1874 GCA_036396355.1 Alphaproteobacteria bacterium
GGCCGCTAGCACCACCGCACTTGAGCTCGCAACGGCGATGGAGATTCCCGCCTCGGCCGTTATCGAAACGACGTTGGGGATGAGTGATCCTAGAGGAGGGCACGTCTTCACTTCAAGCCTAGCCCCGCCTAGCCCCAATGCCAGTTAGTTAACCGGATTTGTTAGCGTTGGCAAGGCCTTAGCCATCCCAGTTCCTTGCACGTCCAGAGATGCAAGGGACTGAGGACCGCCCCCCAGGCTTCCCTTACAGTAAAACCTTGACAACGCCGCTACCCGCTGGAGTAGCTTGCATCTTTAGGAATGCAAGCGATCGAGCGACTGCTTGCCCGTCGGGCCCGGGTCCGGGGCCGGCTCCCCCCGTTCGAGGACATCGTCCGGGGGAGCGTGTTCACGCGCCACATGCGGTGCGGGAAACCCACCTGTCGCTGCACCCGCGGGGTGCTGCACCGCGCCACCTACCTCGGCGTGAGCTTCGCCGGCGGCCGCACCGTGCAGCTCTCGCTGCCGCCGGCGCTGGTGGCCACCGCGCGCCGCGGGGTGGCCAACTACCGGGCGTGGTGGCAGGCGATCGAAACCGTCTCGGCGATCAACCGCGAGCTGCTGCGTCGGCGCCGGGACGCGCCCGGCGAGGCCACGGGGACTGCCGCCCGCGGGCGCCCCCACCGGCGCCGCCGAGCCGGCGCGTGAGCCCCGGCGGGGTACGCGCCAGGAGGGGACGAGGATGGATCTGGCCGGGGCGTTGCTGGAGGTCGGCACCGGGCGCGCGGACGCGAGCTTCGCGCTCTTCGCGCAGACCCTCGATCCGCAGTGGATCGACGCGGCCCTACAGGCCACCGGCACGGCCAGCGTGCGCCGCCGCAAGCTGCCGGCCGAGTCCGTCGTGTGGCTCGTGATCGGCATGGGGTTACTCCGGGACCGCTCCCTCGAGGAGGTGGTGCGCCACCTCCATCTGGTCTGGCCCGGCGTCGCGCCCCCGATCCGCCGCCCGCACGTCACGGGCGGTGCCATTGTCCAGGCCCGGGACCGGCTCGGCGACCAGCCCCTGGCCACCCTGTTCGCCACCACGGCGGCCCAGTGGGCCACCGCGTCGGCCAACGCGCACCGCTGGCGCGGCCTCGCCGTCTACGGCGTGGATGGCTCTCGCCTCCGCATCCCGGACAGCCCCGCCAACGACCAGACCTTCGGCCGCCCCAAAAGCGGCCGCGGCCGCGCCGGCTACCCGCAGGTGCGCATCGTGGCCCTCATGGTCCTGCGCAGCCACGTCCTCGCCGGCTTGGTGATCGGGGCCTGTGGCGAGGGGGAGGTGACGCTGGCCGCGTCCCTCTGGTCCAAGCTGCCCGCGGCGTCGCTCACCATCGTCGACCGCGGCTTTCTGTCCTATCTCCTCTTCCACCAGATCCAAACCCAGGGGCCGAACCGGCACTGGCTCACCCGCGCCAAGAAAAACCTCCAGTGGCGCGTCCGCCAGCGCCTGGGCCCCCATGATGGCCTGGTCGACCTCCCCGTCCATCGCAATCTCCGTCGCGCCCACCCCGAGCTGCCCGCGACCCTCCCCGCCCGGGCCATTCGCTACCACCAGCGGGGCTTCCGGCCGCACACCCTGCTCACCTCGCTGCTCGATCCCGCTGCCTATCCCGCCGCGGAGATCATCGCGCTCTATCACGAGCGCTGGGAGCTCGAGCTCGGCTTTGACGAGGTCAAGACCCACACTCTCGAGCGCGAGGAGACCCTCCGCAGCCGCGCGCCCGCGCGCGTCCGCCAGGAGATCTGGGGCCTCGCCATCGGCTACAACCTCGTCCGGCTCGAGATGGCGCGCGTGGCCGCCCGGGCCGCCGTCGCGCCCCCACGCATCAGCTATCGGCACACCCTGATGT
>DASWKZ010000027.1:0-8927 GCA_036396355.1 Alphaproteobacteria bacterium
CCAAGGCCTGGGCGAACGCCTGGAGGTGCTGGTCGCGCCGACCATCAGCGTCGGCATGGCCCAGCACCACCTGGGGTTCGCCGGCTCGATCACGCTGAAGCCCTCGACCCTCATGGCGGTGGTCCGCGACACGGTCAACTCCCTGGCGCGCCATGGCTTCGACCGCTTCTACTTCCTCAACGGCCACGGCGGCAACGTCGCGACGGTAAGCGCCGCCTTCTCGGAGATCTATGCCGAAGCGAGCCTCGGCACCGCCGGGCACAACCGGCCGGCGCTGCGCTGCCGCCTGTGGAACTGGTGGCAGGGCCCCAAGGTCGGCCGTCTCTCCAAGCGGCTCTACGGCAAGGCGGAGGGGTCGCACGCCACGCCGGCGGAAGTGGCGCTCACCTATTTCGTCTATCCGGAGGCGGTGAAGTCGGTGGAGATGCACCCCGAGATCGCGCCCGTGGGGCCGATCTATGATGCCGAGGACTACCGCCGCCGCTTCCCGGACGGCCGGATCGGCTCGAACCCGGCGCTGGCCAGAGGCGAGGACGGCGCCAAGCTCTACGAGGCGGCGATCGAGGACGCGACGGCCGATTTCCAGGTCTTCGTGGCCTGAGGTCGGGGCCGACGCCGTCGCGTCAGGCCGCCGGCCGGTCCTCCAGCGAGAAGCCGACTTTCACCACCACCTGATAGTGGACAACCTGACCGCCGTCGATGTGGCCGCGGGTCTCCAGCACCTCGAACCAGCGCAGATTGTGCAGGGTCTGAGACGCCCGCGAAATCGCGTTCTGAATGGCGTTCTCGATCGAGTCCGGCGACGAGCCGGCCAGCTGAATGATCTTGTAGATGTGGTCTTCCATGCCTCCTGCCTCCTGGTCAGCAAACCTCCGTGTTTGGCCTGCGGTCGCTCAGGCGGCGAAGCGCCGCCGCGGCGCGCCGGTCTCTGGCGGGGCCGCCCTCAGGCCCGCTCGGCGCGGAACGGCCGCGCCAGCAGGCCGGCGATGGTCTCGCCGAGATCGGCGCCGAGGTTGAGCACCGCATGAACCGCCTCGCAGATCGGCATTTCGACGCCCAGGCTGTCCGCGAGCGCCGAGACCGCCTCCGCCGTGAACACGCCTTCGGCTACCGTGCGCCGCTCGGCCAGCACGTCGGCGAGCGCGCGGCCCTCGCCGAGCGCCACGCCGAGGGAATAGTTGCGCGACTGCAGCCCGCAGCAGGTCAGCGCCAGGTCGCCCAGGCCCGACAGCCCCATGCTGGTCTCGGGCCGGCCGCCCTTGGCGCCGCTCAGGCGCGCCACCTCGGCGAGGCCCCGGGTGATCAGCGCGGCGCGGGCGTTCTCTCCCAGACCCCGTCCGATCACGATGCCGCAGGCGATGGCGATCACGTTCTTTACCGCGCCGCCCACCTCGACGCCGATCACGTCGTCCGACAGGTAGGGCCGGAAGCGCCGGCTGCCGAGCGTGTTGAGCAGCGCCAGGCCGACGCTCTCCTGGGCGCAGGCCAGCGTCACGGCGCAGGGCAGGCCGCGGGCCACTTCGCCGGCGAAAGTCGGCCCCGAGAGTACCGCCAGCGGGCACTCGGGCAGGACCTCGGCCAGCACCTCGCTCATCAGCGCGCCGCTCTCCCGCTCGATCCCCTTGCTGCAGATCACCAGCGGCCGCCCGCCGGGCAGGACCGGCGCCAGACGTTCGGCGAGCGCGCGCAGGTGCTGGGCCGGCACCACCAGCAGCAGGACCTCGCAGCGCGCTGCGTGGGCCAGATCGCTGGTCGCGCGGATCGCCGGGTCGAGGGCCAGATCGGGAAGATAGCGCGGGTTCTCGCGGTGTGTGTTGATGTGCGCGACGAGGGCCTCGTCCCGCGCCCAGAGGACGACCTCGTGATGGGCTCGCCCCGCCGTCTGCGCCAGGGCGGTGCCCCACGACCCGCCGCCGAGCACCGCGAGTCTGGTCATCGCCGGCGCCTCCCCCCGGCGCGCCGGACTCGGGCGGTCGCGGCCGTTTCTCGGGGCATCACAGGCTCAGATTGAAGGCGATGGAGATCCGCATCTTGCGGCCGCGATAGGGGCGCGCCGCGTGCTGCAGCCAGCTCGGGAACAGGATCAGCATGCCGCTGTGCGGCCGCAGCGTGTAGGACGCGCCGAGCGAAGCGCCGCCAGGCCCGGCGAAGGTCAGCATGGGCGCGTACATGGCCGGCGCCACGCCGCGCGGATCCTGCACTTCGAACGCGCCGCCGAGCGAGGGGTCCTCGCCGATGCCGCCGTCGTCCACGTAGTAGCAGCCGGACCAGAAGGCGCCGGGATGGGTGTGGAACTCGTTGGCCTCGCCGCTGCGGTTGATGTTGGCCCAGCAGTTGATCTTCCAGCGGACCGTCGCGGGCTTGCCGTCCCGGCTCACGGTCATGCTGTCCGCCAGGCTGCGCGCCGCGTTCAGGACCTTCTTCAGGGGCGGCCCGCCCCAGTCCTGCATGTCCCAGGTGGATTGCCAGCCGCCGAGGTTGGAATGCTGGGTCCCGGGATCGCGCTCGGCGCGCTCCAGGATCGTCTGCGTGAGGCGGGGGTTCACCTTGGCGGCGGCCGGCAGGTCGGCCATCACCAGGGGCGTCGAGAACAGCTTCAGGATGTCCGCCTTGATCTCGGTCTTGGTCACGCCGCATCCTCCCGACCCGCCAGCGCCTCCAGCGGCCAGCGCGGCCGCGGGGCGAAATCGAGACCGTCGGTCAGCCCGAGGCCGAGCCGCTCGATGCCCGCCCAGGCGATCATTGCCGCATTGTCGGTGCACAGCCAGGGCGGCGGCGCGATCATGCGCGACCCGGCGGATTCCGCCGCCTCGGCCAGCCGCGCCCTGAGCGTCTGGTTGGCGGCGACACCGCCGGCGATCACCAGCGGGCCGCCGGCCCCGGCCGCCTGGAACCGCTCGAGCGCGTTGACGCAGCGGTCGGCCAGCACCTCGGCGACCGCGCCCTGAAACGACGCGGCGAGATCGGCCACGTCCCGGGGCGCGAGCCCGGCCGCCTCGCCGGCGGACAGCTCCGCCACCTTGTGGCGCACCGCGGTCTTGAGGCCGGAGAACGAGAAGTCCGCCCCCGGGCGGCCGAGCAGCGGGCGCGGCAGGTCGAATCGCGCCGGGTCGCCGCCTTCGGCCGCCCGTTCGACGGCGGGCCCGCCGGGATAGCCGAGGCCGAGCAGCTTCGCCGTCTTGTCGAAAGCCTCGCCGACTGCGTCGTCGACGGTGGTGCCGTAGCGCTCGTAGCGGCCGACCCCCCGGACCGCCACCAGCTGGCAGTGGCCGCCCGAGATCAGCAGCAGCAGGTAGGGGAAGTCCAAAGGCTCGACCAGGCGGATGCTGAGGGCGTGGCCCTCCAGGTGGTTGACCGCCAGGAACGGCTTGGCGCTGGCCGCGGCGATCGCCTTTGCCGTCATGACGCCGACGAACACGCCGCCGATCAGGCCCGGCCCGCCGGTGGCGGCGACGCCGTCCAGCCCGGCGCAGGTGACCCCGGCCTCGTCGAGGGCGCGGCTGACCAGCTTGTCGAGGTGATCGAGATGGCTGCGCGCGGCGATCTCCGGCACCACGCCGCCGTAGGGCCGGTGTTCGTCCAGTTGCGAGAGCACCAGGTTGGAGCGGATGCGGCGCGTGCCGTCGACCACGGCCACCGCCGTCTCGTCGCAGGAGGTCTCGATGCCGAGGACGATCATGGGGGAGAGCCTAGCGCCGCGCCGCGGCCGTGACCAGGGAGCGCCGCGGGTCTTTCGGTCCTTTCCTCGGGCCATGGCGGGGCCTAAACAGGGGCCATGACCGGGCTCGTCTTGCGCATCGGCACCCGCGGCAGCCCCCTGGCGCTGGCCCAGGCGCGCGAGGCCCGCGACCGCCTCGCCGCCGCCCACCCGGACCTGGCCGACCCAAACGCCTGTGAGATCGTGGCGATCAAGACCGGCGGCGACCGGGTGCGCGACCGGCCGCTTGCCGAGGTGGGCGGCAAGGGCCTGTTCACCAGGGAGATCGAGGCGGCGCTCGGCGACGGCCGAATCGATCTCGCCGTCCACTCGATGAAGGACCTGCCGACCTGGCTTCCCGACGGGCTCGAGATCGCCGCGGTGCTGCCGCGCGAGGACCCGCGCGATGCCTTCCTCTCGCCGCACGGCCGGCGGATCGCCGATCTGCCCGAGGGCGCCGTCTTCGGCACGGCGAGCCTGCGGCGCCAGGCCCAGGTGCTGGCCCTGCGCCCGGACCTGCGGTGCGTGCTGCTGCGCGGCAACGTGGACACGCGGCTCCGCAAGCTGGCCGCGGGCGAGGTCGACGCCACCATGCTGGCGCTCGCCGGCCTGCGGCGCCTGGGGCGGGAGGCGGAAGCGCAGGCGGCGCTCGACCCCGACGAGATCCTGCCGGCGGCCGGCCAGGGCGCGATCGGCCTCGAGGTGCGCAGCGAGGACCGGCGCGTGCGCGATCTGGTCCGCCTGGTCGACCATCCGGCCTCCTCCCGTCGGGTCGCCGCCGAGCGGGCCTGCCTGGAGGTGCTCGACGGCTCGTGCCGCACGCCGATCGCCGCCCTGGCCGAGCCGGTCGAGGGCGCCGGCGGGCTGCGCCTCCGGGCCCTGGTGGCGCAACCCGACGGCAGCGAGATCTACCGCAGCGACTGCTCGGGGCCGGGGGCCGGGATGGCCGACGCCGAGGCCCTCGGTCGCGTGGCCGGCCGGGAGTTGCGCGGGCTCGCGGGCGACGCCTTTTTCGCGGCCCTGTCGGACCGGGTGGGGGCCGAATGACCATGAATGTTCTGGTCACCCGCCCCGAGCCGGAGGCCGTGGCGATCGCGGCGGACCTCGCCGCGCGCGGCCATACCGCGGTGATCGAGCCGCTGCTCGCCATCGTCGCCAGGCCGGAGGCGGAGGTCGACCTGTCGGGCGTTCAGGCCGTCGCCCTGACCAGCGCCAACGGCGCACGGGCCCTCGCCCAGCGCACCGCGCGCCGGGACCTGCCGGTCTTCGCCGTCGGCGACGCCACCGCGGCGGCGGCCCGGGCCGCCGGCTTCGCCGAGGTCGAGAGCGCCGGCGGCGACGTCGCCCTCCTGGCCGCGCTCATCGCGTTCCGCTTGGACCCCGGCGCGGGGCCGGTGTTTCACGCCGCCGGGCGCCAGGTGGCCGGCGACCTCAAAGACCGCCTCGAGCAGGCCGGCTTCGCCGTGCGTCGCGCCGCCCTCTATCACGCGGTGGCGAGCACGGCGTTTTCCCCGGAGACCGCCGCGGCGCTCCGCGACGGCCGCATCGACGCGGCGCTTTTTTTCTCTCCACGAACCGGTAGAACCTTTGTTAGGCTGCTCGCGGAGAGCCGGCACGCGCAGGTGTGCGGCCGGATGGTGGCGGTCTGCCTGAGCGCTGCCGTGGCCGAGGAGATCGACCGGCTCCCGTGGCGCGCCTTGCTGATCGCCGCGCAGCCGACACAAGCGGCGCTGTTGGACAGTCTGGCGGCTCTCGACGGGCCGGTGGGCTGAGGGGGACGTGAGGAGGCGATGGGGGACGAAGCAAAGCAGGCCGAAGCGGGCCCGGACGAGTCGGCCAGGGCGCCGAACGGCGGCGGCGAAACGCCGCCCGCCCTCCGGGTCATCGGCGCCTTCGGCGGCATCCGCCCCATGGCCGGCAAGCTCGACGTACCGGTCAGCACGGTGCAGGGCTGGAAGGAACGCGGCGTGATTCCGGAGAGCCGGCACGACGAGATTCGCGCCGCCGCGACGGCCCACGGCGTCACCCTCGACGATGCGGATCTGGCGGCCAGCGCGGACGGCCCCCCGGCCGAGGCCGGCGCCGCGGCCGCGACGGAGACCGCCGCCGCCCCGGCCGAGCCTCGCGCCGCGGCGGCGGCGGAGGCCGAGGACGGGTCGGCCGTGACAGACGAGGCGCCCGCGCCGCCCCACGCGGCGGCGGCCCGGCGGGGTAACCGGCAGGCCTGGATCTCGGGGTTCGCGCTCGGCGCGCTGGTGTTTTCGCTGGGCGCCGGCGGCGCGGTCCTGACCCGGAGCGTCTGGGCCCCGGCCGATGAGGGGTCCGCCGAGGGTGCGCTCGCGCAGCAATTGGCCGCCCTCGAGGGCCGCCTGGCGGAGATCGAGGCCCGCCCGGCCGCCCCGGGCCTGGACAAACTGGCGACCGCCGACGATGTCGCCCGTCTCGAAGGGCAACTCACCGCCATGAGCGCCGCTGCCGGCGCCACGGCGGATCTGGCCGCCGAACTGAAGGATCTGGAGGCGCGGCTGACTGCGATGGGCGCCAGCGCCAGCGCCGGTGCCGAGGCCGCCAGCGCCCTCGGCGGGTTGAGCAGCCGGGTGGCGGCGGTCGAGGCCGCGGGGCAGGAGATGCGCGCGGCGATCGACGGGCTCAAAGCGCGCGACGCCGGCAAGGACGCGCTGCTGTGGTCGGCGGTCAGCGCCTTGCGCGACGCCCTGCGCTATACCGGCCCCTTTGCCGACCAGCTGGCGGACGTGCGGCGGCTGGCCGGCGACCGGGCGGAGTTTCGCGAGCCGCTGGCCGCGCTCGAGCCGCTGGCGGAGGGCGGCGTGGCCAGCCTCGCCGAGCTGCAACGGGCGTTTCCCGCGACCGCGCGCGACATCGTCGCCGCCGGCTACGGCGCCAGCGAGGAAGGCGTGCTCGGCGACGTGCTGAGCCGGGTCAGCCAGGTCGTCACCGTGCGGCCGGTGGGCGAGGTCGAGGGCGACAGCGCCGGGGCCATCGTGGCGCGCGCGGAAGGCCAGCTCGGCCGCGGCGACCTGGCGGCGGCGCTGAAGGAACTCGAGGCCCTGCCGGAGGCGGCCAAGGCGGCGGCCGCCGCCTGGCGCGCGCGGTCCGAGCAGCGGGTCGCCGCCGATGCCGCGATCTCGAAGCTGAACGCACTCCTGGCCGAGCAGCTGGCGGCGGGGGGCTGAGGCCATGGTGCGCGTCCTCTGGTTCTGTCTCAAGGTCGCGGTCCTGGTCGCCGTCGCTTGGTACCTGGCGGAGTACGAGCCCGGCCAGGTGACGCTCGAATGGCAGGACTACCGGATCGACACCTCGGTCGGCATCCTGCTGCTCGCCGCCGGCGTGGTGGCCGTGATCGCGGCGATCCTCTACCGCTTCTGGGGCGGCCTCCGGCGGGTGCCGCGCGACATCGGCCGGACGCTCAGGGCGAACCGCCAGCAGCGCGGCTACCGAGCGCTGACCCAGGGCATGGTGGCGGTCGCCGCCGGCGAGGCCGCCGAGGCGCAGCGCTGGGCCCGCAAGGCGAGCGAGCTCTTGGACGCGCCGCCGCTCACCATGCTGCTGTCGGCCCAGGCGGCGCAGCTCGGCGGCGACGACCAGGCGGCCAAGCGCTACTTCACCGCCATGCTGGAGCGCGACGAGACGCGGTTCCTCGGCCTGCGCGGGCTGATCACCCAGGCGCTGCGCGACGGCGACGAGCAGGCCGCCCTCGACTACGTGCGCTCGGCCCACACGCTCCGGCCCCGCACCCCCTGGGTGCTGGAGACCCTGTTCGACCTGAGCGAGCAGGCGGGCGACCTGGCGGGCGCCGAGCGCGCCGCGCGCGAGGCGGCCCACGGCAAGGTGCTGCCGGCGCCGGAGGCCAAGCGCAAGCACGCCGTGGTGCTGCTCGAGCGCGCCCGCGCGGCCCAGCGCGAGGGCGATCCCTCGCGGACCCTGAAGCTCGCCAAACAGGCCCACACGGCGGCGCCGGATCTGGTTCCGGCGAGCGTGCTCTACGCCCAGCTGCTGGTCGGCAGCGCGCGCCGGGGCGCCGCCGCGCGCATGCTGGAGAAGGCCTGGGCGGCCGCCCCCCACCCGGCGCTGGTCGTCGCCTACGGCCGGGCGCGGCCCGAGGCGGCCGGCATCGAGTGGCTGAACCAGGTGGGCAAGCTGGTCGCCGGCGCGCCCACCCACCCGGAAAGCCTGCTGGCGCTGGCCGAGGCGGCGCTCGATGCGCGGCTGTGGGGCGAGGCGCGCCGCCATCTCGGCGAGGCGATCAAGGCCGGCGCGACCGAGCGGGTGTGCCGGCTGATGGCGCGGCTCGAGGAATCCGAGCACGGCGATCGCGACAAGGCCCGCGAGTGGCTGATGAAGGCCGGCGAGGCGGCGCCGGACCCGGCCTGGGTGTGCGGCAATTGCGGCGCCGCGGCCGAGGAATGGCAGCCGCGCTGCGGCGCCTGCGACGCCTACGACGGGCTCGCCTGGCACACCCCGCCGCGGGTGCCCCTCGCCGAAAAGGTGGCCGAGAGCGCGGCGGGAGCGCCGGCGGGCCCGGTCCTGGCGGCGCAGGCGGTCGAGGTGCTGGCCAACGGCGAGGACCAGGCGCCCGCGCCCGGCGCCGCTTCGGAGGCCGGGACGCCCGGCGGGGTGCGCCGCGCGGCGTCGTAGTGATGGCCGGCGCAGTTCGGCGACATTGACGCGACGCCGCCCGCCGGATTAGTTTCCGCTCCGCCTCGGCCGCCCGCCCGAGAGGGCCCCGGGGCCGCCTCAGTCGGCCTCGGGCGGCGGTCCCAGCGGCGCCGATGTAGCTCAGTTGGTAGAGCAACGCATTCGTAATGCGTGGGTCGGGGGTTCGAGTCCCTCCATCGGCACCAGATTCTTTCACAGCCTGACGTGATGTTTCCGGCGGCGGTTTGAGGTTCCAATGCGACCTTCCAAACGAGCCCCCAATGCGCGGAGGCTATCATTCAAGCCGTATTTTTGCGCTGCACAAGGATTGGGCAGGGCCGGGGCGAGGCGGGCACGGACCGTGGCCCGGCGCCGGATTTACCCAATCGTCACAGAGCGGTAGCGGCCACCGCGGCGCGGTTCGGACGCCCCGCTGTGCCGTCGGGGCACAGCGCGTAAGACTTTCCGAGGGCAAGAAAGGGCTTGAATTATTGCAGCGCAGCATGAGACGCTAGCGGCCGTTGGCGGGGTCGGGCCGTCTTGCCGCCTGTTGGGCAGTCCCCCCGATCGCCCG
>DASWKZ010000028.1:0-29053 GCA_036396355.1 Alphaproteobacteria bacterium
GGTGCCGGCCGCCGCGCCCAGCCGGGCGCCTCGGCGGTCGTCTCGCCGGCGAGCGCCGCATCCTCCCGCACCGCGGCCTCGGGGTCCTGCGAGGCGGCCAGGCGCAGGCCGGGCCCGGCCCAGCCCATGGCGCCGTGGTCCCCGGTGAAGTCGAAATCCACCGCCTCGGCGACGCCCTCCAGGCCGTCGCGGATCAGGTCGTACCAGACGCCGGCGGGCGGCGCCGTCCGGCCGCGCCACCCGCAGACGTAGAGCCGGTCCTCGGCCCGCGTCAAAGCGACGTAAAGGAGTCGCCGGTACTCGCGCGCCTCGGCGTCGATCGCGTCCTGGCGCAGGCCGCGCAACACCGGATCGTAGTCGTCGACGCGCGGAGCCCACAGCGGCAGGGCCGGGCCGGCGGCTCCGTCGGCCCGCCAGTAGGGCCCCGCGGGGGGGCGCGGCGGACGCATGGTGTCGGGCAGGATCACCACCGGCGCCTGCAGGCCCTTGGAGCCGTGCACGGTCATGACCCGGACCTCGTCGCGCACCTGCTGCTCGAGGTCGCGCTTGATCTCGGCCTGTCCCTGGTCGAGCCAGGCGAGGAAGCCCTGCAGCGACGGCGGCGCGGCGCGCTCGTATTCCAGCGCGCGCTCGAGGAACTCGTTGACCGGCTCCTCGGCCTCGAGCCCGAGACGGGCGAGCAGCCGGCGGCGCCCGTCGTGCTCGTCGAGCACCGAGGCATAGAGCTCGAAGGGCCGGTCGCGGTCGGTGCGGGCGAGCAGCCCGCCCAGCCACGCGCGGGCCTCCCGGACCGCCCCGCCCTCGGCCCGCGCCCGCAAGCTCAGCGCCTCCCACAGGGTCCCCTCGCGCCGGTGCGCGAGCGCGAACAATCCCGCGTCGTCGAACCCGAGGAACGGGCCCTTGAGCACGCAGGCAAGGGTCAGGTCGTCCTCGGGCAGCAACAGGAAGCGCCCGAGCGCCATCAGGTCCATGACCGCGAGCTCGTCGGCGAGCCGCATGCGGTCGACCCCGGCGACGGGCACGCGGAGCCTCTTGAGCGCGCGCACCAGCCCGTCGACGAATCCGGTGCGGCGGCGCACCAGGACCATGACGTCCCCGGCGCGCAGGGGACGCCCACGCGCGGCGAGCCACTCGTTGCCCCGCCACTCCGCGATCCGCGCCGCGATCAGACCGGCCAGCCGCGCCTCGGCGGAGGTGCCGCTCTCGGGGTCGGGGTCGGGCGACCAGGGATCGGCCCACCGGTCGGCGGTCTCCGCCACTGGCGGCCACAACTCGACGAGGCCGGCCTCGCCGATGCGCGTGGTCTCGTGGCGGATGTCCTCGCGCGGCGGGCCGACGCCGTCGCGGGCCTCGACGCGGGCGAACACCGCGTCCACCGCCGCCAGCACCGGCCCGGTCGAGCGGAACGAGACGTGCAGCGGCACGTCGCGGAATCCGGCGGCGGTAGCTTCGATCCGCGCCTTGAAATAGGCGCGCATGTCCTCGAAGGCGTCGGGGTCGGCGCCCTGGAAGCCGTAGATGGACTGCTTGGCATCGCCGACGGCGAACACCGTGCGCGCGCCCTCGCGGGCGCCGAGGCCGGCGAAGAACTCCTCGGCCAGGGCCGCGATCACCTGCCACTGCTCGGGGCTGGTGTCCTGGGCCTCGTCCACCAGGATGTGGTCGAGGCCGCCGTCGAGCTTGAACAGCACCCATTGGGCGGCGCCGCTGCGCGCGAGGAGATCGCGGGTGCGCAGGATGAGGTCGTCATAGTCGAGGCGGGCCAGCACGTCCTTGCGCGCCTGGTAGGTGCGGATCAGCTCGCGCCCCAGGGTGAGCGCGGCGACCGAGCCCTCGAGGGTGCGCGCGGCCCGCCGCCGCGCCTCGACATCGACGACGCGCCCGGCCTCCGCCGCGAGGGCCTCGGCCACCGCGCCGCCGTCGCCGTCCTTGAACCTCCGCAGCGCCCCGTTGGTGATGAGGGTCTTGCGCGGCTCGCCTTCCCCGGTCAGGAACGCGGTGCGGTAGTCTTCCCACATGGCGGCACGCGCCGCGCCGTCCGCATCGAGGAACCTGGCGATCGCCGCGCCGCGCTTGCGGTCGGTGGCGGAGCCCAGGTCGAGGGCACGCAGGCATCCGCGCAGTGCCTCGGCGTCGAATGCGCGATCGGCGGCGGCGGCGATGACGTCGTCCTCGCCTTCCCCGGGCGCGATGCCGAGGCATCTCGCGATCCCCGCCGAGGCCCCGGCGATGCCGCCGTCGGCATCCAGCAGGCGGGCGATGCGCCCGCGCGCGTTGGCGAGGTTCCGCATCAGCTCGTCGAAGGCCTCGATCCCGATGCGGCCCGAGACCCGGGCCAGTGCCTCGGCGACCGGACCCGCCTCCTCCCCGGACGGGCCGAGGGCGCGGGCCAGCACCGCGTCGCGGGCATCGGCGAGGATCTCGCGCGCGGTGAGCTCGTCCATCACCTCAAAATGGGGCTGCAGCCCCGCCTCCACCGGGAACCGGCGCAGCAGCGATTCGCAGAACGCGTGGATGGTCTGGATCTTGAGGCCGCCCGGGCAGTCCAGCACCTCGGCGAACAACCCCCGGGCGCGCGCCAGCGCCTCGGCGCCGGGGGACGAACCGGTGAGCCCCTTCACGGCCTTGGCGAGATTCTCCTCCCCCATCGCCGCCCACCGCCCGAGCTCGCCCTGGATGCGGTTGGCCATCTCCGCCGCCGCGGCCCGGGTATAGGTCAGGCACAGGATGCGCTGGGGCCCGGTTCCGGCCAGCAGCAGCGCCAGCACCCGGTCGGTCAGCACCTTGGTCTTGCCGGTGCCGGCGGAGGCCGAGACCCAGACCGAGGCGGCGGGGTCTGCGGCGGCGCGCTGGGCGCGGTCGGCCTGGCGCTGGACCGCCGCCGAATCGACCCGCCTCGCGGCTCCGGCTCGCCTCGCCATGGCGCCTCAGCCCTCCGCGCCGCCCTCGGGGCTCGCCCATTCCTGGACGCGGGCGAGGTGGGCGTAGTCGTCGAAACGGACGAGATCGGGAACCGCGTGGGCCGGATAGGGCGTCGAGTCGCGGTCGTAGAGCGCGATCAGGGCCCCGAGGCCGGCGAGCGCGGCCTCGGCTGCCGCGCCCGGCTCGACCGCATAGGGCTTCGCCTCCCCCGGCGGCTCGCCTCCCGTGAGCCGCCAGAAGGCGAGCTCCCCGACCGGCGCCGTGGCCACGCCGTCGAGGGCGCCGGCCGCGGCCATGGCGGCCAATAGCGGCAGCTGCGGGGCGAACCCGGCCTCCTGCTCGGACCTGGCGGGGAGCGTCCCGCTCTTGTAGTCGATGATGGCGAGGCCGCCGTCGGCCAGGCGGTCGACGCGGTCGGCGCGGCCGACCAGCGTGAACGGCCCCGCCGGCCCGTCCAAGGCGAGCATGCCGCGCGCCTCGGCGAGGATTGGCTTGGCCATCGCGCGGCGCTCGATCTCGGCTTGCGCCACCCAGCGGGCGATGCGCTCGAACCGCGGCCACCAGAAGGCGTGAAGCCCGGGCATCGCCCGCACCGGGGCGAACGCCTCGCGGCCGATGGCGATGAGCGCGGCGGCCACCGCCTCGGGGCCACCCGCGGGCAGGGCGTCGGGGTAGGCCCTCACGAACCGCTCGAGGGCGCGGTGGATGAAGACGCCGCGCTCGGCGGCGCCGGGTTCGGCGTCGAGGGGATCGAGGGGCGCGAGGCCGAGGACGTGGCGGGCATAGATGGCATAGGGGTTGGTCTGCCAGGTCTCGATCTCGGTGACCGACAGCTTGCGCGGGCGGGCGGCCACCGGGGGCGCCGGGCGGGGGCGCCGGGGCTCGACCATCTCGGCCGCGGCCGGGCGCTCGAGGGCGGCGGCGCGGGCCCGCCACCGGGCGCCCTCCTCCCTGAGGCGCGCCATCGCCGCCTCCGGCAGCAGGTTGGCGATGCGCAAGAGCCAGCGCGACGGCACCGTGGGCGCGCCGCCCACGCGGTGGGCGCGGGTCAGCGCCACCGCCGGCGCCGAGAACGCCTGGCAAAAATCGTGGGCGGCGAGACCGATGCGCCGCTCGGGCAGCGGCAGGCCGATGGCCGCGCGCATGGGCCGGCTCAGCCACGGGTCGCTGCCGGCGTCCGGCGGCCAGGTGCCCTCGTTGAGGCCGCCGAGGATGATCAGGTCGGCCTGCTGGAGCCGGGCCTCGAGCGGCCCCCAGATGGCAAGGCGGGGATGACGGCCGTAGCGCGGGCGCACCACCCGCCCGGCCAGCAGCGACTCGACCAGTGCCGGATAGCGCCGCGTCTCGATCTCGGGGAATCCCCGGGCGGCCTCCCCGAGATCGGCCATGAACCCGGCCATGGCCTCGCCGTCGTCGCCGCGCCACAGCCGCTCGCCGCCGGTCTCGCCATCGGTCGCCGCGAGGGCCTCGGCGGCCTCCCCGTGGGCCGCGAGCAGGCGGGCGAGCGGCGCGCGGCCGGCTTCCATCGCCCGGAGGAAGGGCATGACGCGGGCGCCCAGGCCGGGAAGCCACGCGATCAACGCCTCGATCTCGGCGGCGGCCTCCCGGTGGCCGCGCGCCTCCGCCTCGCCGCGGGCGATGACCAGGCGGCCCGCCAGCCCGCCCAGGCCGGGGGCGGGCCGGGGGCCGCGCAGGGCGTGTCGCTCTAGCGCCCGCACCCGGCGGCGGAACCGGGCCGTGTCCTCGCCGCCGGCGGCCAGCGGATGCTTGAGGCAGGCGAGCAGCGGCACCGGCGCCAGGTTGGCCGCCGCCATGTCGGCGAGATGCAGCAGGAAGGCGGCGACCGGGGTCGCGGCCAGGGGCACCCCCGCGGAATCGTCGACCTCCACCCCCCAGCGGCGCAGCCGCGCCGCCACCCGCCGAGCGAGGCCGCGGTCGGGCGTCACCAGCGCGGCGGTGCGGCCCGCGGTTTCCAGCGCCTCGCGCATCATCAGCGCGATCACCGCGGCCTCCTCGGCGGGCGAGGGGCAGTCCACCCAGGCGAGCCCGTCGAGGGCCGCCTCGGCATCGGCGGGAGGGGGAGCGGGACGCGGCGACAGCGCCGCCGAGGCGAGGCGGGCCCGGGCCGGCATGGCCCCGTCGGCGGCGCCTTCGGCGCCGGGCCAGTCGGCCCCCCAGTCGCGGACCGCCTCGCGACCGACGCCGAGCCGGGCGAGCAGCCGGGCGAGGCCGAACTGGGCATGGCCCTCATGGCCCTCGGCGAGAGCGACCCAGGCGTCGTCGGGAAGGTCGCGGTCGAGGCCGGGCAGGACCACACAGCCCCTGGGCAGGCGCGCCACCGCGGCGAGGAGATCGGCGGTGGCGGGGATCGATCCGGTGGATCCCGCGGCGATCACCCAGCCCGCGGGCGGCCTGTCGGCCCACAGGCGGGCCTGGGCGGCGAGCAGGAGGTCGCGGCGCTCCGCCGGGCCGACGGCGCCCTCCTCGGCCAGCACCCGCGGCCAGTCCCCCATCAGGATCTCGAGGAAGGCGAGGACGTCGCGCCAATGGGCGGCGAGGTTGGCGTCCTCGGGGGTCAGCCGGTGGAGGGCGTCGAGCCTCACGCGTTCGGTCTCCATCTGGTCGAGGAGCCGGGCGAGCTCGGCGGCCAGGGCCGCGGCCTGGGCGGCGTCGGGAGGGCCCTCCCGGCGGCGGCCGCCGAAGGCGAGGACGCATCGCGCCAGGAGGAGCTGCCGGCGCAGGCCGCCGAGGGCGGGCGGCAGGTCGGCCCCCGCCCCGGCATCGGCGGTGGTGTCCACGGCCGGCTCGCCGGCGATCAGAATCTCGTCCTCGTCGAGATCGCCGAGGGGCCTCATGCGCGGGAGCAGCAGCGGCCGCCCGTCGCCGGCGCGTAGGAAGGCCTCGCGCAGGCTGCGCACGGCGCGCCGGGTGGGCAGCAGCACCGTCGCCCGGGCGAGCGCCAGGGGATCGCCCGGGGCCTCCCCGGCGATGCGCGCCATCATGCCGCGGGCGAGCGCATCGACGAAGGGGACGCCGGGAGCGATGGTGTAGAGGCGCGGCCCGGCGCTCATGGGCCGCGTCCCCGGGCGCCGGGGGCGCCGTCACCGCCGGCGCCGAGCGCGGCCTCGGCGCGGTCAAGACCGTCGAGGGTCCCCACGTGGTACCAGCGGCCGGCATGGGCGAGCCCGTGGAGGCGGCGGGCGGTGATGGCGCGGTCGTAGAGCAGGTTGAGGGAGAAGGCGCCCTCGGGGCAGCCGGCGAGCAGCGCCGGGTTGAGGACCTGCAGCCCGGTGAAGACGTGGGACGCCGCCGGCGCCGCGCCACGGCGGTGGAGCCGTCCGTCCCCGCCCAGCGTGAAATCCCCCGGCCCGTCGTATCCCACGGCGCGCTCGCGCGCCACCACCAGCAAAAGCGCGTCCATGCGCACCGGGTCGAAACCGGCGGCCAGCCGGGCCAGCGCCGGGCCCTCGGGCCCCTCGTCCCACAGCACGTCGCCGTTGACGACGAAGAAGGGACCGTCGCCGAGGAACGGCCGCGCCTTGAGGACGCCGCCGCCGGTGTCGAGCAGCCTCGGTTCGGGCGATATGCGCACGGCGGGCCGCCCGCGGCGGGCGACGTGGGCGGCGATCATGCGCCCGAGGTGGTGGGTGTTGACGACGCAAGCGTCCACCCCGGCGGCGGCCAGCGCGTCGAGGGTGCGATCGAGGATGGCGCGCCCCGCCACCGTGACCAGGGGTTTGGGGCGGTCCTCGGTGATCGGGCGCAGGCGCACGCCGCGGCCCGCCGCCAGCACCATGGCGGTGCGCACGATGCCCGCGGCCGGGGGCCGGTTCACGGGGCGCCCCGGCCCGGCCGGGGTGCCCGCCGCGCCGGCGGCGGGCAGGCCCGGTCGAACCACGCGGCAAGGGGGGCCAGGGCGGGGTGGGCGAGGTCCCGCTCCAGCAGCCGCCACACCCTCGGGATATGGGCGAGGTAGCGGGGCTTGCCGTCGCGCCGGTCGAGCCGGGTGAAGATGCCGATGATCTTGGCGTTGCGCCCGGCGGCAAGCACGGCGGCGGCGGCGGCGAAGACGTCGCCGTCGAGATCGGGGAAGGCGGCGAGGTAGCGCGCCCGGGCGCGGGCGGCGGTGCCGCGGCCGAGGTCGCGCCGCGCGTCCTCGACCAGGGAGACGAGGTCGTAGGCCGGATGGCCGGCCACCGCGTCCTGGAAGTCGAGCACCCCGCAGGCCGCCGGCCCGGCGCGGCCGGGAAGCCGCATCAGGTTATCCACGTGGAAGTCGCGCAGCACCAGGGTCGGCGTGGCCGGCGCGGCGAGCGCGAACGCCTCGCGGAACAGGCCGACGTAGTCCTCGCGCTCCCCCGTGGTCACCGCGCGGCCCAGCACCGCCGGAAGGTACCAGTCCACGAACAGCACCGCCTCGGCCAGCAGGCGCGCCTCGTCGTAGGGCGGAAGCCAGGCCGGCACCACCCGCTCCCGGGGGAGTCGCTGCAGCGCCACCAGCGTATCCACGGCGAGGTCGTAGAGCGCCGCCTCGTCGGCGCCCGAATCGAGGAGCCGGGTGAAGGTGTCGTCGCCGAAATCCTCGATCAGCAGCAGTCCGGCCGCCTCGTCGGCGGCGAAGACCTCGGGGGCACTGAACCCGAGGGCGCGGAGATGCCGCGCGATCCGGCGCCAGGACCCGACGTCCTCGCGGCCGGGCGGGGCGTCCATGACCAGGGCCGGCCGCGGCCCGCCGGACAGGCGCCCGTAGCGCCGGAACGAGGCGTCGGCGTCGAGCCAGTCGAGGCGCGCGGCACCGAACCCGGCATTCTCCAGGAAACGCGCGACGGCGCGGCGACGGCGCCCCTCGGCGGCGGCGCCCGGCGCGGAACCGTTTGGCGCCATCGCCTAGGCCGCCGCCTTGGCCAGCGCCCCGGCCAGGGCACGTCCGCGTGAACCGTGGCCCGCGATCCTCACGGTGCGGCGCTCGCCGGGACGAAGCGCGAAGGACAGCACGAGGCGGTCGGCGGGGAGATGGGGTCCGAGGCGGTCCGGCCACTCGACGAGCGAGATGGCGCCGGCGAAGGCCTCCTCGATGCCGAGCTCGAGGACATCGTCGGCCGCGCCGAGCCGGAACAGGTCGAAATGCCAGACCGGCGTGGCGCCGGTCTCGTAGACCTGCACCAGGGTGAAGGTGGGGCTGGGCACCTCGCCCGGCGGCGCGGCGCCCGCGCGCTCGGCCAGCGCCTCGATGAGGAAGCGGGCGAAGGCGGTCTTGCCGGCGCCGAGCGGGCCGGCGAGCGCGATCACGTCGCCCGGCCCGAGGTGGGGCGCAAGCCGGCGGGCCAGCGACCGGGTCGCCTCGACGTCGCCAAGCACGATCTCCGTCATGGTGTGGACCGGCGCATGGGTTCGGCCGTTTGTAGCCCCCGCGGCAGGCGCGAACAAGGCCGTAGGGCTTGCGCCCCCGCCGCGCCCCGATATGTTAGGGCCGGCAACAGCGGAGGTACGGTGGGGATGAGCGACGGCGCCGGCGCGCCCGCGGGAACGGGCCCCTTCGCGACCGATGTCGCCATCATCGGCGCCGGGCCGGTGGGGCTGTTCGCGGTGTTCGAGTGCGGCATGCTGGGCATGCGCTGCCACGTGATCGACGTGCTCGACGTGCCCGGGGGGCAATGCGCGGCGCTCTATCCGGAGAAGCCCATCTACGACATCCCGGCCTGGCCCGAGATCACGGCGGAGGGCCTGATCGAGCGGCTGGCGGAGCAGGCGCGCCCGTTCCACCCGGCCTACCACCTCGGCCAGCGGGTCGAGCGCCTGGAGGAGGATGGCGACGGCGGATTCCGGCTCGTGACCTCGTCGGGTGCGGAGATCCGGGCGCGGGCGGTCATGGTGGCGGGCGGGGTCGGCGCCTTCGGGCCCAACCGGCCGCCGCTCGAGGGGCTCACGGCGTTCGAGGGCAAGAGCGTCTTCTACCTGGTGACGCGCCGCGAGGATTTCCGCGGCAAGCGCCTGGTGATCGCCGGCGGCGGCGATTCCGCGGTGGACTGGGTCCTCTCCCTCGCGGGGCTGGCCGAACGCGTCTACGTGGTGCACCGGCGCGACAAGTTCCGCGCCGCCCCGGAGAGCGTCGAGCGCATGCGGGCGCTCGCCGCCGAGGGTCGGGTCGAGCTGGTGATCCCCTACCAGCTGGCGGGGATCGAGGGGAAGGGCGGAGAGCTGACGGCGGTCACCGTGGCCTCGCTCGCCGGCGAGACGCGGCGCATCGAGGCGGACGTCCTCCTGCCCTTCTTCGGGCTGGCCATGAATCTCGGCCCGATCGCCCGGTGGGGGCTCGCCATCGAGCACAACCGCATCCGCGCCGATCCCGCGACCCTGGAGACCTCCCGCCCCGGGATCTTCGCCATCGGGGATATCGCGGTCTACCCGGGCAAGCTCAAGCTGATCCTGTCCGGCTTCGCCGAGGCGGCCATGGCGGCCCATGCCGCCTTCGCGCGGGTGCGGCCGGGCGAGGCGCTCCACTTCGAATACTCGACCACCAAGGGCGTGCCGGGACGGGACGGCGGCTGAATCGCCGGTCCGCGGCGGCGCGGCGCAGCGCCGCGGAGGTCAGGTCACCGCCCGCTGGTCGCCGGGCTGGCGGCGCCCCTTCCTCCGGGGCGCGGGTCGCGCCCTCGCCGGCAGGGTGAAGGAGACGGTGGTGCCCTTCCCCACCTCGGAGTCCAGCGCCAGGGTGCCGCCGTGGAGCTCGACGAAGCTCTTCACCAGGGCGAGGCCGATGCCGACGCCGGCCCCGCGCGTATCGCCCCCGTGGCCGCGCTCGAACTTCTCGAAGATGCGGGCGTGGTCCTCGTCGGGGATGCCGGGCCCGGTATCGGTCACGGCGAAGGTGACGCCGTCGCGCGCCGGCTTGGCGGAGATCGTGATGCGGCCGCCCGAGGGGGTGTATCTGACGGCATTGGAGACCACGTTGAACAGCGCCTGCTTGAGGCGGCGCTCGTCCCCGGTGACGGCACCGATCTCCTTGGGACAATCCACCTTGAGCGTAAGCCTGCGCGCGCGCGCGTGCTCCCGCGCCAGCGCCGCGACGGCGTCGAGCACGGTGCGCACGTCCACCGGCGCGAGCTCGAGCTCCAGGCGTCCGGCCTCGATCAGCGCGAGGTCGAGGATGTCGTCGATGAGCATGAGGAGTTGCTGGGAGGATTCCAGGATGCCGCAGGTGTATTCCCCCTGGCGTTCGTTCAGGCCGCCGAAATACTGGTTCGAGAGGATCTCGGTGAACCCGATGATGGTATTGAGCGGCGTCCGCAGCTCGTAGGACACGTTGGTGATGAATTCGGACTTGAGCCGGTCGGCGGCGAGCAGGGCCTCGTTGCGCTCCTTCAGCGCGCGCTGGACGGCGACGGTATCGGTCACGTCGACGTAGCTGAACAGCATGGCCCCGTCGGGCAGCGGGACCGCCGCGAAGTCGAGGATCGAGCCGTCGGCGCGCTCGAACCGCCCGGTGCGCGCCGTCCGGTCCGCGACGCCCTCGAGCAGGCGCTCCCGGAAGGACTCCCACGGTCCCTCGAAGACGAACAGGTTCCGGACGGCCTCCAGGACCTCGGGGATTCGGGGTTCGCCCTCCAGCATGTCCGGGTCGAGCTTCCAGATGCGGGCATAGGCCGGGTTGAACAGCTTGAGCCGCCCGTCGGACCCGAACACGGCAACCCCCTCGTGCAGGTTGTCGAGGGTTTCCGAGCGCACGGCGATCAGGGTGTTGTAGGAGCGCTCCAGGGTCATGCGGTCGGTCACGTCCTCGAAGGTGAGCAGCAGCCCGCCCAGCGGATGGGGATTGATGATCATGCGGAAGACGCGTTCGTCGGGAAGGTGGAGGAGCTCCTCCTGGGGCTCGATCAGGGAGGTGTAGAGCTCCATGCGCTTGCGCTTGAACTCGAGGAAATCCGACTCCTCGGGCATGGCGCGGCGGGTGCGCAGCTCCTCCAGCACCTCGCCATGGGTGGGAAGGGTCCGCAGCCATTGGGGATCGAGGCCCCACATCCGGGCGAAGCCCGCGTTGAAGAACTGGAGCCGGGTGTCGGGGCCGTAGATGACGATGCCGGTGCCGAGCTTCTCCAGCACCTCGGCGTGGGCGGCCATGTGCCGGGCGAGCTCGGTGCGGGCGTCATCGGCGTCGGTGCGATCCACCGCGAACCCCGCGACCGGCCACGCCGCGCCGTCGGCGCCGACGGGAGGGGCGCCGACGGGGAACTCGGTGATCTCGAACAGCCGCCGGGCGCCGCCGACCACGACGTAGAGGCTTCGGGTCGCGGGCGCGCGCGTGGCATCCGCCCGCTCGGCGAGCGCCCGGCCCCAGCCGGTGGGGCCGCTCGCGATCTCGTGCCCGCCGGCGATCGCGGCCGCCGGCGAGGATTCGTCCACCGCGCGGGCGTAGGCGGGATTGCAATAGACGATGGAGAGGTCGGGGCCGCGCACCCAGGCGGGAACGGCCAGGCCGTCGAGCACGTGGCGGAGGCTCGCGTTCTCGGCGGCGAGCCGCTCGAGCCCCTCCATCGCCCCCTCGCGCTCGACGACCGCCTCCGTGATGTCGCGGAACCACACGGTGTCGCCGGCCGGCTCGCCTTCGGCCCCGTGCACGCGCACCCCCCGCGCCTCGAGGATGCGGGCGCCGTCCGCGGTCTCCACCCGGCACGTGAAGCCCGACCCCCGTTCCCGCAGCAATGTGACATCCGCCTTCAGGCGAACCGCGGCCTCGGCGCGCAACAGCAGGAGGAGGTCGTCGAACTCCGAGATCCGGTCCTCGGCGACGCCGAAGAGCTCGCCGAGGCGGCGTCCCCGCCGGCCGGCCGAACCGCCCGCGCCGCCCGCCGTCCACGTCCAGAAACTGCCGGGCGCCGCCGCCAGCGCGACGCCCAGCTCGCGGTTGCCGGCGCGCTCGGCGGCGAGGGCCCGGGCCAGCGCCGATGCGCGTCGCAGGGCCAGGACCGCGGCGGCGGCGAGGCCCGCCAGCAGCAGCGCGCCGGCCGCGACCAGCGCCCACTCCCCGGGATCGGCCGCGGGAATCAGCGTAACGGAAGGAAGCGAAAAGGAACCTGCTCGCCGGGCGCGGCGGGAAGCCGCGACGGCACGTTCTGCGCGCCGGGGAGGCGACCTCCGGGCGAAGAGTTCAAGGCGCAGCACGCGGGAATCCTACGCCTGATGATCGGCCCCCACAAGCCGCAGGGGCCGGCGGGCCCCTCAGTAGCGGTAATGGTCGGGCTTGTAGGGGCCGTGCACCGGAACGCCGATGTAGTCGGCCTGCTCCGGCCGCAGCCGGGTCAGGTGCACCCCGACATGGTCGAGATGCAGCCGCGCCACCTTCTCGTCCAGCTCCTTGGGAAGGAAATAGACCTCGTTCCCGTAGGAGGCGTGGTTCCTCCACAGCTCGATCTGGGCCATCACCTGGTTGGTGAAGGAGAAGCTCATGACGAAGCTGGGATGGCCGGTCGCGCATCCGAGGTTCACGAGCCGGCCCTCGGCCAGCACGATCAGGCGCTTGCCGTCGGCGAAGGTCACCTCGTGGACCTGGGGCTTGATCTGGTCCCATTCGAGGTTCCTCAGCGCGCTGATCTGCACCTCGCTGTCGAAATGGCCGATGTTGCAGACGATGGCACGGTCCTTCATGGCGCGCATGTGCTCGATGGTGATGACGTCGATGTTGCCGGTGGCGGTGACGAAGATGTCGCCGATGGGCGCGGCCTCGTCCATGGTGAGCACCTGGAAGCCCTCCATCGACGCCTGCAGAGCGCAGATGGGGTCGATCTCGGTGACCACCACCCGCGCGCCCTGGCCGCGCAGGGCCGCGGCGCAGCCCTTGCCCACCTCGCCATAGCCGGCGACCACCGCGGTCTTGCCGCCGAGCATGACGTCGGTCGCCCGCTTGATGCCGTCGATCAGGCTCTCGCGGCAGCCGTAGAGATTGTCGAACTTGGACTTGGTGACCGAGTCGTTGACGTTGATGGCGGGCGAGAGCAGCTCGCCCTTGCGCTGCATCTCGAACAGGCGGACGACGCCGGTGGTGGTCTCCTCGGAGATGCCCTTCACGTCGCCCATCAGCTCGGGATGGCGCTCGTGCATGATCCTGGTGAGGTCGCCGCCGTCATCGAGGATCATGTTGGGCCGCCAGCCGCCGGGGCCGAGGATGGTCCGCTCGATGCACCAGTCGAACTCCTCCTCGGTCTCGCCTTTCCAGGCGAAGACCGGAACGCCGGCGGCGGCGATGGCGGCGGCGGCGTGGTCCTGGGTCGAGAAAATGTTGCACGACGACCACCTGACGGTGGCGCCCAGATGGAGGAGGGTCTCGATCAGCACCGCGGTCTGGATCGTCATGTGCAGGCAGCCGGCGATGCGGGCGCCCGCGAGCGGCCTTTCCGCGCCGTATTCCGCGCGCAGGGCCATCAGGCCCGGCATCTCGGTCTCGGCGATGGAGATCTCCTTGCGGCCCCATTCGGCGAGCCCCGGATCCGCCACCTTGAAGTCCGAGACTCCGGGGTCGGGCGCGTTCTTGACGGTCACGGTCAGTCTCCTCCGGGATGGGAAGGCCGCCCGTGTCCCGGTCGTCGGGGTAGCGGCGGGCGGCGGCGGCAACGACGGAATGCAATATATAAGGCTATCCTTATATATTCATGCTCCCCGGTTGGCAAGGTCTTTCGCCCGCCCGGCGCCGCCGCCTATGAGGCCCGGAATCCGGACTGGACGAACCGCGACAGCGCCTCGACGGCGGCATCGGCCTCGGGGCCGGAAGCCGAGATGATGAGCTCGGCGCCGCCGCCCGCCGCCAGCATCATCAGACCCATGATGGACCGCCCCGACACGGTGGTGCCCTTGCAGCTCACCCGGACCTCGGCCTCGAACCGCGAGGCCAGCTCCACGAAGCGGGCGGCCGGCCGGGCATGGAGGCCGAGCTCGCCGAGGATGGTGGCCTTGCGCCGGACGCGACGACGGCGCCCGCGCCCGCTGCCGGCGCCGCCGGTCATGGCCGCGGCCGGACCGCAGCCTCACCCGGCATCGTCCTCGGCCAGGAAGCTGGATGCGACGTTGATGTATTTGCGGCCGGCCTCCTGCACCGCGCGAACGGCGTCGGCCATGGAATCGTCGGCGCGCACGCTCGCGAACTTGATGAGCATGGGCAGGTTGACGCCGGCGATCACCTCCACGCCCTTCTCGGAGAGCGCCGACAGCGCCAGGTTCGAGGGCGTTCCCCCGAACATGTCGGTCATGACGATGCACCCCTTGCCGGAATTCACGCGGCCGATGGCGGCAAGGATCGCCTTGCGCCGCTCCTTGACGTCGTCCTCCGGCCCGATGCCGACGGCGGCGGTGTGGTTCTGCCGGCCGACGATGTGCTGGAGCGCGCCGAGGAACGCGCGGCCGAGATCGCCATGGGTGACCAGGACCAGCCCGATCTCGGCCCTGGCCCGGGGACGGCTCCTCCTACTCCTGCTGACGCTCGCTGCCATGGGCTCCTTCCCCCGCCGCCGCGTCAGGCCGCCGGGGCGTCGGCATCGCGGTGGGTCACGTCGACCTTGTGGGCGCTCTCGCGGAGCCAGGCCGCGAGGCGCTCGGCCACGAACACCGAGCGGTGGCGGCCCCCGGTGCAGCCGACGGCGATGGTGAGATAGCTCTTGCCCTCCTTGCGGTAGCCGGGCAGCAGCACCCCGAGCAGCGAGGTGAGCGCCGCGAAGAACCTGGGATAGGCGGGATCGCGCATGATGAATTCCGCCACCGCCGGATCGCAGCCGGTCAACCCCCTGAGGTCGGCCTCGTAATGGGGATTGGCGAGAAAGCGCACGTCGAACACGACGTCCGCCTCCCGCGGCAGGCCGTGGCGGTAGGAGAACGACGTCACGAACACCGTCGGGCCGGGGGCGCCGTCGAGCCCGAAATGGCCGGCGAGGAGGCGGCGCAGCTCGCCGGGGGCGAGGTCGGTGGTGTCGATCACCAGGTCGGCGCGCTCGCGCAGGCCCGAGAGCAGGCGCCGTTCCTGCGCGATGCCGTCCATCACCGGCCGGTCGCTGGCCAGGGGGTGCGGGCGGCGGGTCTCGGTGAAGCGCCGGCGCAGGACCTCGTCGGAGGAGTCGAGGAACACGAGGCGCACATCGAGGCCCTCGTCGGCGATCAGGCGATCCATGCCCGCGAGCACCGGGCCGACGCCGAAGTTGCGGGTCCGGATGTCGATCCCGACGGCGAGGTTGCGCCGGCCGTCCCATTCCACGGCGACGAGGCTGCCGAGCAGGGTCAGCGGCATGTTGTCCACGGCCTCGTAGCCGATGTCCTCGAGGGTCTTGAGGGCGGACGAGCGTCCCGCCCCCGACATGCCGGTGACCAGCACCACCCGCGGCCGCCGGGCGACCGCCAGCCCCTGTTCCGCCGTCATGGTCGTCGGCCGCGAGCGGGCCCGGGCCGCCGCGCGCCGGCCGCGTCACGGATGGGAAATACCGTCATCGGGGCGACATTATAGACCCGGGGCCGCGGCCGACGGCAAGGCGCAGCTTGGCCGCCGCGGTGGCCTCGTGGGGGGCGATGCGCAGGAGGGGCAGCGCGGCATCGAGGACGGCCGTGGTGGCCGGCTCCGGCAGCCGCTCGAGGGCCGCCCCGGGAGCCACCAGGTCGGCGACCAGGGCGAGGGGCGCCTCGGCGGCGGTGCGCGCGGGCGCGAGGCGGACGATGCCGAGCCCCCGGACCTCGAGGAGGCCGGCCAGGGCCGGCGGCGCCGAGGCCAGGATGCGGCCGCCGGCCCGGCGCAGGCGCACCCGGTCGTCAGCGACCAGACGGGCGCCGTCCTCGATCAGCCGCAGGGCGAGGTCGGACTTGCCCGATCCCGGCCCGCCCCTGAGCAGCACCCCCGCATCGCCGATCCGCACGCAGGTGCCGTGGACCTCCGCCTCGGCCGGGCCCCTAGCCATGGCCGGCGAGGTCGAGGGTGACCACGAACCGGGCGCCGGCGACGGCGCCGTCCCGCTCGACGTTCTCGGCCCAGATGCGGCCGTGATGGGCCTCGACGATCTGCTTGGAGATGCTGAGGCCGAGCCCGGAATGGGTCCCGAACTTCTCGCCCCTGGGGCGCTCGGAGTAGAAGCGGTCGAAGATCGCCCCGATCTTCTCCGGCGGCAGGCCCGGGCCCTCGTCCTCCACCGCGAAGCGGGCGAGGCCGTCCTCGATCCGCCCGGAGACCCGGATGGTGCCGTGCGGCGGCGAGAACGACACCGCGTTGGCGATCAGGTTGCGGAACACCTGGGCGAGGCGCCCCTCGAGGCCGAGGACGACGATGGGCCGGTCCCCGGGCAGGTCCAGGGTGAGCCGGGGCGCCGGGGCGCCGCCGGCCTGCGCCGCGGTCTGCTCGATCTCCACCAGCGTCCGGAGCAGGTCGGCCATGTCCACCCGGCTCAGCTGCGCGCGGCCGAGCTCGGCGTCGAGCCTGGAGGCGTCCGAGATGTCGCTGATCAGGCGATCGAGGCGCTGCACGTCGTCGAGGATGATGGCCATGAGCCGTCGCTGCTGGGCGGGGTTGTCGATCCTGGCCACGGTCTCGACGGCGCTGCGGAGGCTGGAGAGCGGATTCTTGATCTCGTGGGCGACGTCGGCGGCGAAGCCCTCGATGGCGTCCATGCGCGACCACAGATCCCGCGTCATGTCCCTGAGGGCCGCCGACAGGTTCCCGATCTCGTCGCCGCGGCCGCTGAGGTCGGGGATCTCCGCTGCCTGGCCGTGGCCGGAGCGGACCCGCTCGGCCGCCGCCGCCAGGCGCCGCACCGGCCGCGCGATGGTGCCGGCGAGCCACAACGAGAGCAGGACGGTGATGACGAACACGATGCCGAACACCGAGATGATCTCCTGGCGCACTTGGCGCAGGCTCTCCTCGATCTCGGCGCTGTCCACCGACAGCATGAGCGCCCCCAGCACCTGCTTGTAGCGCTGGACGGGCACCGCCACCGAAAGCACCAGCTCGCCGCCGGGCGCGGCGCGCACCGAGCGGCCCACTTCGCCGGCAAGGGCGCGCTGAGCCTCGCGAAAATCGGCGGCGCGGGCCGAGGGCTTGTCCTCGTAAGGGGGGTAGCTCTCGCCGGCGGGGAGCCGGCGCACCAGCCATTCATAGGCATCCACCAGGTGATCGAGGAGTCTGGCGTCCTCGCGTGGCGTGGCCAGCGGCGCCACCTCGACGCCGCCGCGCACCATGCCGACATACTTGGAATCGGCGATCAGGTCGCCGTTGGCGGCGAACAGCCTCGCCCGCAGCCGGGCCGGAACCGCCAGCCGCCGCACCATCGGCCGCGCCAGGGCCGTCAACGTGTCCTGCCCGGCCAGGGGGTCGCTGATCACCGCCGCCTCGCCGAGGGCGGCGGCGAAGATGCCGCCCTGGACGGCCAGCGAATCGAGCTGCGACGCGATCAGGCTACGCTTGTAGCGGTCGAGATAGAGGAGCCCCGCCGCCAGGATCAGCAGGGCCAGCAGGTTGACCGCCAGCACCCGCCAGGTGATGGACCGCAGCCGCAGCCACTGGGGCACGCGGATGCCGCCGCCGGGACGGGCGGCGGCGGCGGCGGCCGCGACGCCGGGGCGGCTCGGCGGCCGCGGCCCGTCCGGCGGGGACCGCCGGTCGCGCGGAGTCTCGGTCGTTTCAGCCACCATGGGGAGACGAGGTCCGGGAGCGGGCGGTTGCGGTCACGGGCGGGCCTGGCCGGCACGCGGCGATGCCGAGCCTCAGGAGTCGCGGTAGCGATAGCCGAGACCGTAGAGGGTCTCGATCTGGGCGAAGTCGTCGTCGATGCGCTTGAACTTGCGGCGCAGGCGCTTGATGTGGCTGTCGATGGTGCGGTCGTCCACGTAGATGTGCTCGCCATAGGCCGCGTCCATCAGCTGGTCGCGGGTCTTGACGTGTCCGGGCCGCGTCGCCAGGGCCTCCAGGATCAGGAATTCGGTCACCGTGAGCTGCACCGCCTCGCCCCGCCAGGTGCAGAGGTGCCGCGCCGAATCCAGCATCAGCTCGCCGCGGGTCACGACGCCGCCCTGGCCGTCCCCGTCCGCGGCGCGCCCGTTGTTCGCTCCCGCGAGCTCGGCGCGGCGGAGCAGCGCCCGTATGCGCTCGATCAGCAGCCGCTGGGAGAACGGCTTGCGGATGTAGTCGTCGGCACCCATGCGGAAGCCGAGGACCTCGTCCACCTCGTCGTCCTTGGAGGTGAGGAAGATCACCGGGATCTGGGAGGAGCGGCGGATGCGGTTGAGGAGCTCCATGCCGTCCATGCGCGGCATCTTGATGTCGAGGATAGCGAGATCGACGGGGCGGGCGGTCATGCCCTCCAGCGCCTTGGTCCCGTCGGTGTAGGCATCGACCTTGAAGCCCTCGGCCTCCAGGGACATGGAAACCGAGGTCAGGATGTTCTGGTCGTCGTCCACGAGGGCGATCGTCCGGGCCATGGTCCTTCCTTTCGCCGTGCTTCCCCGGCCCCCCAATCCGGGCCGAATTCTTGCATAACTCGCGGGCGGAACCAAAGGGAAACCGCCATTGGGAAGGGCATCGCGGCGCCCCGGGCGCGATTGACAGGCCACCCGCGCCGACTATGATGGCCCCGCCCGAGGCCCCGGCCGCGGGGCTCGACAACGACAACAAGTCTCGGGCGAGGACCTCCCCCCATGTTCTATGCGCTTGGATTGGGCTTCCTGATCGGAATGAAGCACGCCATCGAGGCCGACCATATCGCCGCGGTCGCCAGCCTCGCCACGCGAAGCCGCGATGTCGGCGAGACCACGCGCCTCGGGATCGCCTGGGGCATCGGCCACACCCTGACGCTGTTCCTCGTCGGCTCGGTGGTGCTGGCGCTTGACACGGTGGTCCCCGAGACGGTGGCCGGCATGCTGGAGTTCGCGGTCGGGCTGATGCTGGTCGGCCTCGGCATCGACGTCCTCGTGCGCATGTGGCGCAGCCGCACCCATTTCCACGGCCACGACCACGGCGGGGCCCGGCATTTCCACGCCCACCGCCACGGTCACGACGCCGCCCACGGCCCCGACGCCCACGCCCATATCCATCGCGCGCGCCTGCCGCTCCGCGCGCTCCTCGTCGGGCTGGTCCACGGCATGGCCGGCTCGGCCGCCCTGGTGCTGCTCACGTTGAGCTCGATGCCCTCGGTCTGGATGGGTCTCGCCTACATGTTCCTGTTCGGGCTCGGCTCGGTGGCGGGCATGGCGGTGCTGTCCTGCGCCATCGCGGTGCCGCTGCGCTTCACCGCCGCGCGCCTGACCTGGGCGTGGCGCGGGGTCAACGCGGGGATCGGCGTCCTCACCGTCGTGCTCGGCGCCTCGATCGCGTGGCGCACGGGCATGGCCGGCGGCCTCCTCGGCTGACCGCGGCGCCTTGACAGGCGGCGGGAGGCCGCCGTTCAATGCCCCCCATGGACGCCCGCCGCGCGGGTCGCGGGCGCCTTCCGGGGGATCGCAGGATGGAGGAAACCGTACCCGTCGCCATCGGCGCCCCGCCCGCGCCGGCCCGCACCTCGGCCGCCGACCGGGTCGACGTCCGCGCCGGCGCCGCCTTGGCGGCGGCGCTCGGGGCGGCACTCCTCTTCGCGACCGGGTTCGCCGGCCCCGACCTCCTGCACGACGCCGCCCACGACGCCCGCCACGTCTTCACCTTCCCCTGCCACTGATGGCCGCGCCGGGAACGGAACGCCGGCCGTGATCCGCCGGATACTCCTCGTCGGGCTTGCGGCCGGCGGTATCGCCGGTCTCGCCGCCTTCGCCCTCGGCACGGTCTGGGTCGCGCCCCTGATCGCCGCCGCCGAGGCGCTCGAAACGGGCGCGGCCGCGGCGGGCGGCGCCTCCGGGCTGCCCGCGGGCGGCCTCGAGCGGGTCGGATTGACCCTCGCCGCCCACCTCTCCATCGGCGTCGGCTTCGGGCTCCTGCTCGCCGCCGCCCTCGCCGTGGCCGGGCGGACGACCGACTGGCGGAGCGGGCTCGCCTGGGGGGCCGCGGGGTTCACGGTGTTCGCCCTGGCGCCGGCCCTGGGCCTGCCCCCGGAGCCCCCGGGCATGGCGGCGGCGGCGTTGCCCGCCCGCCAGTGGTGGTGGCTCGGCACCGTGGCGGCGACGGCATCGGGACTGGCCCTGCTATTGGGATCAAGCCGCCCTTGGCTCAGGGTCGCGGCCGTCCTCCTCCTCGCCCTTCCCCACCTGGTCGGCGCGCCGCCGCCGCCGACCGACCCGGCGGGCCCGATCCCCGCCGACCTCGCCGCCCGCTACGTCGCCGCCACGCTCGGCGTCGCGGCGCTGTTCTGGGCGGTCCTGGGCGCCGCCGGCGGGCATCTCTTCGGACGCGCCGGACGCCGCCGGTGAGGGCGCCCCGGGGCACGGCGAGGGCCTTGGGAATCCCGGGAATCCCGATTCTCGGGGTGGCGCCCCATCGCGCGATCCGTATATAAGAGGGTCCTGACACCGGCCCAGGCAAAGAAGGGGAGAGCGCATTGCAGGAACGGGGCCCCATCAAGAGCAGCCACGGCTTGGACCGGCACGGCATTTCCGGGGCGGGGACGGTCCACTGGAACCTGGACGCCACGCTGCTTTACGAGGAATCCATCCGCCGCTCCGAGGGCCTGCTGGCGCCGGGGGGCGCCCTGGTGGTGGAGACGGGCGAGTACACCGGCCGATCCCCCAAGGACAAGTTCATCGTCGAGGAGGCCACCAGCCGCGACAACATCTGGTGGGGCTCGGTCAACCGGCCGACGTCGGAGGAGACCTACCGGAAAATCCGCGACAAGTTCCTGGCCTATTTCAAGGGCCGCGATCTGTTCGTGCAGGACTGCTTCGCGGGCGCCGATCCCGCCTTTCGGCTGGGGATCCGGGTCGTCACCGACACCGCCTGGCACGCCTTGTTCTCGCGCAACATGTTCCTGCGGCCGACCGCCGAGCAGCTCGCGCGGTTCACGCCGGACTTCACGATCCTGCACGCGCCCGGCCTCAACGTCGACCCGGAGACCGACGGCACCAATTCCGACATCTGCATCATCCTGAATTTCGGCACCCGGGAGGTGCTGATCTGCGGCACCTGGTACGCCGGGGAGATCAAGAAGTCGGTGTTCTCGATCCTCAACTACCTGTTGCCGGCCGAGGGCGTCATGCCCATGCATTGCTCCGCCAATATCGGCGACGCCGGCGAGGCCGCCATCTTCTTCGGCCTGTCGGGGACCGGCAAGACGACGCTCTCGGCCGACGGCTCGCGCACCCTGGTCGGCGACGACGAGCACGGCTGGTCCGACAACGGCATCTTCAACTTCGAGGGCGGCTGCTACGCCAAGGTGATCCGCCTGTCCGCCGAGGCCGAGCCCGAGATCTATGCCACTACCCGGCGCTTCGGCACGGTGCTGGAGAACGTGGTGATCGACCCGGTCACGCGCGCCCTGGACCTCGACTCCGAGGCGCTCACCGAGAACACCCGCGCCTCCTATCCCATCGAGTTCATCCCCAACGTGGTGCCGGGCCTGAGCTCGGGGCACCCTCGGCATATCATCATGCTGACGGCCGACGCGTTCGGCGTCCTGCCCCCCATCAGCAGGATGACCGCCGACCAGGCGATGTATCATTTCCTGTCGGGCTACACGGCCCGCATCGCCGGCACCGAGCGCGGCGTCACCGAGCCCGAGGCCACCTTCTCCACCTGCTTCGGCGCCCCCTTCATGCCCCGCCATCCGACGGTCTATGCCCATCTCCTCGGCGAGCGCATCGCCCGGCACAGCTCGGAATGCTGGCTCGTCAACACCGGCTGGACCGGCGGCTCCTACGGGGTCGGCTCGCGCATGAAGATCGCCCACACCCGGGCCATGCTCCGCGCCGCCCTCGATGGCCGGCTCGACGGCGTGCCCATGGCGCCCGATCCCAATTTCGGGGTGCTGGTGCCGCGGGCCTGCCCGGACGTGCCGGCCGAGGTGCTCAACCCCAAGAACACCTGGGCCGACAAGGGGGCCTACGACCGGACCGCCCAGAGCGTCGCCCGGATGTTCGAGGAGAACTTCCGGGAGTTCGAGCCCCAGGTCGACGACGGGGTCAAGCAGGCCGCGATCCGGGCGGCCGCCTGACCCGGCGGAACGCGCCCCGAGACGCCGGTTCGGCGGTGCCGAGCCGGCGTTTTTGGTGGGCCCGCGGCCCGTCCTTACCGATTATTAACTTTGGCTGACTACCCTCCGTCTCACCTCGGCCCGCTTGCGACGGCCCCGCTCCGGCACGGGGGGTGCGCCCCAATTTCCGCGTAGTCGTCCAAAACCAAGGTGGAAGTCCGCGATGCCGACGACGATGAAGCAGCGTTCCGCCCGGGCGAAGGACCCGTTCGCCGAGGCGGGAGCCCTCTCTCACCGGCGCACGGCCCTGCCCGCCGATCCGGAACTCTTGTGCAACGTCCTCGGGGCGCTGAGCCAGGGCATCGCCGTCTTCGACCGCGACGGCAAGCTGCTCCTCCACAACGCGCGCTACCTCGAGCTGCTGGACTTCCCCGAGGGGTTCATCGAGCTCGGCACGTCCCACGAGGCCATCCAGTCCCATTACGCGGAGCGGGGCATCCTCCAGACCGCCATTCCCCAGGCCTCCAATGACAGCGACCGGGAGACGCCCGCGGGACCGCCCGCCAGTCCGTCGCGGATCGACCGCATCGAACTGACATTGCCCTCGGGCCGAATCGTCGCGCGCCGGCGCACCTCGCTTCCGGACGGCGGATTCGTCTGCACGTACACCAACATCACCGTACGCAAGGAGGCGGAGAAGCGGGCCACCGCGGACCGCACCCTGCTCCAGGCGATCATCGACAACATGGCCGACGGAATCCGGGTCTTCGATGGGAATCTCAGGCTCGTTGCGTTCAACAAGCGGGCCTTCGACTTCCTGGACCTGCCGCCGCACCTGTGCCGGCTCGGCGTCTCCTACGAGGACATCGCCCGCTACATCGCCGATCGGGGGGACTACGGCAACGATTCGTCGAGCTTCGCCGACCGGGTCGCGCGTGCGCGCAAGGCCACCGGCCGCTCGACCCAGCAGACCCTGCCCGACGGGCGTATCGTTCAGAAGCGGCGCAACGCGATGCCGGGGGGCGGCTTCGTCAGCACCTATTCGGACATCACCCGCCTCAAGCGCGCCGAGGCGGCCCTGGCCGAGAAGGCCGAGGCGCTGGAGACCGCCCTCGCCGAGCTGCGCCGGTCCAACTCCGAGCTGGAGCAGTTCGCCTACGTGGCCTCCCACGACCTCCAGGAGCCGCTGCGCATGGTCGCGAGCTACTGCCAGCTGCTGGGCCGGCGCTACCGCGACAGGCTCGACGACGACGCCCGGGAGTTCATCGACTACGCCGTCGACGGCGCCACGCGCATGCAGCAGCTGATCAACGACCTGCTGACCTATTCCCGGGTCGGCTCCCGCGCCAAGGAGCCCGTGGCCGTCGACCTCGGGACCGTGCTCGACGCGGCCCTTCTTAATCTCAAGATGGCGATCGAGGATTCCGGGGGGCGCATTACCCGCGATCCGTTGCCGACGGTCATGGGCGACGACGTCCAGCTCACCCAGCTGTTCCAGAACCTGATCGGCAATGCCCTCAAGTTCCGCCGCGAGGTCCCGCCCGAGATCCATGTGGGGGCCGCGGAGGAGCCGGAGCGCTGGCTGATCTCGGTCGCCGACAACGGCATCGGCATGGAGTCCGCCTACTTCGACCGCATCTTCGTGATCTTCCAGCGCCTTCACGAGCGCGGGAAATATCCCGGCACGGGGATCGGCCTCGCCATCTGCAAGAAGATCGTCGAGCGCCACGGCGGCCACATCGAGGTGGCCTCGGAGCCCGGCCGCGGCACCACCTTCACCATTGCCCTGCCCAAGCGAGGAGTCGCGCCATGACCGGCGGAATGAACGGCCTGCCCATCAATATCCTCCTGGTCGAGGACAACCCCGGCGATGCCCGGCTCACCAAGGAGACCCTCAAGGACAGCAAGGTCGCCAACACCCTTTACCACGTGAAGGACGGGGTCGAGGCCATGGCCTTCCTGCGCCAGGAGGGCGAGTTCGCCGGCATGCCCCGGCCGGACATCGTGCTCCTCGACCTCAACCTCCCGCGCAAGGACGGGCGCGAGGTGCTGGGCGAGCTCAAGGCGGATCCCGACCTCCGGCACATCCCGGTGGTGGTCATCACCACCTCCGAGGCCGAGAGCGACATCATGCGGAGCTACGATCTTCACGCCAACTGCTACATCACCAAGCCCGTCGACCTCGACAAGTTCATCAAGATCGTGCACGGCATCGAGGACTTCTGGCTGTCGGTGGTGAAGCTGCCGGCCCACGCGGGGCCCTTCTGAGGAGCCGGAACCGCCCGCGCCCGCGAGACCGCCCATGTCCCAGGACACCCCCATCACGGTCCTGCTGATCGAGGACAATCCGGGAGACGCGCACCTCACGCGCGCGCTTCTCAAGGAGGCGGATTTCGCGCGCTTCGAGATCCGGGAGACCCCCAACATCGCCGAGGCCGTCGCGCTGCTCGACATGCAGCCGTTCGACGTCGCCCTGCTGGACCTGTCGCTGCCCGACGCCCTCGGGCTCAACGGCATGAAGGCGATCCAGGATCACGACCCGGAGCTTCCCGTCGTCGTGCTCACCGGGCTCAACGACCCCGAGGTCTCGACCGCGGCGGTGCAGAACGGCGCCCAGGACTTCCTGGTCAAGGGACAGGGGGACGGGCAGCTGATGGCGCGGGCCATCTGCTACGCGATCGAGCGCAAGCGCGTCGAGACCATGCTGGTCCAAGCCAAGGAGCGCGCCGAGATCGCCAACCGGTCCAAGTCCGAGTTCCTGGCCAACATCAGCCACGAGCTGCGGACGCCGCTGAACTCCATCATCGGCTTCGCGGAGATCATCGAGAACCAGATCAAGGGCCCCATCGGCCAGGAATGCTACCGGGAGTACGCCTCCGACATCCGCGAGAGCGGCGTCCACCTCCTCAACATCATCAACGACCTCCTCGACATCTCCAAGATCGAGGCCGGCAAGGCGGATCTCCACGAATCGGTGATCGATCTCGACCGCACCTTCCAGTCCTGCCTCAACCTGGTCGGGGAGCGCGCCCGGGCCGGCAAGGTCGAGCTCCTGGTGCAGCCCTCCAACCTGCTGCCCCACCTCAAGGCCGACAGCCGCATGATCAAGCAGATCGTCCTCAATCTCCTGTCCAACGCGGTCAAGTTCACGCGGCCGGGCGGCCGGGTGACGCTCGACGCGCGCACCGATTCCGAGGGCCGGCTGGTGATCAGCGTCGCCGACACCGGGATCGGCATCGCGCCGGAGGACATCCCCCGCGCGCTCTCGCCCTTCACCCAGCTCGACAACTCGCTGCGCCGCCGCTTCGAGGGCACCGGCCTCGGCCTGCCGCTGTCCAAGTCCCTGGTCGAGCTGCACGGCGGCGCCCTCGAGATCGACAGCATCCCCGGGAGGGGCACCACGGTCCATGTCCGCCTGCCCGCCGACCGCGTGATCTCCAAGGCCGCCTGAACGCCCCGCGCCCGGCGGGGCACGTCTCAGTGCACCTCGGCCCAGCTCGCGCCGATCCCAGTCTCCACCTCCAGCGGCACCGACAGGTCGACCGCCGGGAAGGCGGCCCCGACCATCACCGCGCGCACCGCCTCGGCGGTGTCCCCGGCCTCGGCCGCCGGCGCCTCGAAGATGAGCTCGTCGTGGACCTGCAGCAGCATCCGCGCCTCGAGCCTCTTCTTGGCCAGCGCCTCGGGAATGCGGATCATGGCCCGCTTGATGACGTCGGCGGCGGCGCCCTGCAGCGGCGCGTTGATGGCCTGGCGCTCGGCGAAGGACCGCTGGGGGCCCTTGCCCTTGATGCCGGGGGTGTGGACCTTCCGCCCGAAGACGGTGGTGACGTAGCCGTGGTCGCGGGCGAAGGCCTTGGTCTCCTCCATGTAGTCGCGGATGCCGGGATAGCGCTCGAAATAGGCCTTGATGGTGTCGGCCGCCTCGCCCTGGGGGATGCCGAGCTGGCGCGCGAGGCCGAAGGCCGAGATGCCGTAGATGATGCCGAAGTTGATGGCCTTGGCCGAGCGCCGCACCATGGGGTCCATGCCCTCGAGGGGCACGCCGAACATCTCGGATGCCGTCAGCGCGTGGATGTCGGCGCCGTTCCGGAACGCCTCCTTGAGGGCGGCGATGTCGGCGACGTGGGCCAGCAGCCTGAGCTCGATCTGGGAGTAGTCGGCCGAGACCAGCCTCATCCCCTTGGCGGCGACGAAGGCCTCGCGGATCTTGCGCCCCTCCTCGGTGCGGACCGGGATGTTCTGGAGGTTGGGGTCGGTCGAGCTCAGCCGCCCGGTGGAGGCCACCGCCATGGCGTAGGAGGTGTGCACCCGCCCGGTCTCGGGGTTGATCTGGTGCTGCAGCGTGTCGGTGTAGGTGGAGCGCAGCTTCTCCAGCTGGCGCCATTCCAGCACCCGGCGCGGCAGGTCGTGGCCCTGGGCGGCGAGGTCCTCGAGCACGTCGGCGCCGGTGGACAGCGCGCCCGACTTGCCCTTGCGCCCGCCGGCGAGTCCCATCTCCCCGAACAGGATCTCCCCCAGCTGCCGGGGGCTGCCGACGTTGAACGCGCGGCCGGCGAGCCCGTGGATCTCCGCCTCGAGGGCGGCGAGGCGCCCGGCGAAGTCCCGCGACAGCGCCCTGAGGCGTCCGGGGTCGACCTCGACGCCGGCGCGCTCCATCGCCACCAGCACCGGGATCAGCGGCCGCTCCAGCGTCTCGTAGACCGTGGTCACGCGCTCGGAAACGAGGCGCGGCTTGAGCGCCCGGTGGAGCCGCAAGGTCACGTCGGCGTCCTCGGCGGCGTAGTCGCGCGCGGCCTCGAGGGGCACCAGGTCGAAGGTCACCTGGTTGCGGCCGGTGCCCGTCACCTCCGAATATTTGATGGTGGTGTGCGCGAGCACGCGCTCGGCGAGTTCGTCCATGCCGTGGCCGTGGAGCCCCGCCTCCAGCACGTAGGACAGCACCATGGTGTCGTCCACCGGCGCCACGGCGACGCCGTAACGCGCCAGCACCTCCATGTCGTACTTGATGTTGTGGCCGATCTTGAGGACCGCGGGGTCGGCGAGCAGCGGCGCCAGCAGCTTCAGCGCCGCGTCCCGGCCGATCTGGCCGGGGACCGGGCCGCCGCCCTTCTCGCCCTTGGCCTCGCCCTTGGCCTTCCCGCCCTCGCCCTTTTCCCCCTTTGCGTCATCGTCGCCGAGCGAGAGCGCCCCCTGGCCGCCCTCCCGCCGGCGGTGGGCGAGGGGGACGTAGCAGGCGCGGCCCGGGGCCAGCGCCAGCGACACGCCGACGAGCTCGGCGCGCATGGCGTCGAGCGACGTGGTCTCGGTGTCGACGGCGACGAACCCGGCCTCCCCGGCCTCGGCGATCCACGCCTTCAGCGCCGCGGCGTCGGTGACCAGCTCGTAGCCGTCGGCGCCCGTCCTCCCCTCGGCGTCCTTCGCCTTCCCCGCCGCCCGCGCCGTCCCGGCGTCCCGTCCGTTGCCGCCGCCCTCGCCGGTCTCGGCGATGCGCCCGTCGCCGCCGATCTCGCTCTCGACGCGCGCCGCCAGCCGCCGGAACTCCTGGGCGCGCAGGAAATCCAGCAGCATGGCGTGGTCGGGCTCGCGCTTGGCGAAGGCGGTGTAGTCCTCGGCCACCGGCACGTCGTCGCGGAGCGTCACCAGCTCCCGCGACAGCCGCGCCTGGTCGGCGAAGGCCAGCAGGTTCTCGCGGCGCTTGGGCTGCTTGATCTCGGCGGCCCGGGCCAGCACCGTCTCGAGGTCGCCATAGGTCCGGATCAGCTCGGCCGCGGTCTTGACGCCGATGCCCGGCACGCCCGGCACGTTGTCGGTGGAATCCCCGGCCAGGGCCTGGACGTCGACGACCTTGTCGGGCGGCACCCCGAACTTGCGCTCGACCTCGTCGAAGCCGATGGGCTCGTAGGTCAGCGGGTCCTGCAACTTCACCCGGTCGCTCACCAGCTGCATCAGGTCCTTGTCCGAGGACACGATGGTGACCGCCTCGCCCGCGGCCTCGGCCCGGCGCGCGTAGGTGGCGATCAGGTCGTCGGCCTCGAAGCCCTCCATCTCCACCGCCGGCACGTTGAAGGCGCGGGTCGCGTCGCGGATCAGGGGGAACTGGGGCACCAGGTCCTCGGGCGGCTCGGCGCGGTTGGCCTTGTAGGCGGGGAAGATGTCGTTGCGGAAGGTCTTGCGCGCCGAATCGAACACCACGGCGAGGTAGTCGGCCTCGGTGTCCTCCAAGAGCTTCATGAGCATGTTGCAGAAGCCGTAGACGGCATTCACCGGGGTGCCGTCGGAGCGGGTGAGCGCCGTCCGCAGCCCGTAATAGGCGCGGAAGATGAAGCCGGAGCCGTCCACCAGGAACAGGTGGCCGGGGGCGGGGGCCCGCCGGCTGGCGCCGGTCGCGCTCAAGGGTCCGGATCGGCCTTGGCGCCGTCCCTGAGCACGAAGCGGCGCGCGCAATAGGGGCATTCCACCGCGCCCGCCTCGCCGATGCGGAGGAAGACGCGGGGATGGCCGAGGCCGTCGCCGTCGCAGGCGACGGTGGGCTCATCGACGGGGATGGTCTCGGCGGGCTCCATCGGGGGCGTCCTGAACGGTCCGGGGGCACGGCGCCTCGGGCGCCGCGACCCCCGGATGATAGCGGATGATAGCGATTGCCCGGCCGCGATCAACCGCCGGGAGGGGGGCGGGCACGGGCCGGGGAATCGGGGTCATCGCGGCCCGCGCGGCGCCGGGCCGAAGGGTTTGCGCGCGGGCGCGCCTTCGCGTAACGTGGGCGCCGCCCCGACAGGCCCCGCGCACCCGTAGCTCAGCTGGATAGAGCGCTGCCCTCCGAAGGCAGAGGTCGTGAGTTCGAATCTCGCCGGGTGCGCCAATTCTCGGGCGGATCGCGACTCCCGGCGCCGCCCCGGATCGGCGGCGCGGCGGCGGCCGTGCGGCGCCTAGTTCGCGGCTTCGGCGCGGGCGGCGGCGGCGGCGAGGATGGCCTCGGCGCAGCGCCCGCCGGCATCCTCGACCGGCTTCTCCATGCCGGCCAGCGTCACCCACCCGGCCTTCTCCACGTAGGTCCCGCGCATCCACGA
>DASWKZ010000029.1:0-2360 GCA_036396355.1 Alphaproteobacteria bacterium
GGTGAACTCCGAGGCAGCGGAGATCGACTGCAAGGGGTGACCGGGCCACGCCCGCACTGCCACCGCAAGGCGCGGGGATAGGGCGCAAATGGGAGCGGGCCCCTTGGGGGCCCGCTTTCCTTTCCGCCCGCCCGCGGTCCGATCTCCTTCCCCGCCCCATCCGGGGCGCTGGCCGCAAAAATCCCCGCCGGAGCGGGGAGTGGGGGGAGGGAGGTCCGGCCGTTTTCGGCGGATTGGTTTTGGCCGGGGAGGGAGCCGGCGTCGGCGCCGGCGGGATTCCGAAGCATGCGCCTGTTATTGCGCCTCGGCGAGATCGAGCTGCGCCGCGCGGTCCACGGCCTCCGTCAGGAATGCCCCGACGCCCGTGCGCAGGCGCTGCAGCGACACCTCGACGCCGTTGGCGAAGCGGAGCCCGTCGTGATACGGCCCCGCGTCGAGGTAGATGAACTCGGCCTCCTCGCTGGGGCCGAGCCCGTGCAGGCGCCGCATCTCCGCCGGGAGTCCGTCCAGCCGCAGGCGCGCGTCGCGGGGCATGCACACCGCGGTGGCGCAGTCGCTGGGCGAAACCAGCCCGATCGAGCCGCTGGGGAAGCGGTGGGTCACATATCTCTCGCCGGCCCGCGCGGGCCGGGTACGGTAGACCTCAAGGGAGTAGTCACACATTGTCGTCCTCCATGTCTCGAGACTCATGGGAGCGCGTGCATTTGGGGCTTCGCACGTTCTTGTCGTTGCCGCGCGGGGGAGGGACGGAAAGCGCGTCCGTCCGGGCGATCGCCCCGGCCCCGCGAACAGTCGTTATCGTCGATGGGGGAGACCGCGCGTTCCCCGATCCTCCGGACTCGGAACCGATCGCGTCTCCTTGGGGAAGGGTGGAGAAAAAACCGGCCGAGTGCAAGCGCCTCGAGGTTTTTTTTACGGAATCGGCCGGTCCGGCGCGGCGCACCTCGGCGCAACCTGGTCCGGGGCCCGCGGCCGGGCGCCGTGCAAGGGCGCGCCGAGCGGTGTAGGGTCCGGGGTTCTAGGCGCCGTCCGCGTTCCTACATGGGAGTCCAGGGGCCGACGCGCGCCAACGCCGACCGGGAGTCCGTGCCATGATCGCGACCGAATTCCTGGAGGACCGGGGCGTCCTCATGATCTCGCCCAAGGGGCCGCTGGAGGCCGCCGACTTCGAGCGGGTGGCCCGCGAGATCGACCCCGTGATCGCGCGCGACGGCGCCCTCAGGGGGCTGATGATCGTCGCCCGGTCCTTCCCCGGCTGGCGCGACTTCGGGGCGCTGCTCTCCCACCTCCGCTTCGTGCGCGACCATCACCGCAAGGTCAGGAAGGTGGCGGCAGTCTCCGACGGCGGATTCCTCGCCGTCCTGCCGGCGGTGGTGGGGCACTTCGTCAACGCCGAGGTGCGCCACTTCGACCATGCCGACAAGGCCGAGGCCCTGGCCTGGCTGACCGAACGCTGAGGGGTCGGGCGCGGCGGCGCGCCGTCCCCCGTCCGTGCGTCCGCTGCGCGCCTATTTCTTCGCCTTCTTCGGCTTGGCGGTGAGCGCCGCGGCCTTCTCGATCACCGCCGGCGGCGCGTCGAACACGCCGGCCGCGACCTCGGCGAGGCGCGCCCCCGGCATGGGGTCGATCTCGAGCTTGGCCCTGGCTGCCTCGGCGATCAGTTTGGGGTCCTTCATGGCGGCGTCGAACGCCGCGCGCAGCGCCGCCGCGCGCGCGGCCGGGAGCTCCGGCGGCGCCATCAGCGACCGGCCCATGGCGCTGCCGCTCGCCAGCAGTTTCAGCACCGCGCGGGCCTCGTCGGTCCTGGCGAGGTCGATGGCGGTGGGAACATCCGCGATGTCCGGATGGCGCTCCAGGGCGAACTGCACCAGGAGGTGCACCTGCTTCCCGCTGAGCCAGTCGGCGTGGTTGCTCTTGAGCACGGCCCAGGGCCGCACGCCGCCATGGACCTCGCCCCGCTGCATGGCCAGCGTCACGTCCTTGCCGCCCTTGTAGCCCGAGACCGGCCTGAATTTGGTGCCCAGCAGCTGGTTGAGGACGCGCGGCATCACCACCGAGGACGAGGTCGGCCCGGTGCCGCCCGCGATCACCTCGCCCTTGAAGGCATCTTCGATGGTCCTGGCGGGGGCGGTGTGCCAGGTGTGGAACACCTCGACGTTGGAGGTGATGCGCCCGATCCAGGTGAACCGGCGGACGTCGTACTGGATTCCCTTGGTGCCCAGCGCCTGGCCGAGGGCGGCGTTCTGGTTGATCTCGCCCATCACCGAGCCGTCGCGCGGGGCGACGTTGTAGAGGTGGTTGGCGCCGACCAGGCCGCCCGCGCCCGGCATGTTCTTGACGATGACCGTGGGCGTCCCGGG
>DASWKZ010000030.1:0-1687 GCA_036396355.1 Alphaproteobacteria bacterium
CCACTGGTGGCTGGTGATCCGGGTGGCATGGTTGGGCGCCGCCCTTGGCGCCATCCCCGGCCTCGGCGCGGCGATCGTCGACTGGGTGGCCTACGGCCACGCCGCGCGCACCGAGAAGGGCGCCGACGAGACCTTCGGGAAAGGCGATATCCGTGGCGTGCTGGCCTCGGAGGGCTCCAACAACGCCAAGGAGGGCGGGGCCCTGGTGCCCACCATCGCCTTCGGCGTGCCGGGCTCGGCCTCCATGGCGATCCTGCTGGGGGCGTTCCTGATCCACGGTCTCATTCCCGGACCGGACATGCTACACAAGAACCTGGATGTGACCTACTCCATGGTGTGGTCGGTGGCGATCGCGAATATCATGGGCGCGGGCCTCTGCTTCCTGTTCTCCGACCAGTTCGCCAAGCTCGCTCTCCTCCGTTATTCCATCATCATGCCCCTGATCCTGTGCATCGTGTTCGTGGGCGCCTTCCAGGGCTCGCGCCAGTGGGGCGACATCTACACCCTGCTGCTGTTCGGCACCGGGGGGTGGATCATGAAGCGGCTGCGCTGGCCGCGTCCGCCGGTGATCCTTGGCGTCGTGCTGGGCGATATCGTCGAGCGCTACATGTTCATCTCGGTGGAGCGCTACGGCACCGAATGGATCTTCCCCACCAGCTTCGCCAACGCGCGCTGGGTGGTGCTGGCCATGTTCGGGCTCTCGATCTACGGCCTGCTGCGGCCGCTGATCAAGGAGTGGCGGTATGCCGGCGGCGCGCGCGGCCTGGTGGCCGGGTTCAAGCCGGAGAAGCCGCGGTTCGACGTCCAGTCTCTTTTCTACCTGTGGTTCATCGGGCTGTTCGGCTACATGATGTGGGAGGCCAGTACCTGGAACCATGACGCCCGCATCGTGCCCACGATCGTCGGCTATTTCGGCCTCGCGGTCCTGATCATCAGCGCGCTCAACTATACCTTCAAGAGCGTCGAGCTCGGCGTGGCGGGGGACGATCCCGAGGCGAAGGTTCGTCAGTCCCTCCATCTCGATCTCACGGTGCGCGGGCCCGAGATGGACAAGAAGCTGGTGGCGCTCCGCGCCGTCGGCTACTTGGGCTGGCTCCTCGGCTACGTGGGCATGTCGGCCCTGATCGGGATGATTCCCTCGCTCTTCATCTTCGTTCTTCTTTACATGAAGGTCGAGGGGAACGAGTCGTGGAAGCTGACGCTGAGCTGTGCGGGGGGCATCACCGCATTCTCGATCATCCTGTTCGACAAGCTGCTGGCCCTCCCCTGGCCCCAGACCGAGTTCGTCGATCTCTACATCTGGGCCGACGAGAACATCCGTCAGCTGATGTTCGCCTGGTCCGGCGGTTAGGCCGGGGCCGGCCGGACGTGCCATGAGGGCGGGAGCATGCTCCCGCCCTCTTCCTGTCCGCCCGGAATATAGCCCGTTGGCCCCAGTTCAGGGATGGACGGTTTCGGTGAACCAGTCGGTGGGCAATTGGTGGCCGGCGCCCTGCTCGACGGCGCGGCGGTGGATCACCGCCCCGGCGGCGGCGAACTGGTAGCCGAGCCCGAGATTATTGAGGAAGCAGGTCACGTCCCCGTCCGTTTCCCGCCCCTTCGCCCGTCCCACGATGAGCTCGGGGAGAGTCGGGTAGCGGCCGAAGTCCAGGTCCTTGGCGGCGTTCCAGGCCCGGCCCTTGCTCTC
>DASWKZ010000031.1:0-1925 GCA_036396355.1 Alphaproteobacteria bacterium
TCTTGAAGCCGTACTTCCACGGCACCACCAGCCGCAGGGGCGCGCCGTTCTGCTTGGGGATCGGCTTGCCGTAGAGGCCGGTGGCGATGAAGGCGAGCTCGTGGGCGGCCTCGGCCATGGTCAGCCCCTCCACATAGGGCCACGGGTACCAGATCTGCTTCTGGCCGGGCGCCACGCCGGGGTTCTGGAAGGTCTCCATGCGCAGGTACTTGGCACCCGACAGCGGCTTGGCCATGTCGAGGAAGGCCTTGAGCGCGAAGCCCGACCACGGCACCGTCATGGCCCAGGCCTCGACGCAGCGGAAGCGGTAGACCCGTTCCTCCAGCGGCATCTTGCCGAGGAGGTCGTCGATGGCGATGTCGAACGGCTTCTCCACCATGCCGTCGACCTTGACGGTCCACGGCCGGATCTGCAGCTTCTGCGCCGCCCGGGCGATCGACTTGTGCGAGCCGAACTCGTAGAAATTGTTGTATTCGGTGGCGAATCTCTCCTCGGTGAGGGGACGCTCCACGCGGTAGCGCAGGTTGCGCTGGACCGGGTAGAGATGGGCCGAGGGGTCGCCGCCGGCGGCGCGGGCCGGCGCCGCCGCGCCCGGCGCATCGCCGCCGTCGCAGGCGGCCAGCAGGGCCGCGGGCGCCGTCGCCAGCACGGGGCCGGCGGCCAGCGCCTTGACAAGGCGCCGGCGCTCCAGAAAAACGCTCTCCGGTGTCGCCGCCCCCTCGGGCAGTTCCCAGCCGCGCTTCCTCGGGACATGCATGGCAGCCTCCATCGGTTTGCCCAGAGGATGGAGGGCCGGGCCCGCGGGAGCAAGCCACAGTTTCGTGAGGCCGGCGTGATCGCCCGGCCCGGCGGGAGCCGGGGACTCCCAAGATAAGTCTAGGCCTTGCCCCGGTCCTCCAACATCGACCGCAACATCCAGGCGGTCTTCTCATGAATCTGGAGGCGCTGCGTCAGGAGGTCCGCGGTCGGCTCGTCGTTGGCCTTCTCGGCCACCGGCATCAGCGCCCGGGCCGTCCGGCAAACCGTTTCCTGGCCCTCGACGAGCTCGCGGATCATGTCCTCGGCGTTGGGGACGCCCTTGGCCTCCTTCACCGAGGCGAGCTTGACATATTCCGCGTAACTGCCAGGCGCGTAAGCCCCCAGCGCGCGAATGCGCTCGGCGATCACGTCCACCGCCAGGGCCAGTTCGTTGTACTGCCCCTCGAACATCAGGTGCAGCGTGTTGAACATGGGGCCCGTCACGTTCCAGTGGAAGTTGTGGGTCTTCAGATAGAGCGTGTAGGTATCCGCCAGCAGGTGGGAAAGCCCGTCGGTGATTTCCTTGCGGTCCGCGTCGCTGATTCCAATATCCATTGCCATGGACTGACCTCCTTCGAAGCGGCGCTTGCCTCTCAAGCGCGCTTGCACCCTCCCTTGACGGTCCTCGCCGGGACAAGGCGCATGTCCATCATATATGCTTTCTATCCGTCCGTTAAAGGTCTTATTAGAGGAATTCTAAACTCTGGCCGGTCGCGCGATTCCAGGCCAGAGGGGAGTCCGGCGACCATTCAGTTGGCTTCGACGATGGGAAAGAACTCGGACTTGGCGGCGCCGCATTCGGGGCAGGTCCAGTCCTCGGGCAGATCCTCGAAGGCGGTGCCGGGGGGGATGCCGCGGGTAGGGTCGCCCTCGGCGGGGTCGTAGATGAAATCGCAGTCGTTACAAATGTATTTCTGCACCGTGCCGTCCTTTCCTCATCCTGGGGGTACCTCGGGCCGGCCTTGCCGTCCTTGCGGCCGGCGTGCCGCGGCCGCCGCACTATAGCGGCCCGGCAGCGCGCTGTCAGGGCATTGGGCGGGACGGATCCGCTATTGGGCGGCGGCGGCCTCGCTGCGCCGGGCCTGGACGATGCGGTCGGCGTCCCGGCCGGTGAGCTCCGCCAGATG
>DASWKZ010000032.1:0-16320 GCA_036396355.1 Alphaproteobacteria bacterium
CCCACCCCGACCCTCCCCCATCGAGGGGGAGGGAGTCCCGCCGAGGGGGAGGGAGTCCCGCGGACCGCGCCGTGCGTTCCCTCCCCCATCGAGGGGGAGGGACAGGGTGGGGGGTGTTCGGGCGATCGCGTCAGAGGGCGCGGCGGGCGCGCAGGACCTGCTCGACCCGGCTCACCAGATCGCGCAGGTGGAACGGCTTCGACAGCACCCGGGCGCCGATCAGCTCGTCCTCGCGCCCGCGCAGGCTGACGGCGGCGAAGCCGGTGATGAACATGACCTCGAGCTCGGGGTGCGCGGCCCGCGCCCGGGCGGCGAGCTGGAAGCCGTCCAGCGACGGCATCACCACGTCGGCCACCAGCAGGTCGAAGCGGCGCATGCGCGCGGCGGTGAGCGCCTCGAGCCCGTCGCCGACCGCGAACACGTCGTGGCCGGCGCGCTCCAGCGCCTTGGCGAGGAAGACGCGCAGGGTGGTGTCGTCTTCGGCGAGGAGGATGCGGCTCATGGCCGAGCGGACCTTTCCGGGCGATCCTGGCTGGACCGGGGGGCGGGGGCCCCCGGCCGGGACGGCTGCACGTCCGGCAACGTTACCCCGCCCGCGCCCCTCCCGTCAAAGCCGGGGGCGCGGCGCCGAGCGCGGCCGTGACAGCGGCCGCGGATTGGGCTACATCAGACCGGTCATGCCCCCGCTCGCCGCGCCGAAGATCCCGGAGCCCGCCGACCGCCCCACCGAGGACGGCGTGGTCGTCGTCGCGCGCCCGGCGCGCCAGACCCTGCCGGTGGTGTTCGCCTCGCCCCACAGCGGCGCCGACTACCCGGCCGCCTTCGTCGCCGCCTCCAGGCTCGATCGGGCGACCCTGCGCAAGTCCGAGGACAGCTTCGTCGACGAGCTGTTCGCGGCGGCCCCGGCCCACGGCGCGCCGCTGATCAAGGCGCTGTTCCCGCGCGCCTACGTGGATCCCAACCGCGAGCCGTTCGAGCTCGACCCGCAGATGTTCGTCGAGGCGCTGCCGGCCTACGTCAACGCCCATTCGCCCCGGGTCGCGGCCGGGCTCGGCACCATCGCCCGGGTGGTCGCCACCGGCGCCGAGATCTACCGCGACAAGCTGAGCTTCGCCGAGGCGGCGGGGCGCATCGACGCCCTCTACCGGCCCTACCACCGCGCGCTGCGGGCGCTGGTGGAGGCGACGCGCCAGGCCTTCGGCCGGTGCCTGCTGATCGACTGCCACTCGATGCCGTCGGTGGGCGGGCCCATGGACCTCGATTCGGGCAAGAGCCGCGTCGACTTCGTGCTGGGGGACTGCTTCGGCGTCTCCTGCGATCCGGCGATCACCGCCCATGTGGAGGCGGCGCTGGCCGCGGGCGGCCGCACGGTGACCCGCAACACCCCCTATTCGGGCGGCTACACCACGGTCCATTACGGCCGCCCGGCCGACGGGGTCCATGCCCTGCAGATCGAGATCAACCGCGCCCTCTACATGGACGAGGACCGCTACGAGAGGCTCGCGCGCATGGGCGCGCTGACCGGGTGCCTGGAGGCCCTGATCGCCTCCCTGCCGGGGCTGTGCGCCCGCCTGGCGGCGCCGGCCTGAGCCGGCCGCGGCGGCGTCCGCGGCCGGGCCCGCCGGAAAAAAAGGCCGCACCGAGGTGCGGCCTTTCAGTGTAGGGAGGAAACGCCCAAGAAGGGTATTTACGACGGGGCCCGGTCCGGGCCCGCATCGCGGAACCGACTATCCCACAGGCGCGGGGGGAAGGTCAAATGTTTTATATAAGACTTGCAAAGGCGCGGAATCCCGCGGCCCGGCGGCCGATGCCGGCGGCGCGGGCCGGTCCCGAGCCGGCCCCGTCGCCGCCCCGCCGGCGCCGCCCATCGCCATGACCCGCCCGCCGCCGCCGCCCCGGCCCCGGCGCGACTGGGCCTACTTCCTCGACCTCGACGGGACGCTCGCCCGCATCGCGCCGACGCCGGAGGCCGCCGCCCTCGACGAGGGCATGGGCGCCACCCTGGCCCGCCTGGTCGCCGCCACCGGCGGCGCGGTGGCCCTGATCAGCGGCCGCCCCCTGGCCGAGGTCGACCGCCTGCTGGCGCCGCTCAGCCTCGCCGCCGCCGGGCTGCACGGCCTCGAGCGGCGCGGCGCCTCGGGGCGGACCGCGCGGGCGCGGGCGGCGCCGGCGGCCCTCGCCCGGCTGCGGCCGGCGCTGGCCAAGTTCGCGCGCGCCCATCCGGGCTGCCTCCTGGAGGACAAGGGGCCGGCGCTGGCGCTCCATTTCCGCGGCGCGCCGGCGAGCGAGGCCGCGGCCGAGGCCCTGGTCGACGGGCTGCTCGCCCGGGACGGGCGCGGGCTCGTCCTCCAGCGCGGCAAGAAGGTGCTGGAGATCCGCGCCGCCGGCGACGACAAGGGCGCCGCCATCCGACGCTTCATGGCCGAGCCGCCGTTCCGGGGCCGGGTGCCGGTGTTCGCCGGCGACGACGCCACCGACGAGGACGGCTTCGCCGCCGTCAACGCCATGGGCGGCGTCTCGGTCCGGGTCGGCGCATCGCCCACCACCTGCGCCCGCTTCGCCGTCGCCTCGGTGGCGGCGCTGCGCCGCTGGCTCGGGCGGGTCGTCGCCGGCGACGGGGAGTCCCGCGGCGCGGCGGCGGGGAGGGCCTGACATGGGCAACCTCGACCTCGCGCTCATCGGCAACTGCGTCCACAGCGCCCTCGTCGACGCCACCGGGCGGATCGTCTGGGCCTGCCTGCCGCGCTTCGACGGCGATCCCATGTTCTGCAACCTGATCGACAACGACGGCGGCGACATCGGGTTCTACGACATCCGGCTCGACGGCTTCGTGCGCGCCGAGCAGGCCTACCTCCCCAACACCGCGGTGCTGGCGACGACGCTGCACGCGGCCGACGGATCGGCCGTCGAGATCACCGACTTCGTGCCGCGCTACAAGCAGTTCGACCGCGTCTACCGCCCGGTCATGATCGTGCGCAACGTGCGCCCGCTGGCGGGGAGCCCGCGCATCACGGTGCGGCTGCGGCCCGCCGGCGGCTACGGCAGCCGCCGGCCGGAGCTCACCTACGGCTCCAACCACATCCGCTACGTCATGGCCGCCGGCACCCTGCGGCTCACCACCGACGCGCCGCTGGTGATGGTGCGCGAGGAGGTCCCCTTCGTGCTCGAGGGGCCGATCACCCTGATCCTCGGCCCCGACGAGACATTGACCGCGCCGGTGCGCGACACCGGCCGCACCTTCTGCGAGAGGACCTGCGATTACTGGTACGAATGGGTGCGCTTCCTGTCGATCCCGTTCGAATGGCAGGAGGCGGTGATCCGCGCGGCCATCACCCTCAAGCTGTCCAACTTCGAGGAGACCGGCGCCGTCGTCGCCGCCATGACCACGTCGATCCCCGAGGCCCCGCACTCGGGCCGCAACTGGGACTACCGCTACTGCTGGCTGCGCGACGCCTACTTCGTGGTCAGCGCCCTCAACCGGCTGGGCGCGACCCGGACCATGGAGGGCTACCTCCGCTACATCACCAACGTGGTGGCCACCAGCGCCGACGGGTTCCTGCAGCCGGTCTACGGGGTGGCGACCGAGCGCCGTCTGGAGGAGCGGGTGGTGGACACCCTGGCCGGCTTCCGCGGCATGGGCCCGGTGCGCGTCGGCAACCAGGCCCACGAGCACGTCCAGAACGACGTCTACGGCAGCGTCATCCTCGCCAGCACCCACTTCTTCTTCGACGAGCGCCTCCGCCATCCGGGCGGCCGCGGCATGTTCGACCGCCTCGAGCAGGTGGGCGAGCAGGGCCTGCGCCGCTTCGGCGAGCCCGACGCCGGCATCTGGGAGTACCGGGGCAAGGGGGCCGTGCACACCCATTCCGCGGTGATGTGCTGGGCCGGGTGCGACCGGCTGGCGCGCATCGCCCCGCGCTTCGGCCTCGCCGACCGGCAGGCCTACTGGCGCACCCACGCCGACCGCCTCCGGGCGACCCTCTTCGAGAAGGCGTGGAACCAGCGGCTCGGCACCTTCACCTCGACCTTCGGGGGCGACGACGTCGACGCTAGCCTGCTGCTCCTGAACGAGCTCGGCTTCCTCGCCGCCGACGATCCGCGCTTCGCCGCCACCGTCGCCGCCGTCGAGCGCCGGCTCCGGCGCGGCGATTACATCTACCGCTACGCGGCGGCCGACGATTTCGGGACGCCGCAGACCGCGTTCCTGGTCTGCACCTTCTGGTACATCGACGCCCTCGCCGCCCTCGGCCGCGGCGAGGAGGCGCGGGCGCTGTTCGAGAACCTGCTGGCGCGGCGCAACCCGCTGGGCCTGCTGTCCGAGGACATCGACCCCGCCGACGGCACCCTGTGGGGCAACTTCCCCCAGACCTACTCCATGGTGGGGCTGATCAAGGCCGCCATGCGGCTCAGCCGGACCTGGGAGGAGGCGCTGTGAGCCGGCTGGTCGTCGTCTCCAACCGCGTGACCCGCGCCAACGGCGGCGGCACGCGGGCCGGCGGGCTGGCGGTGGGGCTGCTGGCCGCGCTCAAGGAGTCCCAGGGGCTGTGGTTCGGCTGGTCCGGGGAGGTCGCCGACGACCCGCCCGAAAAGCCCCGGCGGTCGACGGCGGGCAAGGTCGGCTACGTCACCCTCGACCTGTCGCCGCAGGACTACCGGGAGTACTACAACGGCTACTCCAACGGGGCCCTGTGGCCGCTGTTCCACTACCGGCTCGACCTCGCCGGCTTCCACCGCGACGACTACGCGGGCTACCGCCGGGTCAATGCCCGCTTCGCGAAGCATCTCAAGGCGCTCCTCACCCCCGACGACCTGGTCTGGGTCCACGACTATCATCTCATCCCGCTGGGCGAGGAGCTGCGCCGGCTCGGCGTCCGCAACCGCATGGGGTTCTTCCTTCACACCCCGTTCCCGTCCCATCAGGTGTTCGTGGCCCTGCCCCAGCACCGGGAGCTGGTCAGGGCCATCAGCGCCTATGACGTGGTCGGATTCCAGTCCGCCACCGACTTCAGGACCTTCAGCCACTACATCACCTTCGAGGCGCGGGGAACGATGACGGATTCAGGGCTCGTGCGGGTGTTCCGGAGCGTGTTCCATGCCGGCAGCTTCCCGATCGGGATCGACACCGCCAACGTGGAGGCCATGGCGCGAAGCGCGCAACGCTTGAGTCAGGCCGAGCGCCTCAAGCGGAGCCTTCGCCACCGCGCCCTCATCATCGGCGTCGATCGGCTCGACTACTCCAAGGGACTGGTCGAGAGGTTCCACGCCTTCGAGCAGTTCCTGGAACTCCATCCCGATCACCGCGGCAATGTCGTGTTCCTGCAGATCGCGCCGCCTACCCGCGAGGATGTGCCGCATTACCCCGAGATCCGCCAGGATCTCGAGATGGAGGCCGGGCGCATCAACGGGCGCTTCGCCGAATTCGACTGGGTGCCGATCCGATACCTCAACCGCAGCTTCGCGCGGGAGCAGCTCACCGCCTTCTTCCGCCATGCCCGGGTCGGGCTGGTCACGCCGCTGCGCGACGGCATGAACCTGGTGGCCAAGGAATACGTCGCCGCCCAGGCGCCGTCGGACCCCGGCGTGCTGGTCCTGTCGCGCTTCGCCGGCGCGGCGGAGCAGCTCACCAGCGCCCTCGTCGTCAACCCCTACGACCACGACCAGGTGGCCGCCACCCTGGGACGCGCCCTCGAGATGTCGCGCAAGGAGCGCCGGGCACGCTGGCAGGCGGCGATCGCCACCGTCCGCCGCCATGACGTCACCCACTGGCTCCGCAGCTTCATCCGCGCGCTCGAACGGGCACCGTTCTCCCTATGACGGCTCCAGCGCTGAGACTCCTCGCCGATATCGGCGGCACCCATGCCCGCTTCGCGCTCCAGCACCACGGGCGGCGACCCTACCGCCACCGCGTCCTCCAGACCCGCGAGTTCGCGACCCTGGCCGCCGCCATCGCGGCCTATCTCGGGGAGGTCGACCGCAAGCCCCGCACCGCCGCCATCGCCGTCGCGGCGCCGATAACCGGCGACCGCGTCGAGCTGACCAACGCCCCCTGGGGCTTCTCCGTGGAGACCCTGCGCCGCGGTCTCGGCTTCGAGCGTCTCGCCATGCTCAACGATTTCGAGGCGCTGGCCTGGAGCCTGCCGGCGCTCGCCGGCCCGTCCCTGCGCAAGATCGGCCGTGGCCGCGCGGTCCCGCGCATGCCGAAGGCGGTGCTCGGTCCCGGCACCGGGCTGGGGGTCTCCTGTCTGGTGCCGGTGCCGGGACCGAACCGCGCCGGGACCGCCGTCGCCCTCGCCACCGAGGGCGGGCACATGACGATGGCGGCCTCGGGCGCCCGCGAGGCCGAGGCGATCGCGATCCTGCGCGCCCATTTCGGCCACGTCTCCGCCGAGCGCCTGCTGTCGGGCCCGGGCCTCGCCAATCTCTATGCGGCCCTCGCCGAGCTCGATGGGGCGCCGCTCGATGCGCCGTTGTTCGCGGGCGAGATCGGCCGCCGGGCGCGGGCCCGCAGCGATCCGCGCGCGATCGAGGCGGCCTCGCTGTTCACCGGCCTGTGCGGCCAGTTCGCGGGCGACGTGGCCTTGGTCTACGGCGCGCGCGGCGGCGTCTATCTCGGCGGCGGCGTCATCCCGCGCCTGGGCCCGGCCTTCGACTTTTCCCTGTTCCGCCGCCGCTTCGAGTCCAAGGGCCGCTTCAGCGAATGGACGAAATCCGTGCCCACCTACTTGATCCGCCATCCCAACCCGGCGATGATCGGGCTTGCCCGATCGCTGGATGCCGAGGCATCGTGAGGCGCCCGTGACGCCCGGCGGCGATCGGGGGCCGACCGCTCCCGACCCCGCGCGGCGTTGCGGCCGCGATGGCGGCAGGGCCGATTCCAAACCGGTGCAATTGACCAGGAATTGGGCAGAATCCGGCGGCGTGCCGGAAACTGCATAAAAAATGCCCAGTCGACGCCGCGACCGATTCGGCCCGCCGCCCGCGATTCGAACGCAACTAGCTGAATTCACGCGGTTTTTTCAAGCTCCGCGTGAGCCCCGGCGACTGGCCCGGCGATTGCAGACCCTTTGGGGACACGCGCGGCTTCCCGGGCCGGGCCCATGAATCCCGGGGCGGTCGCACCCATGCGCATCAGAAACCGAAAAGTGTTGCAACACGAGGTACCCGACATGAAAGCAAGATTCCTGATTGCCCTGGCCGCCGCGATGATCGGCCTCGCGCCGATCGCCCATGCCGACGAACTGCTCTCCGAGAAGGACGTGGGCGGCAAGTTCAGCGCCAACGTCGCCCTCACCACGGAATACTTCTTCCGCGGCATCAGCCAGAGCGGCGACGGCAACCCCGCCATCCAGGGCGGATTCGACTTCGCCCACAACTCCGGCGTCTATCTCGGCACCTGGGCGTCGAGCATCAACTTCGGGGGCAACATCGAGACCGACTTCTACGGCGGGTGGTCCGGCGATCTCGGCGATTCCGGCGTCGGTCTCGACGTCGGCGTCATCTACTATCACTATCCCTCCGCCTCGTCGTCGGACGACCTCGACTTCTGGGAGGGATACGTCGGCGTCAGCAAGGATTTCGGCGTCGCCTCGGCGGGCCTCAAGGTCAGCTACAGCCCCAACTACACCATCGATTCCGGTGATGCCGTCTACCTCGACGGCACCGTGGACGTGCCCGTCGGCAAGTACTTCACGGTCAATCTGCACGGCGGCTATCAGTGGGTCGACGACAACGCCGCCTTCGGCTTCGACGATTACTTCGACTACCTGATCGGCCTGTCGTTCCAGGTCTTCGGATTCGACATGCAGGTCGCCTGGCTCGGGACCGACCTCCCCGACGACCAATGCATCGGCGACTGCGATCGCCTGATGGCGATGATGAGCCGATCGTTCTGACCTTCCAACGTCGTACCGCGGACCCCGACGCCTTCCCGCTCCCGCGGGAAGGCGTCGCTGGTTTCGGGAGCCCCTTCCCGCCCGGATCGATTTGACAAGCCGGAGCCGTCCCCTTATCGCTTGAGGTGCGTGAGGGGAGGGCCGCATCATCACATCTCGGGCAAGGTTACCGGCGGCGCTTCGGGGCACCGGGGCGGGGCGTCACGCCGATGCGCGCCCTGGGTCCCGGGCATGCCCGAATCCGGGTCGGGCCTGAGGCCGCTGGGATGGCCGAGACCGCCGCCTTCTCCCTCGACAGCGTCACCGTCGGCACTTTCGCGCTGATCGCGGGGGCGGCGTTCTTCGGCTCCATCGTCTCGGGCATGAGCGGGTTCGGCGCCGGGCTCATCATCTCCGCCTTCCTCGCGCCCATCATCGGCGTCAAGGCGCTGGTGCCGGTGATCGGCGTAATGATGCTGTTCAACAATGGAAGCCGCGTATGGTTCTACCGCCACGGCCTCGACCTGCGCGCCGCCGCGCTGGTGTGCATCCCGGCGATCCCGACGGCGATCCTGGGCGCGATCGTCTACACGCGGCTCGATGCGGTCGTGATCTCGCTGATCCTCGGCTGGGTGCTGATCCTGTCGGTGCCCGCGAGACGCTGGCTCCACCGCAAGGAGATCCGCCTCGGACACAAGGGCCTGGGCGTGTTCGGCTTCGTCTGGGGATTCCTCAACTCCACCATGATCGGCACCGGGCTGCTGGTGGTGCCGGTGCTCCTGGGCGCCGGGCTCTTCAGCCAGGCCCTGCTCGCCACCGATGCCGCCATCGCCGTGGCCATCAACATCGTCAAGGCGATCGCGTTCGGGCGGCTGGAGGTGCTGACCCCGGCCCTGTTCATCGCCGCCTGCATCGTCGGCCTGTTCACGATCCCGGGGAACTGGGTCGCCTCGTGGATCGTGAAGAACACCTCGGTGCGGATCCACACGATCTTCATGGAGATCTTCATCACCGGTGCCGGGTTCGGGTTCCTGTGGTATTTCGGCCGCGGCATGGCGTGGTATTGAGCGCCCGTTCGCAACCCCACCGTTTCCTCCTTGAACCTGTAGCCGCTGCAGGTTCTATGGTCGTCGCCATGACACCCGGGGGACTCTTCTGCTCCTGCGCCGGCGGCACCTCCATCACCGCGATCTGCTGCTTCACGCCGGCCCTGGTGGTGACCCTCGGCATGCTCGGGCTCACCGCCTGGCTGGGGTGGCTCGATTACGTGCTGCTGCCGGCACTAGCCGTTTTCGCCGCGCTCACGGCCTGGGCCGGCCTTCGCTGGCTGCGGGAACGGAAGGGAGCGGAGCGGTGACTCGCAGCCCACCCACGCCGCGGATCGAGACCTGCTCGACCCTCACCTGCCCCCAATGCGGGGCGCGGCACCGCGAGCGCATGGCCGAGGATTCCTGCCAGTACCTCTACGACTGCCCGTCCTGCGGCGCCCTCATCAAACCCGCGCCCGGGGACTGCTGCGTGTTCTGCTCCTACGGGGACGTGCCGTGCCCGCCGGTGCAGGCCGCGGGCGGCAAGGGGAGCGGTTTCCGCGGCCCCGGCTGAGGCGCGCTCAGGCCGCCTCTTCCGTGGCCGCCTCGCGGCCGGCCCACACCGAGGCCGGGACCAGGCAGACGCCCTCCATCAGCGGGCGCGTGGTGCGCAGGACGGCGGCGCGCTCGATCTCGGGATTCGAGGGATCGCCCCGCGCCACGATCTCGACCGAGAGAACGCCCGATGGATGCTCGACGACCACGGTCTTGGTCTCCCCTTGCGACACCTCCGCCAATCCGTCGGCGACGCTGCCCGCGATCGCGGTGGTGCAAGCGATGCAGCTCCCCCCGGTCACGGCCATGGCGGCATGGGTGTCCCACGGCGTGAAGTAGCGCGCGGCGATGCCCGCGCCACCCTTTGGCGGTGCCACGATGGCGAACTTGGGAACGACGCTGTCGCGGGCATCGCCCATGCCCATGCGACGGGCCGCCTCCAGGCGGATGGGCTCGATGCGGGCGAAGAAATCCTTGTCGGCATCGAGCTCCGCCTTGCTCTCGTAGCCGGTCTTGCCGAGATCAGCGGCGCGGGCGATCACCATCGGCATGGCAACGTCGACGCAGGAGATCTCGATGCCGCCGATGGTGTCCTTCGCGCCGCCCGTCGGCAGCAGCTTGCCCGTCTTGGAGCCGACGGCGCCGACGAAGGCGAGCCTGACCGGCGCCGCCGTGCCGGGCACGCCGTCGATGGCGGTCCCGCCCTCATAGGTGACCTCGCCGCCCGGGGTCTGGACGATGGCCTCCACCAGGGTATCGGTGTTGACCAGGTAGATGCGCACCCGCGTCTCGGGGTCGCCGGCGGGGACCAGGCCCTTCTCGATGGCGAAGGGCGCGATCCCGGACAGCATGTTGCCGCAGGTGGGATTGGTGTCCACCACCGCCTTGTCGACCACCACCTGGGCGAAGAAGTAGTCGACATCGGCATCGGCGCGATCCGAGCGGCTGACGATGGCGACCTTGCTGGTCAGCGAATCCGCCCCGCCCAGACCGTCGATCTGGCGCCGGTCGGGCGAGCCCATGACGCGGAGCAGCACCCGGTCGCGCAGCCCCGGGTCGGCGGGCAGGTCGGATTTGAGGAAGAACGGCCCCTTGGAGGTGCCGCCCCGCATGATCGTGCAGGGAATGCGCGTCTGCATGGCCTTCGCTCCCGATCGAACCTTGCCAGGGCCCCTTATGTGCGCTCCCGCCTCGACCCCGTCAAGACGCGGCGGACGCTCCCGCGATGCGGCCGAACACCGCCCCCGACATGAGTCCGCTGCCGCCTGGATAGTTGAAGTAGAACAGCCCGCCCACCAGCTCCCCCGCCGCGAACAGGCCGGGGATGGGGTGGCCGTCGGTATCCACCACCTGGGCGTCGGTCGTCACGCGCAGCCCCCCGAAGGTGAAAGTGACGCCGCAGGTGACGGCGTAGGCCTCGAACGGCGGCGTATCGATGGTGTTGGCCCAGTTGGTCTTGGGCACCGCTAGGCCGCGGGTGGCGCGCCCGTCCTTGATATTGGGGTTGAACGGGGTCGCGGTGTCGACCGCGGCGTTGTATTGGGCGACGGTGGCGAGGAAGCGTTCGGGATCGACCCCTTCGAGCTTCGCCGCCAAGGCCTCCAGGGTGTCGGCGCCGGCCTTGGTGACCTGACGGATGCGGTACTCGTCGCGCAGCAGATGCGTCACCTTGGCATCGAAGACCTGCCAGGCGAACTGCCCCGGCTGGTTGAGGATGACGCGGCCGTACTTGGCGTAGGTGTAGTTGCGGAAATCCGCCCCCTCGTCGACGAAGCGCTCGCCGTCGGCGTTGACCATGATGGAAAAGGGATAGGAATGCTTCTGGAAGGCGTCGCCCACGGCGAGGTCGCCGAACTCGGGCGCGTTGCGGTCCCAGCCGACGGCGTGGCATCCCGACCAGTTGCCCGCCGGACTGGCTCCGATCTCCAGCGCCATGCGGATGCCGTCGCCGGTGTTGAACCGGGTGCCGCGGACCTTGGCCAAGTCCCAGCCGGGGCCGAGATAGCGGGTGCGCCACTCGGCATTGGCCTCGAACCCGCCGCAGGCCAGCACCACGGCCCTGGCCGGAAGCTCCACGGTGCGCCCCTCGATCCGGGCCCGCACGCCGTGGACACCGTCGTCATCGGCGATCAGCGACAGCGCGCGGGCGCCGTAGCGGACCTCGATGCCGGCGGCGGCGGCCGCCTTGTAGAGCGCCTCCACCAGGCCGGGGCCCCCGCCCCAGGCCTCCACGGTGAGCCCGCCCCAGAACTTGAAGCGGCCCTCCACCTTGAAGGCCTGGCGGCCCCAGATGGGGGCGAAGCGCACGCCCTTGTCCTTGAGCCAGAGCATGGTCTCGGCGCTCCTTCGCACCAGGAGCTCGACCAGGTCGGGATCGGCGCGGTACTCGGTCACCCGCGCCATGTCGTCGAAGAAGTCGTCCTCGGTATAGGCCCCGAAGTCGGTGCTGGCGATCTCGTCGTCCGTGAGGTCGGGCATCAGCTTCCTGAGCTCGTCGACGCCGCGATAGACGCAGCGGATGGCGCCGGCGGTGAAGGTGGAGTTGCCGCCGCGCTCGTCCTCCGGGGCGCGTTCCAGCACCAGCACCGAGGCGCCGCCGTCGCGGGCCGAGAGCGCCGCCGTGAGGGCGGCGTTGCCGCCGCCGACGACGATCACGTCGAAGGGGTCTGCTGCCATGGCGCTCTCCTCCCCGGGCCGCGAGTCCGGCGCCCCTTCTAGAGCATTCTCCCGCCCGAATGAACCGATTCCGTGCGCGAAGCGGGCGTCGTGCGCGCCCTATCCCCCGACGGCGGCGGCGGGAGGGTCCGGGGCCGCGGGCTCGCGGGCGACCGCCAGGGTGAGGACGGCCGCCAGCAGCAGGGCCGTCAGCCACCAGACCTGCCACGTCCCGAAGGACAGGCCGGCGATGCAGAAGCCGGTCACCGCCTGTCCCGTGGCCATGGCCCTGATCCTCGGGTCGGCGAAGCGGGCCGCGCACCGGAACGCCAGGACGGCAATGGCGCCGGCCAGCGCCGCCCCGGGAAGGCCCAGGTCCAGCCACCATTCCAGCACGGCGTTGTGGGGATGGTGGGGGAGCGCGATCACCTCGAAGTCGCGGCGGGGACCGGCGATGCGGATTTTCTCGCCGCCGCCGGGAACCGAACGCGACGCGCCGATGCCGTGGCCGGTGAACGGCCGCTCGGCGATCTTGCCGGTCACGAACCGCCAGATGACGACGCGGTGGCTGACCGACACGCTCCGCGTCACGCGGGCGACCTCGTCGACGTCGACCGCCCGCGTGGCGTGGAACAGGACCGGCGGCGCGATGGCGATCCACAGCGCCGCCGCGGCCGGGAACAGCACCGCCCAATGCCGCGGCAGGGCGAGGATCAGACCGGCGGCGACCGTGCCGAGGGTGACCGCGAGCGCCATGGACAGCCCCGCGAAGCTCCACGCCACGGCCAGCCACACCGCGATCAGGCCGACGGCGAGGCGCGCCCGTCCGGCCCGCAGGAGGGCCGCCGCCGCCGGCCACAGGAACAGCCCCATCACCGCCAGTCCGCGATTGTAGAGCCCGAGCACCTGCTCGCGGCCGGGCGGCGAGCGGTCGCGCAGCCATTGGACCAGGGGCTCGCCGATCAGCCGGTCCACGACGAGGGGCACGACGGCCAGCGCGAAGCCCGCCGCCAGCGCCATGCCGATGCGGCGCCGTGCACGCCCCTCAACAGGCCCGAGCGCGGCCAGCAGCAGGAACGCCCCGGCCGCGAAGGCGGCGAGGTCGCGCAATGTCCTGCCGCTGCGCGCCACGTCCGCCGACCACGCGAGGCCAATGCCGCCGAGAACGAGCAACCCCGCCATCAGCGCGGCGAGGGCCCAGGGCGGGCGCGGCAGGAGGGGCCGCCCCTCGCGCCAGGAGGCCCAGATCAGGGTGAGTGCCAGCACAGCGGCGGGGTACATGAGGAGACGCGGCGCGTAGAGGCCGAGCAGCGGGAGCGCGGCGGCGGCAACCATGAGCACGGTCTCGTAGGCCGACAGGTCCGCCAGCACGGCCGCCCCTCGGATGGAATTGCCGCTGGCCACGCCCTCCCCCTTCCGTCCTCGACTCGCTCGACTCGCGCCCGACTATAGGGCGCCGGCACCGTCCACGACAGCCGGACTCACCGGACGGCAAGGGTCCGCTCCCGGTGCCTCAGACGGCATTGGTGGCGACGGCGAATTCGGGATAGAGGCCGGCGAGCCCTTCCCGGCTGGCGGCGCAGATGCCGCGCTCGGTGACGAGCGCGGTGACCAGCCGTGCCGGGGTCACGTCGAAACCGGGATTGGCGGCGGCACTGCCGTCGGGCGTCACGCGGACCGTGGCGCGGGCGCCCGCCTCGGTCACCCCCTCGACATGGGTGACCTCGCGCGCATCCCGCTCCTCGATGGGGATGCCGGCCCCGCCGGAGACCGACCAGTCGATCGAAGGGCCCGGCAGGGCGACGTAGAAGGGCACGCCGTTGTCGCGCGCGGCCAAAGCCTTGAGGTAGGTGCCGATCTTGTTGGCCACGTCGCCGTTGGCGGCGGTGCGGTCGGTGCCGGTGATGCAGAGATCGACGCGCCCGCGCTGCATCAGGTGGCCGCCGGCGCTGTCGGCGATCACCGTGTGCGGCACCCCGTGGCCCGCGAGCTCCCAGGCGGTGAGCCCCGCCCCCTGGTTGCGGGGGCGGGTCTCGTCCACCCAAACATGGACCGGGATGCCGGCATCGAACGCGGCGTAGACCGGCGCCAGCGCCGTCCCCCAATCGACGGTGGCGAGCCAGCCCGCGTTGCAATGGGTCAGCACGTCGACGGGCGCCCCGCCCTTGCGCCCGGAGATTTCCTCGATCAGGGGCAGGCCATTGGCCCCAATGGCTTGGCACATGGCCACATCGTCGTCGCAAATCCCGGCGGCGCGGGCATAGGCGGCCTCGGCGCGCGCGTCCTCGGGCAGGCCGGCGACGGCGCTCCGTATCTCGTCGAGGGCCCAGGCGAGGTTCACCGCCGTCGGCCGGGTCGCGCGCAGCTCGGAGACCGCGGACTCCAATGACCGGTCCGAGGGATCGGCGCGGAGGGCGAGGCACACCCCGTAGGCCGCGGTCGCCCCGATCAGGGGCGCGCCGCGCACCTGCATGGCGCGGATGGCCTGGGCCGCCTCCGCCGCCGTGCGCAGGCGCCGGGTCCGGAACTCGTGGGGCAGCCGCGTCTGGTCGATGATCTCCACCGACCAGCCGTCCTCGACTACGCGGATGGTCCGAAAAGGGATGCCGTCAACCTTCATCGTGTCCCGGCGCGAGCGCCCCGTATCGGGTCCATGGAGCGCCCATGAAACACCGAATCGGGCGCGGCGCCAACCGGCGCGCCGAAGCCTGCGGGGCAGGGCTCCCGCGACGGGGCGCTCGGCCGCGCCCGCCCCCGGCCCGCGCCGGCCCCTTGTCCTTTCCGGCGCGACCCGATAAACAGCCGCGATGAGCCATCCCGATCGGGGCCCGTCCCCTCCCCCCAAGGCCGACCGGGGCTTCGTCACGCCCCACCGCGTCAGCACCGACGAGCGGACGGGCCGCAACCGGTGCCTGGGCACGGTGTTCTGGCTCACCGGGCTTCCCGGCGCCGGCAAATCCACCATCGCCATGGGCGCGGAGCGGGCGCTGTTCCGGCTCGGCTATCCGGTCTACGTGCTCGACGGCGACAATCTCCGGCGCGGGCTCGCCAGCGACCTCGGGTTCTCGCCTGCCGACCGCGACGAGAACATCCGCCGGGCGGGCGAGGTGGCGGCCCTGTTCGCCGATGCCGGCATGATCGCCATCGCCGCCTTCATATCCCCCACCCGGGCGGAGCGGGCGCGGGCGCGGGCGACGCTGCCGCCGGGCCGGTTCCACGAGGTCTTCGTGCGGGCGAGCCTGGAGGCGTGCGAGCGGCGCGATCCCAAGGGGCTCTACGCCCGTGCCCGGCGCGGGGAGATCGCCGAGTTCACCGGCGTCTCGGCGCCCTACGAGCCCCCCGAGGCGGCCGACCTCGTGCTCGACACCGAGGCGCTGACGCCCGCGGAGGCGATCGACCGGTTCGTCGCGTACTGCCATGACCGGGTCAGGCCGTAGCGGCGAGAGCCCCCGCCGGCTCCGGCCCGGCGCGATGACGCGGACGGGCGCCCAGCCATGAGGCTGATCTTCGCCATCAAGACCCTGCACCACGGGCGGGGCGGGGCGGAGCGGGTCCTCGCCACCGTCGGTGGCGCGCTCGCCGAACGCGGCCACGAGGTGGCGCTGGTGACGTTCGACGCGCCGGGCGTTTCGTCCTTCTATCCTCTCCATCCCGGCATTCGCCACACGGGCCTCGGGATCGGGGACACGTCCCGCCGCAGCGGCCCGGTCGAGACCCTCCGGCGCGCCATCGGGCTGCGGCGCGTACTCGCCGAAGCAAGGCCCGAGGTGGCGGTGGGGTTCATGCACAGCGCCTGCGTGCCGCTGGCCATGGCGGCCTTGCGGCGCGGGACTCCCCTCGTCTTCAGCGAGCATATCGTGCCCCGGCACTACCGCGGACGGCCCCTCGAGTACCTGGCCTTCATCGCCGCCGGACTGCGCGCGGCGCGGATCACCGTGCTGTCCGAGACGATCCGGGGGCTCTATCCGCGCGCGATGCGGCGCCGCATGGTGGCGATTCCCAACCCGGTCTCGCCCTTGACCCCGGACCGGGCCGACCCCAAGGGCCGTCCCGGGCGCCGCCGGGTGCTGCTGGCGGTGGGCCGGCTGGAGGCGCAGAAGGACCACGAGACCCTGATCCGCGCCTTCGCCGCGCTGGCCCCGCGCCACCCCGACTGGGACCTGAGGATCGTCGGCGAGGGGGCGCTCCGCCCCCGGCTCGAGGCGGTGGCG
>DASWKZ010000033.1:0-4887 GCA_036396355.1 Alphaproteobacteria bacterium
TGTGGGGCGAGCGCCGGGTCTGGTTGATCCTGCCCTTCGCAACCATCTTCCCGGCGATCGTCCACCTGGTGTTCGTGAACGGCCTGCAGGTCCATTTCCTGCCGGGACTGCTGGAGCCCTGGCTGGGCTGAGGAACGAACATGGATCCCGTCCTGCTGGGCATCAGCCTGATCTTCGAGCCCTACAACCTCTTCCTGATCCTCGTCGGGGTGGCCCTGGGCGTGCTGGTGGGCGCCCTGCCGGGGCTGAGCTCCACCATGGCGGTGGCGCTGCTGCTGCCGTTCACGCTCCAGCTCGAGCCGATCCCGGCCATCGCCATGATGGCCGCGCTCTACTGCGCCGGCACCTTCGGCGGCTCGATCACCGCCATCCTGATCAACACCCCCGGCACCCCGCCGGCGGTGGCGACCGCGCTCGACGGCTATCCGCTCGCCCAGAGGGGCGAGGCCGGCCGCGCGCTTGGCATCGCCGCCGTGAGCTCGGTCACGGGCGGCATGTTCTCGCTCATCGTCTTCATCATCGCCGCGCCGCTTCTCGCCAAGGTCGCCCTGAGCTTCCGCCCGCCGGAATATTTCGCGCTGACCCTGTTCGGACTGTCCATGCTGGCCTCGATATCGGGCAAGTCCTCGCTGCGCAACCTCATCGCGGGCCTGTTCGGGGTGCTGGTCTCGACCATCGGCATCCACCTCACCACCGGCGTCGAGCGGTTCGTGTTCGGCATCACCTATTTCATGGAGGGCATCAGCTTCGTGCCGGTGCTGGTCGGACTGTTCGCCATAAGCGAGATGCTCAACCAGTCGCAGAAGCTGAACGTGCACATGGAGCGCATCAAGTCGGTGGCCATCCGGCTGCCCAGCAAGGCGGATTTCCTCAAGATCCGGGGCACCATGCTGCGCTCCTCGATCATCGGGACCTTCATCGGCATCCTGCCGGCGGAGGGCTCCACCATCGCCGCCATCATGGGCTACAACGAGGCCAAGCGGTGGTCGCGCAACAAGGCCGAGTTCGGCAAGGGCGCCATCGAGGGCATCGCCGGGCCCGAGACCGCCAACAACGCGGCCACCGGCGGCGCCATGGTGCCCACCCTGGCGCTGGGCATCCCGGGCTCGGGCACGACGGCGATCATCCTCGCCGCCCTCATGGTCCACGGCATGCGCCCGGGGCCGTACCTGGTGCGCGAGACGCCGGAATTCATCTACGCCATCTTCGCGGCCATGTTCATCGCCAACGTCACGTTCCTTGTCATCGGGCTGCCCGGGGCCAAGCTGTTCGCCCGCGTCACCCTGATCCCGCGTCAGATCCTGTGGCCGGCGGTGTTCGTGTTCTCGATGATCGGGGCCTATTCCTTCAGCCAGGCGGCCTTCGACGTCTGGGTGATGCTGATCTCCGGCCTCATCGGCTTCGTCATGCTGCGCCACGGCTTCGGGCCGGCGCCGTTCGTGATGGGCCTGATCCTCGGCCGCCTGATGGAGGAGTTCTGGTCCCAGTCCATGATCATCTTCGACAACAACTGGTTCCGGTTCTTCGACAGCTGGATCGTCGACCTGTTCTTCGTGTTCACCCTGATGGGCCTGATGGGGCCGATCCTGTTCCGCCAGCTGAACGCGCTGATGAACAGGATGAGACCCGAGGGCCGGGTGCTCGAGGACTGACGCCGGGACGGGTCCCGGCGTGACGGAGGCGTCTCCCCAGGTCAGCCCGGCCATGGACGCGCTGAGCGTCCACATCGCGGGGGCCCTGGCCGCGCCCCTGCCCGGCGCGGTCGCGGCCAAGACCCGCCACCACCTCCTCGATACCGTCGCCGCCATGGTCTCCGGGGTCCGTCTCAAGGCGGGGCGGCTCGCCGTCGCCTATGTCGCGGCGCTGGGCGGGCGCGCCGAAGCCCAGGTGCCGGCCACCGCCATCGTCACCACCGCCCGCAACGCCGCGCTCGCGGGCGGCATGACGGCCCACGCCGACGAGACCGACGATTCCCACCCCGGCGCCTTCTTCCATCCGGGCTGCGCCGTGGTGCCGGCGGCGCTCGCCATGGCCGAGCGCGAGGGCGCCTCGGGGCGAGCGCTCCTGGCCGCCGTCGCCCTCGGCTACGATGTGGGCGCGCGGATCAACCTGGCGCTCGGGGTCGAACGGTTCTACGGGAAGCAGGGATTCTCCACCCACGCCTTCGGCGCCAAGTTCGGCGCCGCCGCCGCCGCCGGCGCCTTGGCCGGCCTCGATGCGCGGCAATGCCGCTGGCTCTTGTCATACACCGCGCAGATGGCCTCGGGGCTCGGCTGCTGGGCGCGGGATTCCGAGCATGTGGAAAAGGCCTTCGACTTTGGCGGCATGGGCGCCGAGCACGGCGTCGCCGCCGCCACCATGGTCCAGGCCGGCATGACCGGGCTCGACGACGTCTTCTCCGGCGAGCGCGGCTTCTTCGCCGCTTTCGGCGGCGATCCGTCCCCTCTCATGGACGGGCTCGGGCGCGACTTCGAGATCATGAACGCCCACATCAAGAAATGGTCCGTGGGCTCGCCCTGCCAGGCCCTCCTCGATTCGCTGGAGGCGCTGATGGCGGAACACGGGCTGACGCCGGACCGGGTGACCCGGATCGAGGCGCGGGTGCCCGCGGTCGAGGCCCATATCGTGGACGGCCGCGCCATGCCCGACATCTGCCTCCAGCACCTGCTGGCGGTCCTGCTCATCGACGGCGGTCTCAGCTTCGCCTCGACCCACGACTATGCCCGCATGGAGGACCCCGCAGTCCGGGCGCTGAGGGAGAAGATCGTGCTGGTGGCCGATCCCGCCCTGCCGCGGCGCGCCGGGAGGCTCACCGTCGAGGGGCCCGGCACCGGCGCTGTTTCACGTGAAACGATCCATGTGCGCGGCACCGCCGCCAATCCCATGACCGAGGACGAGGTCGCGGCCAAGGCCCGCGACCTGATGGCCCCGGTCCTCGGCGCCGGGCGCACCGAGCGCTTGATCGCGCGCGTGCTGGCGATAGAGTCCGTCGCCGATTGCCGCGAGCTTCGCCCCCTGCTCGCCCTCGAGGAAGGTTCGCCCCCATGAAGATCAAGGACATCAAGGCCTCCATCCATACCGTGGACGTGGAGCTGCCGCTGATCGCCGGCCGCATCCGCGGCTACGGCCGGGCCGAGCAGCGCCATTTCGTGGTGTGCCGGGTGGAGACCGACGAGGGCCTCGCGGGCATCGGCCTCACCGGGCATTTCCTCGCCAATTCGGTGGTCGCGGCGCTCGAGACCGACATGCTGGCGACCGTGCGCGACATGGATCCCCGCGACCTCGAGGCGATCCACGCGCGCGTGCACCGCCGGCTCAACCCGCGCGCCATGACCGGCACCGTCTCCATGGCGCTCTCGGCCCTCGACATCGCGCTGTGGGACATCATCGGCAAGCACGAGGGACGGTCCGTCACCGGGCTCCTGGGCGGGGCGCGCGCAGACGTGCCGTGCTACTGCACCTTCGGCTTTCCCCAATACGACCACGGGCAGTTGGCGGAAGCCGCGAGAATGCACGTCGCCGCCGGCTTCAAGGCCCTCAAGATGGTGGTGGCGGTGGATGCCGGCGGCTGGCGGGAGGACGCCCGGCGCATCCGCGCCGTGCGCGAGGCCGTCGGGCCGGACATCGACCTCATGATCGACGCCAACTACCTGTTCACCCCGGTCGAGGCCAAGCTCCTGTGCCGGGCCGTGGAGGACTGCGAGCTTACCTGGTTCGAGGAGCCGCTCTCGCAGAACGACGCCCGGGCGCTCGCCGATCTCCGCCGCGCCACCCGCATCCCGCTGGCCGCCGGGCAGATGGAGGGCCACCGCTGGCGCCTGCGCGAGCACGTGGAGAAGCAGGCGGTCGACATCCTCCAGCCCAATGTCTGCTATTGCGGCGGCTACACCGAGGCGCGCAAGGCCGCCCATCTCGCCCAGGCCTACAACCTGCCGATCGCCAATGGCGGCGGCTGGCCGCTGTTCAACATGCACCTGATGGCGGGCATGGCCAACGGCTGGCTGGTGGAGTGGCACCTCGGCATCGTCGCGGTGGGCGAGACCATCTTCAAGGACCCGCCCAGGCCCGAGAACGGGGTGCTCCGCATCCCCGATGCCCCCGGCCTCGGCCTCGAGCCCGACCTCGACGCCCTCGCCGCGACGCGCGTGAAGAGGGCGGACTGAAGGCGCTTCCCATGCGCATCGTCGCCGTCCACGAGCGCGCGGTCCCCATCGCGTCGGAGATCCGCAACGCCGTCATCGACTTCTCCCAGATGACGGCGAGCGTCCTCGCCTTGGAGACCGACGTGGTGCGCGAGGGCCGCCCGGTCATCGGCTTCGGGTTCAACTCCAACGGCCGCTACGCCGAGAGCGGGCTCCTGCGCGAGCGGTTCATTCCCCGTCTGCTGGCGGCGGCGCCCGCGAGCCTCCTCGATGAATCCGGCGACAATCTCGATCCCGAGCGCGTCTGGGCGACCGTCATGGCCAACGAGAAGCCGGGCGGGCACGGCGAGCGCTCGGTCGCGGTCGGCGTCATCGACATGGCGGTGTGGGACGCTGTCGCCAAGATCGCCGGCGTGCCGCTCTACCGCCTGCTCGCCGACCGCTATCGCAATAGCGAGGTGGACGAGCGAGTCTGGGTCTACGCGGCGGGCGGCTACTACTACCCCGGCAAGGATGTGGGCGCGCTCAAGGACGAGATGCGGCGCTACCTCGACCTCGGCTATGGATGCGTCAAGATGAAGATCGGCGGCGCGGCCCTCGACGAGGATCTCGCCCGCATCGAGGCGGTGCTCGCCGTGGTCGGCGACGGGCGCAACCTCGCCGTCGACGCCAACGGCCGCTTCGACCTCCCGACCGCGCTCCGCTACGCCGTGGCCTTGGCGCCCTACGGCCTGCGCTGGTACGA
>DASWKZ010000034.1:0-14058 GCA_036396355.1 Alphaproteobacteria bacterium
GTGGATGCTGTGCTGGACAGCCTGCTTTCGCCGCGCTCCGGCCTGACGCCCAAGGGCGCGATCCTCGCCGACGGGGTGCGCACGGTGCTGGATCTCCGCACGCGCTACGGCGCGGGCGGACCGGTGGCCGACCCCGGGCGCTATGTCGATCTTCGCTATTACGAGCAGGCGACCCGGGCGTGAGCCAGCGCCGCTGGATCGAGACAGGGGAGAGTCCAAGGATGAAGATACGCAGGATCGTCACCGGCCACGACGGCGACGGCAATGCCATCGTCACCAATGACGCGGAGATGACCAACGTCAAGGTCATGCCGTCCGGCAACAAGGGCTGCCTCATGTGGGTGACCGACGACACCCCGGCCGAGGTCGAGGGCGGCGAGGACCCCGCCCTGCGCGAGATGGGCATCGCCCCGCCGCCGCGCGGCACGGCCTTCCGGATCCTCGAACTCGCCCCCGGCAAGGAGGCGTTCATGCACCGGACGGACACCCTGGACTTTTGCATCGTTCTCGCAGGCGAATGCGTGATGAGGCTCGACGGGGAGAACGAGGTCGCGCTCGGCGCCGGCGACGTCCTCGTCCAGCGCGGGACATGGCACGGATGGGAGAACCGGAGCGACAGACCGTGCCGCCTCGCCTTCGTGCTGATCGGCGCGAAGCCCCCGGCGAGGCACCTGCACGGGGCCCATTGAGGGAAACGCCGGCGGCGGACCGCGGTCAGCGCGCGGCGCCTTCGCCCGATCCGGCGGCACGGATCGCCGCGGGCTCCGCCAGCACCCGTTTCAGCAGCAGGTAAACGAGGGCTCCGGCGAGGATGCCCGGCATGCCCTCGTAGACGGTCTCGTGCCAGCCGAGCTGACGCCAGAGAAGCGCGACCGCAACACCGGTGATCGACATGGTGAGCGCCAGCGCCTCGCCCGGACGTCCGCCGACGGCATAGACCACGAGCAGCGGCGCGAAGGCCGAGGCCAGCACCGACCAGGCCAGGATCACGAGGCTGAACACGCTCTCGTTCTCCGAGAGCGCGAGCCCCAGGGCAAGCGCCGTGACCAGGACCGTGGCGCCCTTGATCTCGAGGGGGGTCTCGAGTCGGCGGGGCGCGAGATCATGGGTCACCGCCGCCGAGCAGCTCAGGATCAGGGAATCCGCCGTCGACATGGTGGCGGCGAAGATGCCGGCGAGGATCAGGCCGACCACCACGGGGGGCAGAAGCTCGCGCGCCATGGTGGGAAGCGCCAGCTCGGGATCGAGCCCCGCGAGGTCCGGCAGGTAGAGGCGCGACAGCATGCCCACCCCGGTGGCGAGGGCATAGAAGACGGTGAAGAACCCGTAGTACCAGACGCGCACCTCGGCCATGCGGCCGGCCCTCTTGAGAGCCATGAACCGGACCATGACATGGGGCTGGCCGATGACGCTGAGGCCCGCGAACATCCAGCCGAGGACGAACAGCACCATGCCGGCCGCGCCCGGCAGCAACAGGTCACCCGGGAACCAGTCGAGGAAGCCGGGGACCTCCCCCATGCGCCGCCAGGCTTCGCCGAAGCCGCCGAGGCCGTCGACGGCCGTGAAGAACAGGACCGCCATGGCCGTCAGCATGACCACGGACTGGGCGACATCGGTCCAGATGGACGCGCGGATGCCCCCGGCGAAGCAGTACAGCACCACGACGACCGAGACCATGACCGCGCCGGTCTTCGGGTCCCAACCGAACAGCGCGTGCAGCGCCTTGCCCCCGGCGCTGAATTGGGCGGCCGCGTAGGCGCCGAGGAAGACCACCGTGATGACGGCGGCAACCCGCCTGTAATGCGCGAAGTCCGTTCCGTTCCAGCGGCTCAGCACGCCCCCGAAGGTGGCCTCGTCGGTCGCCGCGCAGGCGATGCGGAGCTTGCGGTGGACGAACAGCGAGGCCAGGAAGTCGCCGAGGATCCAGCCCACCATCAGCCAAATGGACGGCAGCCCGGTAGCGTAGGTGTACCCGATCACCCCGATGAACATGTAGCCGCTGTTGTTGGTGGCGATGGCCGAGAGCCCGGCGGCCATGGGCGACACGTCGCGACTGGCGAGGTAGTAATCCTCGCTTGTCCCGCGGCTTCGCGTCGTCGACGCGAGCCCGATGGCGAGAAACGCGAGGAGAAAGGCGACGAAGCTGCCGAGGATCATCGGACGCCGCCGAGCTCAGAGCGGCCGGAGGGGGGCGAAGTCCCGGTGCGCGAGGAAGGCCGGCCGCGGCTTCCTGCCGCCGAAGGGCGCGACCAGCCGGTTGGAGCACGCGTTGTAGACGAAGAACGCATTGCTCCGCGGGTACGGCGTGATGTTGCCGTTGGAGCCGTGCATCATGTTGCAGTCGAAGACGATCACCGATCCGGCGGGGCCCTTGGGGACGGCGATACCCCCTTCCTCGATCAGCGCACTCAGATTCCCCCGGTCGGGCACGCCGTATTCCTGCCTCTTGAGGGACCGCTTGTAGTGATCCTCGGGCGTCTCGCCCACGCAGGCGAGATAGACCCAGTGGGATCCCGGCACCAGCATCAGCGGCCCGTTGAACTCATGGTTGTCGCTGAGGAGCACCGACATGCTCACGGCGCGCATCCGCGGCATCCCGTCTTCCACGTGCCAGGTCTCGAAATCGGAATGCCAGTAGAACTCGCGGCCGTCGAAACCGGGCTTGTAGTTCAGGCGCGACTGATGGAGATAGACGTCGTCGCCGAGGATGAATCGCGCGATGTCCAGCAGGACCGGGTCCCGGGCCAGCGCCCGGAACACCGGGCACAGCTCGTGGATCCGGAAGACGGACCGGGTCACGTCGCTACCGGGCTCGGTGATCGTCTCCTCGCGGTGTCGAAGGCCGGGATCCTCGAACAGCCGCCGCATCTCCGCCGAGAGCGCCCCGACCCGCTTCTCGGACAGCAGGCCCGCGAGGACGAGGTAGCCGTCGTCGCGGAAGGCGCGGGCCTGCCGCGGCGTCAGCACGTCGCCGTCGCCGGGGACGCCATAGAGCACGGGATCGAGGCGCCGGCGCCGCTCGGGATACGCCCCCACGCGCGAGGCATAGGGGTCCCCCCCGCGGCCCGCTCCCGCGGAGGCCGGACGCGCCACGGACGCAGCGGGCGAATCCCGGGCCATGGACTGCATCAGACGCCCTCCGCCTCCAGGGGGTAGGCGCCCGATTCGTCGTGGACCTCCCGCCCGTTGAGGGGCGGGTTGAACACGCAGGCCATCACCATCTCCGTCTTGGCTCTGAGAACATGCCGGTCGTGGCGGTCGAGGATGTAGATGGTGCCCGGGGAGATGACATGGACAGTCCCCTCGTCCACCGCCTCCACCTCCCCCTCGCCGGCGATGCAGTACACGGATTCGAGGTGATGGCGGTAGCACATGGGAATCTCCGCCCCGGCATAGATGGTCGTGATATGGAACGAGAAGCCCATGCCGTCGTCCTTGAGCAGGAGCCGCGTGCTCTCCCAGCCCTTGGTCACGACCCGCCGGCGGGTGCCGGCGGCTTCCCGCAGGTGCCTCACGATCATCGGTCGTTCCTCCCGGCCATGCGCGTCGGGCGATGTCGGTCAGGCCGCATCGCGGTCGGATCCCGAGCTGTCCTCGAGGACGGCGACGGCCGCCGCCTCCAGGATGTCCAGCCCCTTGAGGAGATCCGGCTCGCCGATGGTGAGGGGTGGCAGGCATTTCACCACCTCCGAATCGGACCCGCTGGTCTCGATGATGAGGCCGCGGTCGAAGGCCTCCCGGGCGATCGCCTGGGATACGCCGTCGCCCGGAAAGCGGATGCCGCGCATGAGGCCGCGCCCCCTGACCTCGGTCCCGTCGGGTCCCAACCGGTCGGCGATGCGCTCGAGCCGCCCGTGGACGATATCCCCCTTGCGACGGACATCCGTGATGAAGCCCTCGTCGGCCCAGAAGTTCCACAGGGTGGTGGTCGCCGTCACGAAGGCATGGTTGTTCCCGCGGAACGTGCCGTTGTGCTCACCCGGCCGCCACCGGTCCAGCTGCGACCGGATCACGACCACGGCGAAGGGAAGGCCGTAGCCGCTCAGGGACTTCGAGAGCGTCACCATGTCCGGCGAGAGGCCGGCCTCGTCGAAGCTGAAGAAGCTGCCGGTACGGCCGCAGCCGGCCTGGATGTCGTCGACGATGAGGAGCATGTCGTGCTTGCGGCAGAGCTTCTCCAACCTGCGCAGCCACTCGAAGCTTGCGGTATTGAGTCCGCCCTCGCCCTGGACGGTCTCGACGATGGCGGCGGCGGGACGATCGACACCGCTGCTCCCGTCGCTCAGCATCTTGTCGATGTAGGCGATCGTATCCGCATCCTCGCCCATGTAGCCGGCATAGGGCATGGGGGTCGCGCTCGCCAGGGCGAGGCCCGCGGCGTCCCTGTGATAGGAGTTCCCGGTGGCCGCCAGGGCGCCCAGGGAAACGCCGTGGAAGCCGTTGGTGAAGGCCAGGATGTTGTGGCGGCCCTTGATGTTGCGCGCGAGCTTGAGGGCCGCCTCCACGGCGTTGGTGCCGGTCGGGCCGGTGAACTGGAGCACGCAGTCCATGTTCCTGGGTTTCAGGACCAGCTCGTTGAAGGCATCGAGGAACCGCTCCTTGGCGACGGTATGGAGATCGAGGCTGTGGGTGATGCCGCCATAGGTGATGTATTCGACCAGCTTCTCCCGCAGCACGGGATGGTTGTGCCCGTAGTTGAGGCTGCCCGCGCCGGCCAGGAAATCGAGATAGGGGCGCCCCTCCTGATCGTAGATGTAGGAGCCTTCCGCCCGATCGAAGATGGCGGGGAAGTTCCGCGCATAGCATTGCACCTCGGATTCGAGGGCGTCGAATATCTCCGTATCCGGTTCGTTGTCTCGGATCTTGGTTTCGGTCATATCTTTCATGTCAAACTTCTTCCGTCTGGGGGGTTCGTTGGATCGGCGCAAAGGGGCCGATGGCGATGAGAGTCTCGGTGTCGTGGGAATCGGCGAAATGGGTATCGCGCGCGAACAGCGGGCGACGCGTCTCGACGGCGCCGAGCTCGGCGGCAATGGATGAAAACAACGCCGACGAGGGGCCGTTGGCCTCGGTCACCGTCGCCTGCAGGCGACGGACATCCTTGCAAGCCGGACGCGCAAGCACGTCGAACAGCATCCGCTTTGCAATTCCCCGCCCGCGCATCTCCCCACGGACCGCGATCTGCCACACGAACAGTGTTTCGGGGTCACGCGGCGGAACGTAGCTGGACAGGAATCCGACCACCGCGCGCCCGCCCTCGGCAACCGCGCAGGTGTCGGCGAAATGGGTACATTGCAGCAGATTGCAGTAGAGCGAATTGGGATCGAGGGGGGGGCATTCGGCGATCAACCTGTGGACGGCCCGCCCATCGCGGTCCCGTGGCGGGCGAATTTCAATCTCTGGGTCGTCCTTCGGTGACATCCTGCCGTCGCCGCGCCGCTGCCGGCACGACGGGCCCTCTTATGGTTGATCGGAACGGTAATGACTATTTTGAAAATCGATGGAATTGTCAACCGCCCGTCCTAGAAAAATATTCTATATTTCCATGGCTTAGATTAGCATAGCCGTCAGGACTCCTTACGGAGGCCGCAATTTTGCATTCCATGTCAATGCAATCGGTTCGGGTGCGCCGCGGCCGGCGGAGGTTCCTCGACGGACTTGGCCGCCTACGCGAGCGGCGACCCCCCAATGCAACCTTGAGTGGTTAGGATGGGCCCCTACGACGACGTGCTGGTGGCGTTGCGCCGCATCATCCGGACGACCGACCTCCACGCCAAGGAGTTGGCGCGAAGGACCGGCCTCACCGCGTCCCAGGTCCTGGTACTGCAGACGGTGCGCGCCGCCCCCGGCGCGACCATCGGCGCCATCGCCGCGGAGATGAACCTGTCGCAGGCGACGGCGACCACGCTGGTCGACCGCCTTGAGGGGCGCGGGCTCGCCGAGCGCCGGCGCAACGCCGCGGATCGGCGCAAGGTCGATGTTTCCCTCACGGCGGCGGGGCGGAGGGTGCTCGATGCCGCCCCCGCCATGCTCCAGGATCGCCTGCAGGAAGCGTTCGAGGCGCTGGCGCCGTGGCAGCAGACTCATATTCTCTCGGCGCTGCAGCATCTGGCCCATCTCATGGACGCCGACCGCATCGATGCATCGCCGGTGCTCGACGTCGGCCGGCTCGACCGCGCGGCCGCCGCCCCGGCGATGGCCCGGCAAGCGGAACCTTCATTGCCCTCCGGCCTCCACCCGGAGAAGGAGACCTGATCGGCGCCGGGCCTCGCCAAATCCTTTGCGAATCTCCCCCGCGCGGTTACCTTCCACGGAGGGTCGAGCCTTGGGGAGGCGGGACCGGGTCGTCGGCACCTGCCTGAACGACATGGGTCCCCCCGTCCCCACGTCGGCATCGCAAGCCACCACCTTCCGGGACTCCCTCTACGGACATGGCAACCATCGGCATCCTCCTCGCCGGAACGGCGATCCTCCTGCTCGGCAACGGCCTGTTCAGCACGCTCCTCGGAGTGCGTGCCAGCCTCGAGGAGTTCGACCTGTCGACCACGGGCCTGATCATGTCGTCCTATTTCCTCGGCTACATAGGCGGCTCGTTCCTTTGCGTGCACGCGGTATTGCGGGTCGGCCACATCCGCACCTTCGCCGCCCTGTCGGCGCTCCTCGCGGCGATCGCGGTGACCCACGCCATCTTCGTCGACCCGCTGGTATGGGGCATCCTGCGTCTCGCGGCCGGGTTCTGCATCGTCGGGCTCTACCTCGTGATCGAGAGCTGGCTCAATGCGCGCAGCCCGGCGGCGCTCCGCGGCCGGGTCTTTTCCGTCTACATGACCGTGAACCTCCTGGCCGTCGCCGTCGGCCAGTTCCTCCTGGTCCTCTACGACCCGAGGGAGTTCCAGCTGTTCGGGCTGGTGACGATCCTGTTCGCCCTGTCGCTGGTGCCGATCGTGCTGGCGCGGGTGGAGGCGCCGGCGCCCCAGGAGCCCACCGGCCTGACCCTGGGACGTCTGTACCGGGCCTCCCCGGTCGGCGTCGTGGGCTGCCTCGCCAGCGGGTTCATCGCCGGCTCGTTCTGGGGGATGGGTCCGGTCTTCGCCAAGAATATCGGGCTGTCGCAAAGCGGGATTGCCGCCTTCATGAGCGTGACCATCCTTGGCGGCATGCTGGCCCAGTGGCCGGTGGGCCTGTTGTCCGACCGCCGGGATCGGCGCAAGATCATCACCGCGGCGGCGGCCGCGGCCATGGTCGCGGCGGTCGCGGTCTTCGCGGTGGCCGGCCGCTGGATGGCGCCGTTGATCGCCCTCTCGGCCCTGTTCGGGGCCGCCATGTTCCCACTCTACTCGCTGGCCGTGGCCCGCACCCATGACATGCTCGACCCCGAAGAGATTCTCGAGGCGACGCGGGGACTGGTGCTGGTGTTCGGCGTGGGCGCCGTGCTGGGGCCCCTCGCCGCCGGTTTCGTGATGGACGCGTTGTCGCCGGCGGCGATGTTCGCGATGTTCGCCCTGACCTACGCGCTGCTCGTCGGGTTCTGCCTCTACCGCATGCCGCGTCGCGATCCCGTTCCGGTCGAGGCCCAGACTGCCTTTGTTCCTTTGCTCCGCACCTCCCAGCAGGCGGCGGAGATGGCCGAGGCGCCCAACCTGGCGCCCGACGCTAAGGCCTGATCCCCCGCCCTCGCGTCGCCGCGGCACGACCGCAGGCAAAAACGGCGGCCCGAGGACCGCCGTTTTCGCAACCGGTTCGCCGGCACCGGCCGGCGCCGTGCACCTATGCCGCCCGGCGCAGCGGACGCCGAACCGCCCTGCGGGCGCGCAGCGGCCTCTTTTTCCTGGCCATGGGGCTCTTCTTCAGCTTGCGGCGAAGCCTCGCCAGCTGCTTGTGAACCGGGTTCTTCGGGGTCGCGCGGCGCTTGCGCGCGGCCTTGCGCACCATCTTCCTCGAAGCGACCTTCCGCGCGACCTTCTTGCGGGCCGGGCTCCTGCGGGCCGCCGTCTTCCGGGCAGTCGCCTTCTTGGCCTTCCGCTTCCTGGCGGGGCTCTTGCGGGCAACCGCCCTCTTCACCGCCATCTTCTTCCTGGCGGGCTTGCGCGTCGATTTGCGCACGGAGGCGCGGGCGCGCGCCGAGCGACCCCTCGCCGCCGACCGGCGCATGGTCGCCTTCTTCGCTCGCGGCTTCTTGGCCGTGCGCGACATCTTCCTTGCCTTGGACCTGGTAGCCATCACGGGGCTCCTCTCAATCGTTCAAGAGAAAACCGGAACGCCCTGGCGGACCGGTACTAAAAACTTGGCTACGAGTAGCCCCCAAAAGTTAACAAAATGTAACGCCGGGGGCGTTATTTGGGTGCGCCGGAAGTAACTCCGAATGTCGGGCCGGAGAGGTCTTGGCCAATGTCTCGAGGCGTGGTTCTCCATCCTTGGATGGCCACCGCCGCATCTCGCGAGGATGTGGCCGTGGTCCGACGGATATTGGAACCGCTGGCCGCCGACGACCCCTCGAGGGCCGGCGGGGAACCCGCCCCGACCGGCGGCCCGTCACAGACCTCCCGCATGCCGAACCCCCGGGCAAGCTTCCCTTCACCGCCCCGGGCGATCCGATTATCCTTCACCGGCCAAATCCGGGGGCCGTGTTCGCATCGGGGGGAAAATGAGAGAGATTCGCTTGGGCCGCGCCCACTGGGGTTCGAGATTCGGATTCATCCTGGCCGCGGTCGGCTCGGCCGTGGGGCTCGGCAACGTCTGGAAGTTCCCCTACATGGCCGGCGAGTACGGCGGGGCGGCGTTCGTTCTGGTCTACCTTGCCATCGTGTTCACCATCGGCGTGAGCGTCATGCTCGCCGAATTCGTCATCGGCCGCGCTGCGGAGCGCAATCCGGTCGGAGCCCTGGCCCGCCTCGGAGGCGGCGCCTGGCCGGTCGTGGGATTCATGGGGATCGCCGCCGCCTTCATCATTCTTTCTTTCTACAGCGTGGTCGCCGGATGGACGATCGCCTACGTAGTCAAGGCCGTCACCGGGGTTCTGGCCACCTCCGATCCCGACGCGCTCGGCGCCGTGTTCGGAGCGTTCTCCGCCGATCCGGTCGAGCCGGTTCTCTACCACATGATCTTCATGATCCTGACCGTCGGCATCGTGGCCGGCGGCGTGCACGCGGGCATCGAACGGACCTGCACGGTCCTGCTGCCGGTCCTGTTCATCATCCTGATCGTGCTGGCGGTGCGCTCGCTGACCCTTCCCGGAGCGATGGAAGGGGTCCTGTTCTATCTCGCGCCCGACTTCTCCAAGATCAGCGCCCAGACACTCAACGGCGCTCTCGCCCAGGCATTCTTTTCGCTCTCCCTCGGCATGGGCGCGATGATCACCTACGGCTCCTACCTATCCCGTAAGGATGACCTCCCGCGTTCCGCCCTATGGGTCACCTTCTGCGATTTCCTGGTCTCCCTCGTCGCTGGCCTCGTCATCCTGCCCGCCGTGTTCGCGTTCTCCCTCGATCCCGCGGCCGGCCCCGGACTCGTGTTCATCACCCTGCCCGCGGTGTTCGCGCAGATGCCGGCGGGCGCCGTTTTCGCGGTGCTGTTCTTCATTCTCCTGGTGATCGCCGCGCTCACCTCGGCGGTTTCGCTGCTGGAGGTGGTCGTCGCCTATCTCGTCGACGAGCGCGGCATGGGCCGGAGACGCGCCGCGGCCCTCGTGGGCGTCACCATCTTTCTTCTCGGCATCCCGGCGTCCCTCTCGCTCGGGGTCTGGAGCGACATCCAGATCGCCGGCAAGGGGATCTTCGATATTATGGACTACGTCGCCTCGAACGTCCTGCTCCCGCTGGGCGGCATCGCCATCTCGGTCTTCGTCGGCTGGGTCATCCTGCCGCGGGCAACCGCCGAGGCGACCAGCGACGGCGCCCATCCCTTCCCCTGGATCGGCCTGTGGCGGATCGTCTGCCGCTATGTGGCTCCCCTTGGCATCTCCTGGATTCTGGTGAGCGGCCTTTAGGGACGTCGGATCAGCCGCCCGACGGCGGCCCCGGTGCCCCATGACGCCCCTTTGACAACGGACGGCCGGGCCGGTTCTGGGCTACTGTGGGGGCGGCCCTCCACCCTTGGCCGTTCCGCCCCGCTTTCCCGCCCCCGTCGAGCCGTGTCCCCGATGAAGCAACCGCATCAAACCGCCGAACCCGATCCCCGGACATGCGCATCCTGAAACAGCTCAAGGCGGGCGGGATCGCGCGGGCGCTCCGGCACGGGGATTATCGCCGCTTCGCCGGCGGCGACCTCGTCTCCCTCATCGGCAACTGGGTGCAGCGGGTCGCCGTCGGGTGGCTCACTTGGCAGCTCACGGAATCCGGCACCTGGCTCGGCATCATCGCCTTCGCCGAGCTCGCCCCGGCGATCGTGTTCAGCCCCCTCGGCGGCGCCTACGCCGACCGGGTCGATCGCTTGCGCATGTCGATCGGGACCCAGGCCATCCTCATGGGGCAGGCGGCGAGCCTCGCGGCCCTGACCTTCGCGGAGATCATCGACATCTGGAGCCTCCTTGTCCTCACCGGCGCCCGCGGCTGCCTCAACGCCTGGAGCCACCCCGCTCGGCAGGCGCTGATTCCGAGCCTGGTTCCCCACGAGGATCTGCCGGCCGCCATCGCCCTCAACTCCGTCCTCTTCAACACCGCGCGCTTCATAGGCCCGGCGATCGCCGGCATCATCATCGTCAAGGGAGGGATCGGCCACGCCTTCGCCTTCAACACGGCAACCTTCGTCGTCTTTCTGTTCGTGCTGATTCGCCTGCGCCTCCCCTACCGGGAAGCGATCTCGCGCAGCCGTGCATCGCTCACCGCCCAGGTAATGGAGGGCTACCGCTACGTGGTCGCCCACCCCGGCATCGGACCGATCCTGCTGTTGCTTCTCGTCACGGCGCTGTTCGCGCGCCCGGTGGGCGACCTGCTGCCGGGATTCGCCGGCGCCGTGTTCGGCACCGGGGCCAGCGGGCTTGCCTGGATGACCTCCGGCATGGGACTCGGCGCCATGGTGGGCGGATTCGTGATCGCCCAGCGCGGACACGTGACCGGGCTCACCGGGGTGGCCATCGCCAACACGCTCCTGATGGGGATCGCCTTGCTCGCCTTCGCCTTCGCGCCGGCGTTCTGGCTGGCCGTGCTGGCGCTCGCCGTCGCCAGCTTCGCCATGTCGACGGCCGGCATCGCCTGCCAGTCCCTGGTCCAGCACGCGGTGGAAGGGGCCCTCCGCGGCCGCGTCATCAGCATCTACGGGCTCATCTTCCGTGCCGGACCCGCGACGGGCGCGCTGGTCATGGGTGCCCTTTCGGAGCACCTGGGCTGGCACTGGCCGATCGCTGTGGGCGCGGTGGTCTGCCTCGCCGCGTGGCTGTGGGGACAGGGGAAGCGGCGGAGGTTGGCATCCTTCCTCGAGGGCTGAGGATCCGGTCGGGCATCGGGCCTCGGCCGCGCCCCGTAAGACCCTCCGGGCCGCGTCACGTCGAGCGATCGCCGCCGGCTGCCCCGATCAGCTCCGCGGGGATATCGTCGAAGGAGGCGTAGTTCATGGAATAGAGGCGGTGGTAGAGCCCGCGCCTCGCGAGAAGCTCCCGGTGGGTGCCGGTCTCCACGATGCGCCCCTGGTTGAGCACGATGATCCGGTCGGCGCCGCGGACGGTGTCGAGCCGATGGGCGATGACGAGCCCGGTGCGGCCCTCGAGCAGGCGCTTGAGGGCGAGCTGGATCTGCCGCTCCGTGTAGCTGTCGACGCTGGCCGTGGCCTCGTCCAGCAGGAGGATGGGCGTATCGGCGACGATGGCGCGGGCGAAGCTGACGAGCTGGCGCTGGCCCAGGGAGAGATTGCCACCCCGCTGCTCGACCATGGTCTCGTAGCCCCGGGGCAGGCGCTCGATGAAGTCGTGCGCGCCCACCGCCCTGGCCGCCCGGATCACGTCCTCCCGGGTGGCCCCTTCGGTGCAATAGCGGATGTTCTCGAAGATGGTGCCGGTGAACAGGAAAGGCTCCTGCAGCACCATGCCGACCTTCTTGCCGAGCGAGCGCTGGGTGACGTCGCGGACGTCATGGCCCCCGACCAGGACTTCCCCCGCCCAGACGTCGTAGAAGCGATGGATCAGCGACGTGATGCTGGTCTTCCCCGACCCGGTCGGCCCCACCAGGGCAACGGTCTCGCCCGGCTCCACCCGGAACGTGATGTCGTCCAGCACCGGCTGGCCCGGCAGATAGCCGAAGGTGACGTTCCGCAGCTCGATCGCGCCATCGATATCCGCGAGCTCCACGGCATTGGGCCGATCCCGGACGTCCACCGGCACGTCCATCACCTCGAAGATGCGCTGGCCCGATGCCATCGCCCGCTGCATGACGCTGTACTGGATGGTGAGCGAGCGAATCGGGTCGAAGAACCGCTGCACGTAGAAGATGAAGGCGACCATGACGCCGAGCTCGAGGCTACCCCCGAGGACCATGTTGCCGCCCACCACCACCACGATGGCCATGGCGGCGCCGGTCAGCGTGTCGACGATGGGGACCATGACCTGGGAGTACCGCGCCGCCCGCAGGTGGGCCTCGAGATTGTCCGCCGCCTTCACCTTGAAGCGCTCGAAGTTGACCCGCTCGCGGATCATCCCCTGGACCGTGCGGACGCCGTTGACGTTCTCGGCCAGGGCGCCGTTGACGATGGAGCTGGTCTGGCGCGCCCGCATGAAGGCCTTCTTGGCCATGGGCAGCCAGATCATGCGGACGATCAGGAGCGCCACCACCACCGAAAGCGTCAACAGGCCAAGTTGCAGGTCGAGAGACAGCAGCACCGTGACGATGCCGAACAGGAGAAGGATGTCACCGATGGACGTGACGGTGGTATCGAGGAATTCCTGGAGCGCGCCGACATCGCCCTGGAGGCGGGACATGAGGCGACCGACCTCGGTTTGGTCCATGAAGGACATGGAGAGGCGCTGCAGGTGCGTATACATCGCCCGACGGAGATCGAAGAGGATCCGCTCCGCCGTCTTGCCGACGATGGTCTCCTGGACGTACATGGCGGCCATGTTGATGGCGATAATGCCGACGAAGGCGAGCACGATGACATCGAGAATCCTGCCATCCATGGCGTCGGGACCGAGGGCGCGGTCGACGGCGGCCCGGATCACCAGGGGGATCGAGAGCTGGGTCAGGGTGAAGACGACGACGGCCGCGAGCGCCAGGGCGAGCCGGGGCCGGTAGGGCCGCATGAACCCGAGGAAGCGGCGGATCACCCGCCCGTCGAAGGCGGCCCCGAAGATGCGCTCGTCGATCTCGTCGGTCAGGCGGCCCTCGGGGCCACCCGGGGCGGAGACGGGACGGGCCAGGGTATGGGGCATGATCGACATGGCGTAGCCGTCCCCGCCTCACTCGCCGACCGGCGTCGGCCCGCCGGGCACGATGCCGGGATCGCCGCCGAACTCGAGCTGGAGGTCGTGGAGCGCCTTGTACCTACCGCCCCGGGCCAGCAGCTCCCCGTGGCGTCCGCGTTCGACGATGCGCCCCCCCTCGATGAACAGGATCTCGTCGGCGTGCATGAGCGAGCCCAGCCGGTGGGAGATGATGATGGTGACCCGGTCCCGGGCGAGCTCCCTGAGGGCGGCGTGGATGCGGTGCTCGGTCGCGGCGTCGATGGACGCCGTGGAATCGTCGAACACGATGATGGCGGGAGTGAGCAGGATGCTACGCGCGATGGAGAGCCGCTGGCGCTGGCCCCCCGAGAGGGTGAGGCCCCGCTCTCCCACCAAGGTCTCATAGCCGAGGGGCAACCGCGCGATGTAGTCGTGCAGCTGGGCCGATTCGGTGGCGTTGACGATGCGCTCCCGGTCGGCGGTGAGGTCGCCATAGGCGACGTTGTTGTCGACCGTGGTGGTGAAGAGGAAGGTATCCTGCTGCACGACGCCCACCGCCTCGCGAAGCGAATCCAGGGTCACGTCGCGGATGTCCTGGCCGTCGATGGTGATGCGCCCGCCGGTGACATCGTAGAAGCGGGGGATCAGGTGGGCGATGGTCGACTTGCCGCTGCCCGGCGGGCCGACGATGC
>DASWKZ010000035.1:0-5028 GCA_036396355.1 Alphaproteobacteria bacterium
CTATTGCGATCCCGGGCCGCTCCGCCCGCCCTTCGTCGAGGTTCCGGCGGAGGTGGACAAGGCCCAGAAGGCCCGCGCCGAGAAGTGGCGGACGCTCTGCGGGACCTATCGCCCGGGCGGGGTCCGCTCCGCCGCGGAATAGATCGAGACGGCCAAGGGAGGACAGCATGGCCATCGACATGAACGGCGACATGACGGTGATCAACCGCGCCTACGAGGATGGGGTGCCGTGCCTTCTCGGCACCGCCGATCCCGACGGCAACCCCCAGATCAGCCCCAAGGGCTCGATGATGGTGTACGACGCCACGCGGCTCGCCTATTGGGAGCGCTCGCACCGCACGGCGATCGCGAATCTCAAGGCCAATCCCAAGGTCGTGGTCTATTACCGCAACCCGGCCAAGACCGAGCAGTTTCCGCGCGGCGCGGTCTGGCGTTTCTACGGGACCGCCCGCGTCGTCGCCGACGGCGCCGAGCGGGACAAGGTCTACGAACGGGTGGTGCCGCCCGAGCAGGAGAAGGACCCGGACAGGAAGGGCGCCGCGGTGCTCATCACCGTCGACCGCATCACGGACCTCGCCGGCAAGGTGATCCAGGAGGCCTGAGCGCCCGGGTTCCCGGCGGAAACCCAGAGATTCGGGGGAAGACGCGATGGCTGCGGCCAACGGCAAGTTCGACGTCGGCGGGATCCTCATGGACCACCCCTTCAAGATCCGCCGGCTGGGGCATTTCGGCATCAACAGCCAGGACCAGGCCGCGATGATCCGCTTCTACACGGATCTCGCGGGCTTCAAGATCGTCGACATACGCGACCCCTTCAAGGGCAAGGAGACTCCGCCCGAATTCAGGGAATTCGGGGACTGCAAGGGGTACTTCACCCGCTTCCATTCGGACCACCATGCCCTCGTGCTCTACAACCACCGCTTCCGCATGGCAGGCGACAAGGAGGGCAAGCGGTTCTATCCGGGCAACACCATCAACCAGATCACCTGGCAGGTGGGCAGCCTCCGGGAGGTGGTGGAGGGCCACGAGTGGCTCATTACCGAGGGCTGCCCCATGGTGCGCACCGGCCGCGACATGCCGGGCTCCAACTGGCACACCTACGTGGAGGACCCGGACGGGCACATCAACGAGCTGTTCTACGGGATCGAGCAGATCGGCTGGACCGGGCATTCCAAGCCGTGGGACATGCACGACCGGGCCTTCCACGACCTTCCCGACCTGCCCCAGATCCCGGAGTACCGGGAGGTCGAGGACGCGCTGGCCAAGGGGGTGGACCTCCTGAGCGGCTACCGCCACACCGAGGACCATCTGCCCTTCGACCACGACGTCCAGGGCATCACGATGCCGCGCCCGTTCAAGGTGGTGAAGATCGGGCCGGTGGGGCTGTTCGTGAAGGATTTGGCCGCATCCCTCGCTTTCTATGAGGGACGGCTCGGCTTCATCCCCACCGAGGAGACCCGCTGCCAGGGCGAGCGCGTGGCCTTCCTGCGCAACAACACCGAGCACCACTCCCTGGTGCTGGCGCCGATCGCGCTCAGGGAGAAGCTCGGGCTCTCCGCCCATACCTCGATGATGGGCTTCGGCCTTCAGCTCGCCAACTACCAGCAGCTCCTGGATGCCATCCGGTTCTTCGAGGGGAGGGGATACCGGACGCGCGAGCTCCCGGCCGAGATGACGCCGGGGATGGACCACACCATGGTCGTGTTCGATCCCGACGGCCACGCGCTGCAACTCTACTACTACATGGAGCAGGTGGGCTGGGACGGCAAACCGCGCCCGGCCTCGCAGCGCCGCAAGGTGACCCCGGGCAAGTGGCCGGAAACCGTGGAGCCGCTCAGCGATACCTATTGCGGGGAACCGCTGCTGGGGCCCTGGAACTGAAGCCGGCCAAGCCGGACCGGGGGAACCAGGGGCGCCCCGCGGGGCGCGTCAGCGGCGGGCGCGGCCGCCGAGGCTCGCGCCCGCGTCCGCCACCAGCAGCTGGCCGGTCACCAGGTCGGGCCCCTCGATGAAGGAGAGGATGGTCCCGGCCACGTCCTCCGGGGTGGCGGCCTTCCTGAGGGGCGCAATCTCCTCCCACTCGCGCACATGGGCGGCGTAGGCCGCCTCGCCGCGGGCGGCGAGGTGCCAGCGGGTCTGGACGAAGCCGGGGCAAACGGCGTTGACCCGGATCTCCGGCGCCAGCACGCGGGCCAGCGCCAGGGTGAGAGTATTGAGCGCGCCCTTGGACGCGGCATAGGCGATGGAGCTGCCGGTGCCGAACACGCCGGCGGTGGAAGAGACGTTGACGATGGCCCCGCGGCCCGAGGCCTTCATGTGGGGCGCGCAGGCCCGCGCCATCTGGTAGGGCCCGATGAGGTTGACCGCGTAGATGCGCTGGAAGTCCTCGGCGGTGAGCCCGTCGAGGTCGGTGCCGGCGACGAACCTGGTGATGCCGGCGTTATTCACCAGCACGTCGATCCGCCCCCAGCGGTCGAAGGTCGCCGCCGTAAGTGCGCGACAGTCGGCATCGCTGGAAACGTCGGCGCGGACGCTGATGGCTTCCACCCCGGCCTCGCCGCAGGCGGCGGCGGTGGCCCCGGCCTCGGCCTCGCTCCGGGTATAGTTGACGACGACCCGGCAGCCGCGGGCGGCGAGGGCTCTCGCCGTCGCCGCGCCGATCCCCGTCGCCGAGCCGGTGACGATGGCGACGCCCCCCTCGATCTCCATGGGTCCTCCCTCGCTGCGTTGCGGCCATTGTAGCCGGGGGTCCCGGACCGTACCATGGCGCCCGAATCGGGCGCCGGGTCCCGGTGCCAACGGAGCGGGGAGGGGGACGCCGATGAAGCCGCGCGCCTATGGGCCGTTTCCCTACGTCGCCGCCATCGACCGCCCGAGGATCACCTGGCCCGGCGGCGCCCGGCTCGCGGTCTGGGTCAACGTCAACCTCGAGTTCTTCCCGCTCGACGAGCCGGTGCCCCAGTCCTCGGGGCGGGTGCCCGATATCCCGGCCTGGTCGCGGACCGATTACGGCAACCGGGTGGGCGTGTTCCGGGTCATGGAGGTGCTCGACCGGCTCGGCGTCCCGGGCACGGCCGCCCTCAACGCCGAGGTCTGCGAACACCATCCCCGCATCGTGGAGCGAGCGCGCGGCCTCGGCTGGGGCGTGATCGGCCACTGCCAGTCCAATTCCCGGCCCCTCAACGAGATTCCCGCCGATCGCGAACGCGCGGTGATCGCGGCCACCCTCGCCACCATCGAGCGGGCCTGGGGAGTGCGACCCACCGGCTGGCTGGGCGCCTCCATGGCCGAGACCTGGGACACCCTCGAGCATCTGGCCGCCGAGGGGATCGTCTATACCGCCGACTGGCTCAACGACGACCAGCCGTTCCTGCTCGACGTGCCGCGCCGCGGCGGCGGGCCCATGGTGGCGCTTCCCTTCGGCGGGGAGACCCACGACAAGGGGGCGTTCCAGCGGCGCGGCTACAGGCCGGCCGACTACGCCGATATGCTCCGGCGCGCCTTCGACACGCTCTACCGCGAGGGAGAGGGGTCGGGGCGGGTCATGCCCATCGCCATCCACCCCTTCGTGATCGGCGTGCCCCACCGCATCGGGGCGCTCGAGGAGGCGCTCTCCTACATCCGCGGCCACGAGGGCGTGTGGTGCGCCACCGCCGACGACATCGTGAGCGCCTATCTCGATCAGAACCCGAAGGCCTGACGACCGGGACGGGTTCAGAAGCGGTCGGGGCCGATGTCCGAGACGTCGATCTCCGGCTCGGCGCCGGTGGCGATGTCGGCGGCGATGCGGCCGGAGGCGCAGGCCAGCGTCCAGCCCAGGGTCCCGTGGCCGGTGTTGAGAATCAGGTTGGGATAGCGGGTGGGGCCGATGATGGGCACGCCGTCGGGGGTCAGCGGCCTGAGCCCGGCCCAGAACTCGGCGGCGTCGGCGTCGAGGCCGTCCGGGAAAAGCTCGAGGCCGGCCCTGAGCACGGCCCGCGCGCGGGCGCCGACCACGTCCGTGTTGTAACCGTTGAAATCGGCCATGCCGGCGATGCGCAGGCGGTCGCCGAGGCGGCTCATCACGATCTTGCGGTCGTCGTCGGTGAGCGAGACCCGGGGCGCAAGATTCGATCCCTTGACCGGCACCGTCGCCGAATACCCCTTGGCGGGGTAGACGGGGAGGCGGATGCCGAGGGGCGCGAGCAGCAGGGGGCTGTAGCTGCCGAGCGCCAGGACGTAGCGGTCGGCGGTCACCATGCCCCGGTCGGTCATCGCCCCGGTGATGCGCCCGCCCATCCGGGCGAGCCGCGTCACCCTGGTCCGGAACCGGAATTCGACGCCGGCATCGGCGCAGAGCTGGGCCAGACCCATGGTGAAGGCGTGAGCATCGCCGGACAGGTCGCCCGGGCTGTAGATGCCGCCGGCGAGGGTCTCGCGGACGCCGGCGAGCGCCGGCTCGAGGGCGACGCAGGCGCGGGCGTTGAGATCCTCGGTCTCGAGGCCGAGGGGGCGGAATCGCTCGGCGGCGGCGGCGGCACGCTCGAGTTCCTGCGCGCTGCGGTAGATATGCAGGATACCCCGGTCCTCGGCGTCGAAGGCGATGCTGGTCTCGCTCCGCAGCTGGGCGAGCCGGGCGCGGCTGTAGAGCGCGAGCCTCAGGACCGTGGCCGCGTTGGCGTCGCTGCGCGCGGCCCGGCACTGGGCGAGGAAGCGCAGGAAGAAGCCCCACATGGCGGGGTCCCAGCGCAGGGCGAAGGCCAGCGGCGCATCGGCGCGGCCGAACCAGGCCAGCAGCCGCCGCGGGGTCTGCGGGTTCGACCACGGGGTGGCGTGGGACGCCGACAGCTGGCCGCCATTGGCATAGCTCGTCTCCAGGCCGGGCCCCGGCTGGCGGTCGATGACCACCACCCGGTGACCCGCACGGGCAAGGTGATAGGCGGTGCTGACCCCGATGAGGCCGGCACCGAGAACCACGATCTTCACGGACGTCCTTTCAACGCGGGGCGGTGAGACGGACTCGAAGGTAGTCCGGCCGGCGCGGAGGCT
>DASWKZ010000036.1:0-2038 GCA_036396355.1 Alphaproteobacteria bacterium
ATGCCGGCGATGCCGCACATCAGGAGGTGAACTCCCGGAACACGTCGAGGTAGCGGAGGATGACGGCCTCGCGCGTGAAGGATGCCTTATAGGCCGCGTGTCCGGCGTCGGCGAGGGTATTCTGGAGGACCCGTTCGTTGACGACGCGAGTCATCGCCGCGGCGAGGGCCGAGGCGTCCTCCACCGGAACCAGCAGGCCGGTCTTGCCGTCGAGGATCAGCTCCCGGGGTCCGGCGGCAGCAGCGGCGACGACCGGACGCCGGCAGGCCCAGGCCTCCAGCACGACGTTGCCGAGCGGCTCGACGCGCGACGGGCAGACCAGCATGTCGGCGGCCTGCAACAACGCCGGCACGTCGTCGCGCCAGCCGAGGAATCGGACGCGCCCCTCGACCCCGGCCCGCCGCGCGAGGCGGCGCAGCGCGCCCCGCTCAGGCCCCTCGCCCGCCACCCACAGCCACACCTCCGGGGCCTCCGCCAGGGCCCGGATCAGCACGTCGAACGCCTTGTTCCGGTGCAGCCGCCCCAGCGCCAGGGCAAGGGGCACGTTCTCGGGGGTGGCGAACTCGGCGCGCTCCACCGGCATCGCGGGTTGGGCCTCGACGAAGTTGGGGATGATGCGGATGCGGTCGGCGGGCCAGCCGGCCTCGGCGATGTAGTCGGCGACCCCCCGGGTATTGGCGATCAGCGCGTCGCAGTGGCGGTAGTATTTGAGGGGGTAGTGGCCGCCGAGGCGTCCCAGATGCACGAAGGGATGGCGCTGGCGGAAGCGCGGGCCCGGCACGAAGCGGCTGGCGCGGCTCATCCAGCTCAGCACCACGTCGGGCCGGAAGGCGCGGACGGTGCGGCCGAGGGCGCGGCCGGTGAAGAAATCCAGCGGACCGCCGAACCCCATCTGCGTGACCGGCACCCGGGCGGCCGCCAGCGCCGCGGCGCGTTCGCGGTGGTGGCGGATGACCGCGTGCTGCTCGATGCCGACGATGGAGAGCGCCGGCACCAGGCGCTCGAAGAACGCCTCGGCGCCGCCGACCCTGGCTCCCGACATGACCTGGAGGAGGCGCATCAGGCGGCGGCGCCGGCGCGGGCAAGCAGCCCCCGGGCGGCGGCCTCCACCGCCGCCACCGTCAGCCCGCCCATGAGGTTGCCGGTGGTATTCACGTCGCTGCCCGGCGGCAGCAGCGCCTCGGCGGATTCCGGCGTGCGCACGACGGCGCATCTGGGCCCGAACGGCGCGTAATGGACATCCCGGGTGGGGCCGAACAGGCCGAGGGTGGGCGCGCCGCTCGCCGCCGCCAGGTGCATCAGCCCCGAATCGTTGCCCACGTAGAGCGCCGCCCGCCCGAGGCAGGCGAAGGTGACCAGCAATTCGGTGCCGATGAGGTCGATCGCGCGGTCCGGGGCCAAGGCATCGAGGAGCGGCCGCGCCGTGGCGCGTTCCCCCGGCCCGCCGAGCACCGCGATTCGGGCGCCGGCCAGCGGGCCGTCCGGGGCCGTCAGGCGCTCGGCCAGCGCCGCGAAGCGGTCGGCGGGCCATTCCTTGCCCGGCCAGTTGGCGGTGGGACCGAGGGCCAGCACCGGCCCGCCCGGGGGCATCCGGCGGCGGGCCTCGTCCTCGTGGCGGGGCGCCGTCCACAGGCGGGGCATTGCCGGGGAGTCGAGGCCCAGTAGCCGCGAGAGCTGCACCACCCGGTGCTCGTCGGTGCGCCGGGGACGCCAGGCGTGGCGGCGGCCATGGCGCAAAAGCGCCGTCACCGGCGAGCCACGCAGGTCGACGATGACCTCCCAGCGGGTGGCGGCGGCTTGGCGCCACAGAGCGAGCCAATGGCGGGCAAATGGCCGCTTCTCCATGACCAGGACGCGCTCGAGCCCCGGCACCGCCTCGAACAGGGGCGCCGCCGGCGGCCCGCAGGCGATGGTGACGGCGGCGCCGGGATGGGCGCGGATCAGGCGGTCGAGGAGCCCGGTCGACAGGACCGCGTCGCCGATCCGGGTCGAGGTGACGAACAGAATCCGCATCGCCCCGGGTTATACGGCGGGGCCT
>DASWKZ010000037.1:0-3132 GCA_036396355.1 Alphaproteobacteria bacterium
GCCGGGGAGCCGGGCTACGCCGCGGACCGCGCCGACGCGGTCCGCGCCGCCTCGGGCCGCGACGGCCGCGTCGACGAATTGCGCGCGACCTCGGCGGCGGAGGCCGAGGCGCTGATCCCCCGCGAGGCGCGCGAGGCCGTCGAGCGGGAGGCGCGGGCGCTCCTGCCGCGCGACGCCCTCGGCCCGTTCCTCGACGCCGCTCGCGCCCGCGCTCGCCTCGCCGAGCTCGCGCCGCGCAAGGCCGCGCTGCTCGCCCCCCTGCTGGACGATCCGCCGGGGAACGCGCCCTAGCGGCTCACCATGGGCCCCAGGGGGCCGCCGCCGAGGATGTGCACGTGGTAATGGGGCACCTCCTGGCCGCCATCGGCGCCGGTGTTGGCGATCAGGCGATAGCCCCCCTCCGCCAAGCCGGCCTCGCGCGCGATCTTGCCGACGGCGCGGGTGAAGGCCGTGATCTCGGCGTCCGACGCCCCGGCCGCGAAGTCGTCATGGGAGACGTAGGCGCCCTTGGGCACGACGAGGATATGCACCGGCGCCTTGGGATAGAGGTCGTGGAAGGCGAGCACGTGCGCGTCCTCGTGCACCTTCTTGCACGGGATCTCGCCCCTCAGGATCCTGGCGAAGACGTTGTCGCGGTCGTAGGCCATGGCGCGCCCCCTTTGCGGCCGGGGAGGGTCCGCCCCTCGTTACCAGATCGCGGCGCCCCTGTCACGGCGGCGGCGGCCCTTGGCCAGTCAGGACTCGTTCACACCGCCCGTCATGCCCCGCGGATGCGGGGCATCCAGCTCCCGCCGGATCTTCGTCCGGGTCTGGCCCATTGGGCTCAGTCGCGCAGAGCGTCCGGGCCGGGCCGTTGGCGACATTAGGGGCGCGGGCCCCCGCCACTGCAACACGGCGACGCCGCTGGATCGCCCGGATGATCCGCCGGACAAGCCGGCGGAAGGCGATGACGAATTCGATGCGCCATTCCACTTGGAGGGAACATGCTCTACGTTCCGGGCCATGCCGCGATCCGCATCCCCCGTTTCGCCGCCATGACCGCGCCCCCTTCCGCGCCCGCCCGCGCGGCGCCGCTCGCGGCCTACGTGATCGCCGCCCTGCCGCCGCTGTTCTGGTCGGGCAACTTCCTGGTCGCGCGGATCATGCACGACGCCATCCCGCCCATCCAGATGTCGTTCTGGCGATGGGTGGGCGCGTTCTGCATCCTGGCGCCGATCGCCGCCCGCCAGTGGGGCGCGCACCGCGCGCAGATTCGCGCCGAGCTCCCGTTCCTCGCGGTGCTGGGCCTCGTCGGCATCACCGCGTTCAACTGCTTCATCTACGCGGCGCTGCATTTCACCACGGTGGTGAACGCGGCGCTGATCAACTCGCTGATGCCGGTGGCGACCTTCCTGTTCGCGCTCGTGCTGCTGCGCGACAAATTGACGGCGCGCCAGATGGCGGGGGTCGCGGTGGCGATCGCCGGCGCCGCGCTGATCGTCGCGCGCGGGCGCGTGACCGACCTCGCCGCCCTCGACCTCAACCGCGGCGACGTGCTGGTCCTGTTCGGGCTCACCTTCTGGGCGCTCTACACGGTCCTGATCCGCTGGCGCCCGACCAGGCTGCCGCTCACGCTCTTCCTCGCCGCCACCATCGGGCTCGGCGCGCTGTTCCATCTTCCCCTTCTCGCCTGGGAGATCCCGCGCGAAGGCGGATTCGCGCCGACGCCGGCGACGCTCGGCGCGCTCGCCTTCTTCGCGGTGTTCCCCTCGGTGCTGGCCTATGTGTGCTGGAACAAGGCGGTGACGGCGCTGGGGCCCGGGCGCACCGGCATGTTCATGTACCTGATGCCGGTGTTCAGCGCGGGCCTCGGCGTCGGGCTCCTCGGCGAGGCCTTCCGGCCCTATCACGCCGCCGGCATCGTGCTGATCTTCGCCGGCATCGCGCTGACCACGGGCCTCGCGCTCCGGCGCTAGTCCTCCTCGCCCGACGGGCCCCGCGCCGCCTTCTCGGCCAGGCCCGAGGTGCCCTCGCGGCGGGCGAGCTCGGCCCACACCTCCTCGGGGCGCAGGCCCGTCGCCGCCCACAGCACCAGCAGGTGATAGAGGAGGTCGGCGCTCTCGCGCGCCAGCGCCCGGGCGTCGCCGCGCAGCCCCTCGACCGTGAGCTCGATGGCCTCCTCGCCCACCTTGCGGCAGATGAGCCGGGGCCCGCCGGCGAACAGGCTCGCCGTGTAGGACTCGCCGGCGGCGGCGCCCTTGCGGCTCTCGATGGTGGCATAGAGCCGTCCCAGCACCTCGACCGAGCCGGCGGCGCCTCTCGTCTCATCGCTCATGGCGCGCCTCCTTCGCGGGCAGCCCTAGCAGATTCGCCCGCCCCTGTCACCGCGCCCTCAGACGAGGCGCATGGGGAGGCCGGCGCGGGCCATGTGGGCCTTGGCCTCGGCGACCGAGAAGGTCCCGAAATGGAAGATCGAGGCGGCCAGCACCGCCGAGGCGTGGCCGTCGCGCACCCCCTCCACCAGGTGCTCCAGGGTCCCGACGCCGCCCGAGGCGATCACCGGCACCGGGACGGCGTCGGCGACGGCGCGGGTGAGCGCCACGTCGAATCCGGCCTTGGTGCCGTCGCGGTCCATGGAGGTGAGCAGGATCTCCCCGGCGCCCAGCGCCGTCATGCGCTCGGCCCAGGCGACGGCGTCGAGGCCGGTGGGACGCCTGCCGCCATGGGTGAAGATCTCCCACTTGCCGGGGGCCGTGGCCTTGGCGTCGATGGCGACGACGATGCACTGGCTCCCGAACTTCTTCGCCGCCTCGCCCACGAAGCCGGGGCGCGCCACGGCGGCGGTGTTGATGGAGACCTTGTCGGCGCCGGCCAATAGAAGTTTTCGGATGTCGTCCACCGCGCGCACGCCGCCGCCGACGGTGAGCGGCATGAAGCACTGCTCGGCGGTGCCGCGGACCACGTCCAAGAGCGTCTCGCGGTTCTCGTGGCTGGCCGAGATGTCGAGGAAGCACAGCTCGTCGGCGCCGGCGGCATCGTAGATCCGGGCCTGCTCGACCGGGTCGCCGGCATCCCTGAGATCGACGAAGTTGACGCCCTTGACCACGCGCCCGTCATGGACGTCGAGACAGGGGATGATGCGCACCTTGAGCA
>DASWKZ010000038.1:0-2731 GCA_036396355.1 Alphaproteobacteria bacterium
GGGGCGCGATGGGTGTCCCGCCCGCCCGCGCCGCCTGAACCGGCGACCCGCGCCGCCCCCTCACGCGCTTCTGACTGGTTGTGATGCCGCCCGGCCTCGCGGCACCGCCCGCCGGTCACCATGTCGGATTGGCGCGACGGAACGGGCGCGCGGGCGCGTACAAGCCTCGAATGACGGGCAGGAACGGCGGGACGACCATGACATTCACGGCGAACATCGCAGGCGTTGCCGCTTTGGCGCTGACGGCGATGGTGATCGGCGCGGCGGCGAGCGTTGCGGCATCGCTTGCGTGGCTGCGGCCGCAGCCGCGCGGCGCCGCCGCAGCTCCCGGCGCCGCGGGACCGGCGCCGGCGCCCTGCCGCCCGCTGCCGCCGGCGCTGTGGTCGCTCTAGCAGGCTGTTGAAAAAGGGGCTCGCGGCGGGGCTTTCGGGGTGATTCACTGGTGTCCGAAGAGATTCGGAGGCCGAGCGATGCGAGGTGGGGACGAGAGGTCGGGGGCGCTGTTCAGTTACGTTGATCTCGAGGCTCGGGTCCGGGCGGACCACCCGCTGCGGGTAATCCGGGCGATCGTCAACGAGGCGCTGGCCGATCTGGAGGGGGACTTTGCGGCGCTCTATGCCCGGACCGGGCGGCCGTCGATCGCGCCGGAGAAGCTGTTGAGGGCGATGCTGCTTCAGGCGTTCTACTCGATCCGCTCGGAGCGCCAACTGATGGAGCGTCTGGAGTTCGACCTGCTGTTCCGCTGGTTTGTCGGGCTCGGCATCGACGATGCGGTGTGGGATCACTCGGTGTTCTCGAAGAACCGCGACCGGCTACTGGACGGGGACATCGCGGCGAAGTTCCTGGCCGCGGTTGTGGCCCAGCCACGGGTGAAGGGGCTTTTGTCGAGCGAGCACTTCTCGGTCGACGGCACGCTGATCGAGGCCTGGGCCTCGATCAAGAGCTTCAAGCCGCGGGACGGCTCGGATGGGCCGGAGCCGCCGACCGGCGCCGGGCGCAACCGCGAAGCGGACTTCCATGGCGAGAAGCGGTCGAACGCGACCCATGCCTCGACCACCGACCCGGACGCCCGGCTCTATCGCAAGGGAGCGGGCAAGGAAGCCAAGCTGTGCTTCATGGGCCACGGGCTGATGGAGAACCGCACCGGCTTGCTGGTGAACGCCTGTGTGACGCCGGCCGGCGGACATGCCGAGCGGGTGGCGGCGCTGCACATGATCGAGCCTCATGCCGACCGGCCGCGGCGGATCACGCTGGGCGCCGACAAGGGCTTTGACGCGCAAGACTTCGTCAACGAGCTGCGCTCGATGAACGTCACGCCCCACGTGGCGCGGAACACCAGCGGCCGAGCATCGGCGATCGACGGGCGCACCACGCGCCATCGCGGCTATGCGGCGAGCCAGCGCATCCGCAAGCGCATCGAGGAGGCGTTCGGCTGGATCAAGACCGTGGCCGGCCAGGACAAGACCCGGTTCACAGGCACAGGCCGCGTCGGCTTCGCCTTCACCTTCGCCGCCGCGGCCTACAACCTGGTGCGCCTGCCGAGGCTGATGGAGGCGCCGACATGACCGGGCCGGCCGACATGACCGGGCCGGCCGACTGCCGGCTGATCGGTCGCTGGCGGATCGTCGAAGCCGACCTGTGGGATCGCGACCACCTCGATCTGGTCGGGCCCGCCACGCTCACCATCGGTGCCGACCGCCGCGGCGAGATCGCCTTCGGTGCCATGCAGGCCGGCCTCGACCTCGAATACGGCCGGTCGATCGTGTTCTTCACCTGGCAGGGCTTCGACGAGATGGACGAGGTCACAGGCTCGGGCTCGGCCGAAATGCTCGACGATGGCTCGATCGAGATCGAGTTCGCCTATCATCTCGGCGACGAAGCCGTTCTCAGGGCCAAACGCGCCACTTCTTCAACAGCCTGCTAGAGGCGGCCTGTTCTAGCCGTCTGGGACTGTCCGCCATGATTCCATTGCAAGGCTCCCCGCCAGCATAGCAGGCGGCGCGCTTTTCCGCGACCGGGTTACCCGCACCAACTCGCGCGCGCGGCCTTGCCGTCCGGTCCTTTGGGGACGGCTTCCCACGAGCCGTATTCGGACTTCAACCCCAGCGATGGAGGACATCGACATGAGCGAGAACACCAGAAACACCACCGCGCCCAGCCACATCGTGTGGTTCGCGCCAGACAGGGAAAACGCGCCATGGACCCGCATCGGGGCGCAGTGGCCGACCAAAAACGGCAAGAGCTTCCGCCAGGTGCTCACCGTCGTTCCCAGCGCACCGGGCCGCATCTTCGTCTGCCGCAATCAACCGAAATCCGGGGCCGCCGCTTGAGGCGGCCCCCACCAACAAGGAGGAAACACAAATGACGATCAAGGAACCACGCGAACTGTCGCACGAAGACAAGCACTACGCCTTCCGGAGAGCCACGCACGGCATGGCAGGCAGTGAACAGCGATGGCAGGAACGCGCCGAACGCGGACTGACCGACGAAGAGCTGAAGGCCGCTCTGGAATTCGAACTGGGCATCTATGGCGGCAGTTGCGGCCCCGGTGAAATGTCTCTGACCTTTCAGGCCGCGGGCCTGAAAATCTGGGCCGACTGGAACACCGTCGCCCCTGACGTGGACCGCAAACCAATCTTTCAGGGCACTGCCACGATCCGCATGGCCCGCGAGGTCTATGGCATCAAAGACCCGACCAAGGCCCAAATGGCGCTGTTCTGACAGCGCCATA
>DASWKZ010000039.1:0-12273 GCA_036396355.1 Alphaproteobacteria bacterium
GTTCATCAACCCGGTCAAGCCCGACTGGCTCGTCTGCAAGCTGACCGAGAAGGGCCGCGCGGTCGCCGCCTAGGGATCCCTCGCCTTCGCATGGCCCTCCTCCAGGCTGGCGGCGGCCGCCGCATCGGCCGTGACCGGCCCGGCGCGCGCCAACCGGGCCTCGTGGCGCACGATGTAGAGGGTGGCGCCGCAGATGACAGCCGCCCCTACCCAGGTCCAGACCACAGGCGCCTCGCCATAGGCGAGATACCCGATCGCCGCCATCATCGGCAGGCGCAGGTAGTCGAACGGCATGACGATGGAGGCATCGGCGGCGCGGATCGACTGGGTGAAGCAGTAATGAGCGAGGCTTCCCGACACCGCCAGCATCGCGATCCAGGGGAGATCGCCCCAGCCGGGCCATATCCAGTAGGGCAGCGCCCCGAGAAGGGCGAGCGGCAGGGTTAGCGCGTGGAGATAGAACACCACCAGTTGGGACGGCTCGGTCTGCGCCAGCTTCTTGATCACCATGTTGCTCGCCGCGTAGAGCGCCGCGGAAACCAGCACCAGGACCATGGGCAGGCTCACCTCGGCGAAGCCGGGGCGGATGATGACGAGGGCGCCGGTAAACCCGGCTAGAGTCGCCGACCAGCGGCGGAGACCCACCCGTTCGTCGAATACGACGACGGCGAACAGGATCGTGAACAGCGGCAGGGTGAACTGCAGCGCCACCGCGTCGGCCAGGGCCACCTTGTGCAGCGCGTAGAACCACGCGAGCATGGCGAGGTAGCTCAGCCCCGCCCGCAGGAGATACAGCCTCGGCCATCTCAGGCGCAGGAGGGAGCCCAGCGGGACCCCGAGACACGGGACCACCAGGACGAGCCCGAACAGGCTTCTCAGCAGCACGATCTCCGAGGCCGGGATCGGCGCCAGCGCGCGCACCGACCACCCCATCAGGGAGAAAGCCGCCGCGGCCCCGACCATCCACAGCGCGCCGCGTACCGGGGCCGTGACCCGGAGGGCGACGGGGGCGGGGGCGCTCACGACCGCCCCAGGGGCGGTCGTGCCGGCCCTTTGAGCTTCCCCGAAAACCGGCTAAACTGAATCACCGACAAGAACACATCCACGCATACCAGCGGTTTTATCGTCTCATCGAACACAGAGGGAGGGCATGCTTGATGCCGCACCATAGACTGACCGGCGGCACCGCCGCCAGCCTCGCCGCTGTCCTGACCGTGGCTGCCACGGCCGGATTCGCGGCCGCACCCGCCACCGGCGCGGAACTCTACGCCAACAAGACCGTCACCGCTCTGATCGGCTATCCGCCGGGCGGCGGTTACGATGCCTACATGCGTCTCGTCGGCCGCCATTACGGCAAGCACCTCCCTGGCAATCCGACCATCGTTCCCAAGAACTTCCCAGGGGCCGGCAGCCTGCGGGCCGCCAACTTCATCTACAACAATGCCCCCCGCGACGGCACGGTGATCGGGATCTTCGCCTCCTCCACGCTGTTCTCGATCAAGCTGGGCGAGACCAAGGGCCAGTTCGAGATCGACAAGTTCACCTGGATCGGTAACCTCGACCAGACCACCGGCACCTGCACCGTCTGGCACGAATCGGGCCTGAGCGCGTTCAAGGAATTCTTCGACCGCGAGGTGATCTTCGGCGCCTCCGGGCCGACCGCCGTCAACAGCACCCACGCCAAGGGCTTCAACACGCTGTTCGGCACCCGGATCAAGGTGATCAACGGCTATCCCGGCTCCACCAGCATACTGCTCGCCATGAAGCGCGGAGAGGTCCATGGCGGCTGCGGCTTCGCCCTCTCGTCGCTCAAGGCGACCCGGCGTCAGGAATGGCAGTCCGGCCAGCTCAAGGTGGTCATCCAGACCGGCTTCGAAAAGCATCCCGAGCTCGAGGGCATCCCCCACATCTACGACTTCGCCAAGAGCGAGGACGACAAGAAGGCCATGCACCTGATCTACGGCACCCACATCCTGGGCCGGCCGATCTCGGCGCCGCCCGCGATCCCCGCGGAGAACACCAAGGCCCTGAGGGCGGCGTTCAGCGCCATGGTCAAGGACCCGGCCTTCCTGGCGGACGCCGGGAAGCTGCACCTGCCGATCGCGCCGTGGTCGGGCGAGGAGGTCGAGAAGATCATCGCCCGGTTCGCGTCCTATCCAGACCACATCTATGCCCGGGCGACCAAGGTCCTCGACGCCGGGAGCGTCGTCAAGGTCAAGCTCAAGGAGGTCGACGGCACCATCGCCGAGATCTCCAAGCGGTCCATCAGCGTCAAGGGATCGGACGGCAAGACCGCGAAGATGCGGGTCTCCGGCCGCCGGTCGAAGGTGACCGTCGGCGGCAAGGAGGCCAAGGCCACGGCCCTCAAGGTCGGAATGAGCTGCTCGTTCAGCTATTTCGGCGAGGGCGACTTTGCCACCAAGGTCGCCTGCAAGTAGGCCGGCGAGTCAGGCGATAATGAATCGGGGCGCCCGGCCGGACTGGCCGGGCGTCCTCGTTCCGACGGAAACCAGGATCCTTGAATCCACTTTTAGATATGAACCACTGAGAGGAACACGCGTGGCAACAGTCAAGAAACCCAGCTCCAACCAACCGGGTCTTGCCGATCTGGCCTGGGTGGACCAGCCGGGCAATCTCGGCAATCAGCGGATGGAATGGAAGTCCGATGCCATCGCCGAGATGGTCCGCCGGCTCGACCTCGGATACATGGCCCTCGTGCCCGGAGCCAGCTACCGCGGCTTCCATGACTCCATCGTGAATTTCCTCGGCAACACCAATCCCAAGATGCTGGTCTGCCTGCACGAGGAACACGCTGTCGCCATCGCCCACGGCTTCGCCAAGGTCACCGATCGGCCCATGGCCGTGGCGCTGCACACCAATGTCGGCCTGATGCACGCCTCCATGGCTATCTTCAATGCCTGGTGCGACCGTAAGCCGATGGTCATCTTCGGCGCCAATGGGCCGATGGACGCCGAACAACGCCGTCCCTGGATCGAATGGATCCATACCTCCGCCGACCAGGGCGCCCTGGTGCGGGGCTACACCAAGTGGGACGACGCGCCGCGGTCGGTGCCGGCCGCGCTCGAATCGATCCTGCGGGCCTACCAGCTCGCCGTCACACCACCGTTGGGTCCCACCTATGTCTGCCTCGATACCGGCATGCAGGAGGAGAGGCTCGAGGGCGAGGTGCGTTTTCCCGAGGCCGAACGCTTCCGGCCGGCCCGGGCGGCCGCGCCGCGCGCCGACGACGTCAGGGCGGCGGCCGACATCCTGCTTGCCGCCGAACGTCCGGTGATCCTCGCGGGCCGCGTGAGCCGGGATGCAAACGCCTGGGAGCGTCGCGTGCGCCTGGCCGAGGCCCTCGGCGCACTGGTCATGACCGACCTGCACACCTCGGCCGCCTTCCCCTCGGAGCATCCGCTGCACCCGCTGGAGCCTCGCTTCCATCCGGGCGCCCGCCACATCGAGGCCCTGCGCCGCGCCGACGCCATCCTCAGCCTCGACTGGCTCGACCTCGGCGGGTTCGTCAAGCGCGCAGGAGGTCCGGAAAAAGTGCCTGGCCGGATCATCCACGCCTCGGTGGATTCCTACGTCCACAGGGGCTGGAGCATGGACTACCACATCCTCCCCTGCGCCGACCTACCGATCCTTGCGACCCCCGACATGGTGGTCGAAGCCCTGCTGGAGGAGATCGGCGCGCGCGGAGGCGGCACGCCGCATGCCCCCAAGCTCGCCATCGAGCCCGAGCCGGTGGACAAGGCCCCGCCCGCCTCGGGGCCCATGACCCTGCGCAACATGGCCGTGCTCTGGCGCTCGTTCCGCGATTCGCGCAACGACGTGAGCCTGATCTCCATGCCCCTCGGCTGGCCCGGCGACTGCGTCGGCATCTCGGGCCCCCTCGATTTCTTCGGCTCCAACGGCGGCGCCGGCGTCGGCGCCGGTCCCGGGATCGGCGTCGGCGCCGCCCTCGCCCTCAAGGACACCGGACGTCTTCCCGTGGCCATCGTCGGCGACGGCGATTTCGCGATGGGTGCCACCGCGCTGTGGACCGCGTCACATCTCGACCTTCCGCTTCTCTACGTGATCGCCAACAACCGGGCCTATTTCAACGACGTCGCCCATCAGGAACGGGTGGCCAAGAACCGCAGTCGTCCGCCAGAGAACAAGTGGATCGGCCAGTACATGACCGAGCCCGAGGTGGACATGGTGAGCCTCGCCCGCTCGTTCGGCTTCGAGGCGCGCAGCGTCGCCGACGCCGCGGAGGTTCCCGCCGCCCTCGAGGCCGCCGCGGAGCAGGTCAACCGGGGTGGACGCTTCGTCCTCGACGTGCGGGTGGAGCCCGGCTACGCCGATTAGGAATTGACGACGGAAAGGATCAAGGAACGAAACATGCTCATCATCAACAACGACCTCGTCTCCCAGGTGCTGACCATGGACGAGGTGATCACCGCCCAGGAGGAAGCCTTCAAGAAGCTGCCCACCGGCGGCGCCATCCATCGTCCCCGCATCGACATGTACTTCCCGTGCCGGCGCGACGACGGCTACTTCCGCTGGGGCACCATGGAGGGGGCCAATGACGGGTACTTCGCCATCCGCATGAAGTCGGACATCATCCACTGGCCCCGCGACGAGAACGGCAACTGGACCGAGGAGAAGTACTGCCGAGAGCCCGGCACCTTCTGCGGCGTGATCCTGCTCATCTCGACCGAGAACGCCGAGCCCCTCGCCTTCATCAACGACGGCATCCTCCAGCACATGCGGGTCGGCGGCGGCGCCGGGATCGGAGTCAAGTACCTTTCCCGCGAAGACACCCACGTCGTTGGGATGCTGGGATCGGGCGGCATGGCACGGACCTTCCTCGAGGCCTTCAAATGCGTGCGCGACATCCGCCGGTGCAAGGTCTACAGCCCGACGCCCGCGCACCGCGAGGAATACGCGGAAGAAATGTCCAAGCGGCTCAACATCGAGGTGATCCCGGTCGACAATCCGCGGGAGGCTATCCGGGGCGCCGATCTCCTGTCGTCCTGCACCGATTCCATGAGCCCGGTCTACGACGCCGAATGGATCGAGCCCGGCATGCATGTCACCAATCTCGGCCGTCGCGAGATGCCCGATACCTCGGCCGAGCGGTTCGACGTGGTGATCCGTCAGGGTACCGCCGGGCTGCAAATGAAGCAGACCGAGCGGTTCCAGGCCGAGCGGGGACTTTCGCCGGCGGCCTATATCGGCGGCACGGTGGAGGAGATGAAGCGCATCCCGGAGAAGAATCCCGAGCCCGGTTTCGGCGGCGACGATCCGGAGTTCACGGACCGGGGCAAGGGTGGTGACAAACCAGATTTCGCTGCCCTCGTCTCCGGCAAGGCCAAGGGACGAACCAGCCGCGACCAAGTCACCTTTTACCGCAACGTCGGCAATCAGGGCCTACAGTTCTCGGCCGTGGGCCAGGTGGTCTATCGGAAGTGCCTCGAACAAAAACTTGGCCGCGAGATCCCCACCGACTGGTTCCTGCAGGATATCCGGGACTGAGCCGCCCGGCGGGAAGAGGCGCCGCCATGTTCAAATACATCGACCACGTCGCCGTTCACTGCTCCGATCTCGGGCGGTCCGAGCGTTTCTACGCCGAGGCATTCGGATTCGAGGCGTTCTCGCACCACGAGCGGCCGGGCGGCGGCATCGTCTATATGAGGCTCGGCGACAGCGTTCTCGAGCTCACCGAGAAGCCGAAGGAACCCATGTCGGGCATGCATTTCGCGGTCGAGACCGACGACATGGAGGCCGCGGTCCGGCACCTCGCCGCAGTCGGCGCCGAGATGATCCAGGAACCGCGCCCCCTCCGGGCCAAACGGCCAGGCGAAGGAGAGACGCGCCGCGCCGTCTATTGCGGGCCCGATGGCGAGATGATCGAGGTGCGCGGAACCTAGGACACGCCATTTTTCAGGCGCGGCACCAGCCGGAGCGCGTTGTCGCGCTCGACGGCGGCGAGTTCGTCTTCCGTGAAGCCGCAGCCTTGAAGCCCCTCGATGTTGCGCGCGAGACCGCAATAGGGGTAGTCGCTCCCGAGCATGATCCGGCTGACCGGCACCACGGCCCGCAGCGCGCCGATGGCGATAGGATTGCCGGCATTGGCCGTATCGAAATGGAGGCGAGCGATCTCGGCGCGGTAGCCCTCGGGGGCGACGGCGGCGAAGTTCTCCCGGCGCGTCGTGCCCCATTCGATGCGACCGGTGAGCGCCGGCAGCACGCCCCCCGAATGGCAGAACACGAAGCGGATGTCCCGGCAGCGCGCGAAGGTGCCGCTGAACAGCAGGCTGAGGATCGCCCGGCAGGTATCGAACGGATACTCCACCATCGAGGAATTGATGCCGATCAGGCCATCGCAGCAGAACGGCACCGTTGGATGGACGTAGACCAGGGAGTGCCTGCGGTTGAGCTCGTCGAAGATGGGCGTGAACTCCGGATCACCCGGCCACTTGTCGCCGAAGCTGGTAGCAATGCCAATACCGTCGGCCTTCAGGGTATCAAACGCGTACGCGATCTCCTCAAGGCTCCCTTCCACGTCGCGCATGGAGAGGAACGCAAACAGGCCGAAGCGGTCGGGCCTGTCCTTGACCATCTCGGCGCCGTATTCGTTGAAACGGCGCACGGTGCGCCTGAGCCACGCCGTATCGCGCCGCCACCATTCGGTGGGGATGGAGGAGGCCGACAAGGCCACGCTCCGGACCTCGTTGCCGTCCATCTCCTCGAGGGAAGCCTGGGGCGTCCACGCCCGGGTCGGCCCGCCGCCGAGCACGTCCTTGAGGTCGGGCGGATAGAAGTGGTGGTGGACATCAATGCGGTAGGCGGCCATGGCGCTCCCCCTGTGTTGTGGCGCTGCCGTCGTTACCGCGACGGCGCCCCCGGGATATTCGGGAACCACGGACGCCTTGTCCACCCACGGGGGGCCGGGTTCAAAGCTCGGCGACCAGCCGTGCCATGCGCTCGCGCGTCGGCCCGTCGGGAAGGCGCCCGCGCGCCGCGCCGAGGTTGTCGCGCATGTAGTCGGGCCGCTCCGTGCCCGGAATCACGCAGGTCATGGCGGGATGGCCGAGAAGGAACTTGAGGAAGAACTGGGCCCAGCTCTCGCAGTCGAATTCCCTCGCCCAGGCGGGCAGATCACGTCCCCGGACCTTGCCGAAAAGGTTGCCACCCTCGAAGGGCCGGTTGGCAATGACGGCGACCTCGCGCTCGGCCGCCAGGGGGAGGAGCCGGGACTCGGCCTCGCGGACGGCGATGGAATAGGGGATCTGCACGAAGTCGAGGCGCTCGTGCGCGAGCACCGACATCACCCGGTCGAAGGCACCCGGCGTGTAGTGGGTGATGCCGATGTAGCGGAAACGCCCCTCCTCCTTCCACGCCTGGAGAGTCGGGAGATGCGCGCGCCAGTCCACCAGGTTGTGGATTTGCATGAGCTCGATGCGGTCGGTACGGAACAGCGAGAAGGACTCCTCCATCTGCCGCCGTCCCCGCTCCGCCCCCTCGGTCCACACCTTGGTAGCGAGGAAGGCCCGGGCGCGGGCGCCCATCTCCGCCAGGAGATCGCCCACCACGCCCTCGGCGCGCCCGTACATGGGCGAGGAATCGATCACCGTGCCGCCGCCGGCGAACAGGGTCTCCAGGACCTCCCGGCGTCGGCGGCGCGCCGCCGGATCGCGGCCGATATCGAAGGTGATCCAGGTGCCGAGCCCGACCACGGGGAGCGCCTCGCCGCTCGACGGGATGGGACGGGTGATCACCGGCCCCGCCGACGGCGCCTGGGCGCCCGCCCGGCGCCCCGCGAGCCCCATGGCCGAAGCCCCCGCCAGTGCGCCCAGTCCCAGTCGCAGCAGGGCTCGCCGCTCCATTCCACCTTTTCCAGGCGTACCCGGAGGCAAGCGGTCGGGGAGCATCGTCACGCGCCATCGCCTCGCGGGACCGGAAGGGGCCTGCCTTCGGCCGCGGAGCGGGCCATGGCCTCGATTACCGCGACGCCGTGCACGGCGTCCTCCGGGCTCACCGGGAACGGCCGCTCGCCGGTGATCGCGGCGGCGAAGGCCTCGACCTCGGCGCGCTCGGCGTCGACCGCCGGCAACGACTTCTCCTCGCGCTCGCCCTCCCTGGGTTGGAACGTAAACTGGCGGGAGCCCCGGATCTCGGCCCAGCCCTCGGTGCCGAACACGGTGAATCGGTAATAATCGGGGGTCATGCCGCAGCCGGTGAGAAGACCGCTCGTGTTGTTCGCGCAGCGCAGCAGCACCGCCGAGGTATCGGCGAGCTCATTGTCGGAGGCCTGGTTGAGGCCCACCGCGTAGACCGATTCCACGCACCCGAGCGTGTCGATGGTGAGATACAGCATGTGGTCGGCGAGCGCACCCGTCGGGGCATTGGCGGGATCGGCCTTCCAGCCGCCCGGCTTCACGCCGCCGTAGCGGTGGACGCAGAAATCGCCCTCGGTATGGAGGAGCCGGCCCAGGTCGCCCGCCGCCAGCCTGCGGCGAAGCTCGGCGACATTGGGGAAGAAGCAGCGGTTGTAGCCCATGCACAGCGTGACGCCGGCCTTGTCGGCAGCCGCCTTGAGCGTTTCGGCGTCCTTCAGGCGCAGTGCCATGGGCTTGACCGCAAGCACCGGCTTGCCGGCCTTGAGCGCGACCAGCGAATGGGCGGCGTGGAGGTTGGCCGGCCCGGACGACACGACGCCGGCGACGCCGGGGTCCGACACCGCCGCTCCGATGTCGTCGCCGAGAGCGAGGCCGTGCTCCTCGGCGAAGGCGCGCGAGCGGTCGGGGCGGGCGACCACGGCCGCGCGGAAGCGGACGCTGTCGCTCTTGCCCTGAACCGACTGGACCAGCCGGCGGCCCCAGCCGCCCAGCCCGATGATGGCGAGATCAAGCACGTCTTCCTCCCCGAGCGCGTATGAGTCGCGCGGAGTTTAGCAGCGAATCCTCGAGGACCGAAGAAGGCCGACCACCATCGTACTCCGTGCCCATGGAGGGGTTATGGACTATCATGGCCCGGGACCGCCGGCCCTCGGCCCGCGCGGTGGGCAGAGGCATGGGGAGCGAGAACGACCGATGAAGGGGGTCACGGGCCTGCTGGTGGCCGCGCTGATGGCGGCATCGCTCCCGGGGGTGGCCTCGGCCGGCTTCGAGGAGGGGGTCGCGGCCTACGAGCGCAACGATTTCGAGGCCGCCATGCGCGAATTCCTGCCGCTCGCGCGCGCCGGCAACGCGTGGGCGCAGTACAACGTGGGCGTGCTCCATCACCATGGCCTCGGGGTCGAGGCCGACCTCGACGAGGCGGTCAAGTGGTACGGGCTTGCCGCCGGCAACGGCCACGCCTGGGCCCAGCGGACGCTCGGCGACCTCAGCGCCGGGGGGGCATGGGGGAAACCCGACTTCGCGGATGCGGCCCAGTGGTACCGCCTCGCCGCCGAGCAGAACGACGCCGAGGCCCAGCGCAAGCTCGGCGCGCTGTATCTCAAGGGCCGGGGCGTGCCGCGCGACCGCGACGCCGCCGTCGAGTGGCTGCGCCGCGCCCTTGCCCAGGGCGACGCGGAGGCGCGGCGCCTTCTCGCCGAGGCCCGGGAGGCCACCCCGCCCGCCAGCAGTCCGCGCGGCACGGCGCAGGGACCGACGCACGTGGCGAATTGCCAGGGCGGATTTCCAAACGCCACCTACGATATCGACGTCCGCATCGAATTTCCGCAGCCGCGCATCAACCACGGGCGCAGCATCGCCGAGCTGGGCCAATTGTCGGGACTGGGGCATGCCGGCCTCGTCCTCGGCCTGATGAAGCCGGATTTCCGGATCGAGACCCGTCCCGACGCCCACGGGGCCGCCGTGGGCAACAAGTATTGCTTCTGGATCAACGGATTCCAGGTCACTCTGCGCTATCGTCGGGTCGACGTGTTCATCGCCCGCGAATACGTCAAGGGCAGCTGCGAGTACAACGCCATCCTCGAGCATGAGCAGGACCACGTCCGTGTCTCCCGCGAGAACCTCCAGCGGTTCACCCCGCGCATCCGGTCCGCGCTCACCTCCGCGCTGATCCCGACGGGGCGGGAGCCCGTGCTGGTGGCCTCCCCCGAGGAGGCGGTCGAGCAGATCAAGGCGATCTCGAACGAGCTGCTCTCCCCGGTCTACCAGCAGATGCTCGAATCGCTGATCGCGGCCCAGATGCAGCTGGATACGCCCCAGGAATACGCCCGCGTCCGGGCCCAGTGCCGCAACTGGTGAAACGGAGGCCGGGTCCGCCGGCTTGGCGTCCCGCCTTTCCCTAGAAGCCCTTCGGCGTGATTGCGAAGGTGGCGTTGCCGTTCATGTAGATCCGGGCAGGGCCCCGATTATCATGGTCCTGTATCTGCGCCGAGATGTTGATATGGGTGAGCCGGCAGGACTCCGCGATGGTGGATTTCAGCACGCCGCACTCCTCCATGGCCATGCGGTAGATGAAGCGGCGTCCCCGCTGCTGCGTGGCGGCGAGGGCATCGTCGCTCATGTCGGGAAGGGGGAGCCGGGTGCTGAAATTGACGTTGACGTTGATCCCCTGCCCCGAATGAAGCGCCATTTCGCGGGCCGCGACCGATAGGGACGGCGCCGCCGCCAATGCGCCGGCCATAACGACGCAGGATGCCAATATGAATGCCTTCCTGAGAACCTGATCTCGCATGGTCCGTTTCTCCGCTTGAGTGGGATCCGATGGCACGTGGACGGAGCCGCGAGTGAGACACGCCGATGCGGCGAATTGCGGGCGGAAGAGAGGCATTTTCATGGGGAAACGGACAAATCCAAGGCACCCCGGAAACGCGGAGCCATGCCGGCCCCCATTCCTCCATTCGCCGCGTTGATCTGTACAGACGCCCGCGAATTTGTGACAATCCCTCCACATCGCAACCGCTATGGCCAGTCGCGAAACAGGGAGGGCCGGTCCGAGTTGCATTCAGGTCTACCTCGACGGAATCAACCGCCGCAATCGGCAACCCGGCCGGCTGCTTGCCTAGCAGCCGGCCGGAGGGAAGCGTAAGGGAACACGATCATGGCGAACAGCGATTCGGTCGCCGGGACGGGCCCGACCCTGGTCCTGCCTGGCATCCGCAAGATCGGTCCCGCCGACCTCAAGGAGGTCCTGGCCAAGGGCCTCGAGGATTTCAAGGCGAAGCCGAGCCACATCGTGCTCCTCGTCGTGCTCTATCCCATCGTCGGGCTGTTCCTCATCAGGCTATCGGCGGGATACGACGTCCTGCCGCTGATCTTCCCCCTGGTCGCCGGTTTCGCCCTGATCGGCCCGCTGGCCGCGCTCGGGCTCTACGAGCTGAGCCGCCGCATGGAGGAGGGCATCGACGCCAATTGGCGCCACGCCTTCGACATCCTGCACGCGCCATCGCTGCGCGCCATCGTCACGCTCAGCATCATCATGATGGCGATCTACTTCGCCTGGCTCGCGGCGGCGCTCGCCATATTCGAGTACTTCTTCCCCGGATGGGAACCGCTGGCCGTCTCCGACTTCCTCCTCCAGGTCTTCACCTCCCCTTCCGGCTGGCGGCTGATCGTCGTGGGCTGCGGCGTGGGCTTCCTGTTCGCGGTCGTCGTCCTCGCCGTGAGCGTCGTGTCCTTCCCGATGCTCCTGGACCGGAAGGTCAGCGCCTGGACAGCGATTCAGACATCGATCCGGGCGGTCGCCGCGAACCCGGTGGCCATGGCGATGTGGGGATTCATCGTCGCGGCGCTGCTGTTCATCGGATCCCTGCCCTTCCTGTTCGGGCTCTCGGTGGTGATGCCGGTGATCGGCCACGCCACCTGGCATCTCTACCGCAAGGTGGTGGAGCGCTAGCGCGCCGCTGGCTGCGACGCTCATTCAGCTTCAGCTAGAGAGACGGCCGCGCGGGGACGTGGCCGGGTCCGGGCCCCCTACGATCCCATCCCGAAGAACAGGCCCCGCAGCGAGAAGGTGTAATCCGCCTCGTGGGTCATGAGGAACACGAACACCAGCAGCAGTAATGGCGGCACCAGGATGGCGTATACGAGCGCCAGACGCTCCCACAGCATATGCATGAACACGGCGACGATCAGGCCCGCCTTCAAGATCATGAAAATCAGGATCAGGGACCACCTGAGGGCACCCTGGAGGTGAAAGTAATCAACGAGGTAGGACCCCGTGCTGAGAATGAAAAGCCACCCCCAGATCTGGAGATAGATACCGATCGGATGTTGTTGCCCTTGTGCGTGTGCCATTGCCCTGCCCTACCACAGATAGAAGAAC
>DASWKZ010000040.1:0-22366 GCA_036396355.1 Alphaproteobacteria bacterium
GTGGCCCTGATCGTCAGCATCTGGGCGGTCAGCAACACCGCCAATTCCATCACCTCGATCCTGTTCTCGGTGCCCGGCGGGGGCGGCTCCCAGGCCACCATCATGGACGGCTACCCCATGGCCCGGAAGGGCGAGGCCGCCCGCGCGCTGAGCGCCGCCTTCACGGCGTCCGCCATCGGCGGGATCATCGGTGCCCTGGTTCTGCTGATGGCCATCCCGGTGCTGCGGCCGCTGGTGCTCCTGCTGGGACCGCCGGAGTTCTTCATGCTGGTGATGCTGGGGGTGGCCATGGTCGGGGCGCTGAGCGGGCGGGCCCCGATCAAGGGCATCATCGTCGGCGCCCTGGGCCTGGCCGTCTCCATGATCGGGGTTCAGCTGCTGTCGGGAATCCCCCGTTTCGCCTTCGAGAACCTCTACCTGTTCGACGGCATCCCGCTGGTGCCCATGACCATCGGCCTGTTCGCCATCCCCGAGCTTCTCTACCTGGCGTCCAGGGGCACCGGCATCTCCGACATGCCGCTCGGCAATCTGCGGGAGGGCCAGCTGCAGGGCATCAGGGACGCCTTCAAGCACTGGTGGCTGGTGCTGCGCTGCAGCTTCGTCGGGGTCTGGGTCGGGATCATCCCCGGGCTCGGCTCCTCGGTCGCCGACTGGTTCGCCTACGGCCACGCCAAGCAGACCTGCAAGGGCGCCCGCGAGAGTTTCGGCACCGGCGACGTGCGCGGCGTCATCGCCGTGGATGCGGCCACCAACGCCAAGGAGGGCGGCTCCCTCATCCCCACGCTGGCCTTCGGCATCCCGGGCAGCAGCACGCTGGCGCTGATCTTCGGCGGCCTGGTCATCGTCGGGATCACCCCCGGCAAGGAAATGCTCACGACCAGCCTGGACGTGACCTTCTCCATGATCTGGCTGCTGATCATCGCCAGCGTGCTGACCTCGATCCTGTGCCTGGCCTTCACGCGGCAGCTGGCCATGGCGACCAGGCTGCGCCCGACCGTCCTCGTCCCGGTGATCCTGGCGATGGCGGTGATCGGCAGCTTCGCCGCCTCCAACCGGTTCGAGGACGTGCTGGTGATGCTGACCTTCGGGACGCTGGGCTACTTCATGCGGGCCGCGGGCTGGCCGCGGCCGCCGATGCTGCTGGGCCTGGTGCTGGGGCCGCTGGCCGAGCGCTACATGTGGACCTCGGTGCAGCTCTACGGGGCCGAGTTCCTGCTCCAGCCCGGGGCGATGATCATCTTCGGGCTGCTGGTGGTCAGCGTCGGCTATCCGCTGTGGCAGGACCGCCGCGCGCGCTGGGCGCCGGTCTCCGAGGAGAGGGCGTGAGATGGCGATCCGCCTGCACCACCGGACCCTGCTCACCCTGTCCCTGATCGGGGTGTTCGGCTACGTGGTGATCGAGGCCTGGGACATGCCCGCCCAGGCGAGGATGTTTCCCCTGACCATCGGCGCCATCGCCCTCGCGCTCCTCGCCCTTCAGCTGTTCCGCGAGGTGCTCCTGGAAGGCGCCAAGGGCAAGGAAGCCTCCGGCGCCGACATGGACTTCACCGAGGAGGAGGCCTCCGCCGAGGGCAGGCGCCGCACCTTCGAGACGTTCGGCTGGATCTTCGGACTCGCCCTCGGCCTCTGGCTGCTGGGCTTCTACACCGCCATCCCGCTCATGGTGTTCCTCTACCTGCTGCGTCACCGCGAGAAGCCGGTGCTGGTGGTGGCGCTGCCGCTGGGCACCTGGGCGGCGACCTGGGGCGTGTTCGACCGCCTCCTGCATCTCCCGTTCCCGCCCGGCGTCCTCATCGAGTGGCTGGGCCTGCGCTAGCGCCGCCGCCCGGGTGGCGGCGCCCGCGGGGCCTGTGATAGAGTGCGCCGAAAGCGCGGGCGCGGGAGAGCCCCCACGGGCCGGATCATGGATTACGAGAAGTACTTCAGCGACGCCATCCGCAGGCTCAGGACGGAGGGCAACTACCGGGTGTTCGCCGATCTCGAGCGCCGGGCCGGGGCGTTCCCGCGCGCCCTCCGCCACGTCCCGGGGAAGGACGGCGGGGCCCCGCGCGAGGTGGTCGTGTGGTGCTCCAACGACTACCTCGGCATGGGCCAGCACCCGGCGGTGATGGCAGCCATGGAGCGGGCGCTCAGGCGCTCGGGTGCCGGCGCCGGCGGCACCCGCAACATCTCCGGCACCAACCACCACCACGTGCTGCTCGAACGCGAGCTCGCCGACCTCCACGGCAAGGAGGCGGCGCTGATCTTCACCTCCGGCTACATCTCCAACGAGGCGACGCTGAGCACCATCGCGCGGGTGCTGCCCGGCTGCATCATCTATTCCGACGCCCTCAACCACGCCTCGATGATCCAGGGCATCCGCCATTCGGGCGCCGCCAAGCGGGTCTTCCGCCACAACGACGTCCGGCATCTGGCCGAGCTCGTGGACCGGGACGATCCCGCCGCGCCCAAGCTGATCGCCTTCGAGTCCATCTATTCCATGGACGGCGACATCGCGCCCGTCGCCGAGATCTGCGACGTCGCGGAGCGCGCCGGGGCCATGACCTATCTCGACGAGGTCCACGCCGTCGGCATGTACGGCCCCCGCGGCGGCGGCATCGCCGAGCGCGAGGGCATCATGGACCGGCTCACCGTGATCGAGGGGACGCTGGCCAAGGCGTTCGGCGTCATGGGGGGATACGTCGCGGGCTCCGCGGCGCTGGTCGACACGGTGCGCAGCTTCGCGCCCGGCTTCATCTTCACCACCGCCCTGCCGCCGGCGGTGGCTGCCGCGGCGCTGGAGAGCGTGCGCTACCTCAAGGCCTCGAGCGCCGAGCGCGAGCGCCACCAGGAACGGGCGTCGACCCTCAGGGGTCTTCTGCGGGAGGCGGAGCTGCCGGTGATGGACTCCATGAGCCATATCGTGCCGCTGCTGGTGGGCGACCCGCGCCTGTGCAAGCTCGCCTCCGACGAGCTCCTGGACCGCCACGGCATCTATATCCAGCCCATCAACTTCCCGACGGTGCCGCGCGGCACCGAGCGCCTGCGCATCACGCCGACGCCGTTCCACACCGACGAGATGATGGCCGAGCTGGTCGAGGCCCTGCGCGAGGTGTGGGCGCGGCTCGAGATCACCGCCCGGGCCTCGGCCGCCTGAGGCGGGGCCACCGGCGGGCGCATGTATCCCGACCATTCCCTGATGCCCAAGGAGGCGGTTCGCCTCGCCGCCCTCGGCATGCTGGCCGAGCGGCCCATGGCCTACGGCGCCCTGGCCGCCGCCATCCGCGATTTCACCAGCCACGTCATGGGGCCCAACCTCGACCTCATGGGCACCTCGATCCAGCTGCTCTGCGCCGAGGGGCTGGTCGCGCCCGAAGGCGGCGGCGCCCGGCGCGGCGAGGCGATCGCGCCCGAGGCGGTGCTCGCCGTCACCGCGGCCGGGCGCGCCGAGCTCGAAACCTTGCTGCTCGCCAACCTGCGGGCGCCGTTCAACGACATCAACAAGCTGGTGGTCGCCCTCAAGATGCGGTTCCTCGGGCTTCTCGATGCCGGGCGCCGGCGCGACCAGGTGGCCCTGATCGGCGCCGCCCTCGAGGGCGAGCTGGCGCGGCTCGCGGCCCTCAGGGCGCGCCGGGCCGGGGAGGCCGGCCCCGACGATCCCCTGGTCGCCTGGCTCGACCACGACCTCGCCCAGGTCGAGGACAGCCTCAAGTGGTTCCGGGCCCTCGCCGCACGCGTCTAGCCTCTCCGCCTGTCCCGTTCGAATCGTGTGGACCGCGCGTGGGGCCGCCCCTAGAGTCTTGCCAGCGTCCATGCACCTGGACCGTGGCCCCGTCGGCCCCGCCACCGGCCCGTCGCCGCCGCAAGGAGGGGCCCGATCGGCCCATGCCCGCGTCGTCTCCCGTCCCACGTTCGCGCCCGGGCCGCGGTCGTCTGGGCCGCCTTGCCGGCGCCGCGCTCCTCGCCCTCGGCCTCGCGCAGCCGTCGCTGGCGCAGGAGAAGGTCGATCTCGAGCTGGTCCTGATGGTCGACGCCTCGGGCAGTATCGACGACGACGAGTTCCTCCTGCAGCGGCTCGGATACGCGAGGGCCTTCCGCAACCCGCGCGTGGCGAGCGCCATCGGCAGCGGCCCCCTGCGCAGGATCGCCGTCACCTACGTGGAGTGGACCGGGCCGTTCCTCCAGGTGCCGATCATCGACTGGACGGTGCTTGGCGACCCGGCCTCGGTGGAGGCGTTCGCCGCCCGTCTCGAGCAGGGGCCGCGCGAGCTGTTCTCGGGCGGCACCGCGGTGGGTCACGCCATCCTCTACGGCATGAAGTCGATCCAGGCCAACGCCTACGAGGGCACGCGCCGCGTCATCGACGTGTCCGGCGACGGGCCCACCAACCGCGGTCTGCCCGCGACCCTCGCCCGCGACCAGGCGATCGAGCGGGGGATGACGGTCAATGGCCTCCCCATCCTCACCAACTACTCGGGATTGGACGTGTTCTACCTCGACAACGTGATCGGCGGACCCGGCGCGTTCTCGATCCCGACCCGCAACTTCCGGGACTTCAACTCGGCGGTCCTCAGCAAGCTCATCCGCGAGATCGCCGGCACCGGCCACCCCGACGCGCCCCAGGCGGCGCAGCTCCCCGCCGCGGACGCCGCCGCCCGCGACTGACCGGCAGGGACGGGCCCCGGGGCCGGGCGGTCACAGCACGTGCTGGGCGCCGGTGACGAAGACCTCCGCGCCCGAGACGTAGCCCGCGCCGTCGGAGCACAGGAAGTGGATCACCGACGCCACCTCTTCGGGCGTGCCCAGACGCTCGAGGGGAATGCGCGGGATCAGGGCCTCGGTCTCGGGCGACAGCATGTCGGTGGCGATCTCGCCGGGCGCGATGGCGTTGACCCGCACCCCGAGGCTGCCGAACTCGGCCGCCATCTCGCGGGTGAGCGCCGACAGGGCCGCCTTGGACACGCTGTAGGCGGACCCCGCGAAGGGATGGATGGCGTGGCCCGCGATGGAGGTGACGTTGACCACCGCGCCGCGGCCCCGGTGGAGGGCGGCCGCGAAGCCGCGCGCCAGGTGCAGCGGCGCGAACAGGTTGAGCTCGAAGACCTCCTTCCAGGCGGCGAGCTCGCCGTTGAGGCAGCCGAGGCGTTCCCGGTACGGCGTCTTGGGGGAGACGCCGGCGTTGTTGACGAGGGCGTGCAGCGGCCCGTCCCCGAGCGCGTCCATGGCCTCGGCGATGAACCGGTCCTGGTCGGCCGGGCGCGAGAGATCGGCGGTGATGTGCACCGACCAGTTGGGATCGCGCTGGCAGGCGTCCGGCACGGCATCGCGCGAGCAGGTGATGATCCGCCAGCCCTCGGTTGAGAATTTCTTGACCGTGGCGTGGCCGATGCCCCGGCTGGCGCCGGTGAGCACGACCGACTTCGGCTCGGAACCCATGGTGCGAGCGTAAAGAAATTCACCCTCCGCCGCCAGCCCCGGGGCCGGGACCAACGGGTCAGCGCACGCTCACCACCCTGAACGGATGGCTCCTGCCGTCGTGGCCGGTGAGCGAGACGTATTCGCCCTCGCGGAACAGGTGATCCTCGAACCGGAAGAACGGCTCGTCGTCCTCCTCGCCGGGCGCGTAGGAGAACGCCCAGCCGCGGTGGCGGGTGCGGATCAGATAGCCCTTCTCGGGGTCCTCCTCGCCCCAGAACCGCCGCACCCGGCAGTCGGACCTGGCGGCGCGCCAGGCCTCCTCGTCGATATGCCCGGCGCCGTCCAGCGGGATGTCGAACTCGTAGCCGTGGTCCGGGCTTCCCTCGGGAAACTCGGGGGTCCGGGCCAGCTCCAGGCGAACGGTCTTGAACGGCACCGCTCCTCTCCTCTGCACGCCCGCGCGGCGGCGCGCCGCCGCGCGGCGGGTCCTTTCAAATCTAATGGGCCATCAGGACGGGGATGCGGGACTTGGAGAGCACGTGCTGGGTCACGCCGCCGAGGATCATCTCGCGCACCCGGCTGTGGGTGTAGGCGCCCATCACCAGCAGGTTGGCGCCCGCCCGGGAGGCCGCCCTGGCGATCGCCTGTCCGGCGTCGCCCCCGGCCCGGACCGAGGCCCCCCTCGCCCGCACCCCGTGGTGGCGCAGATAGGCGATGAGCCCGTCCTGATCGTACTCGGCACCGTTTTCCCTGGCGGAAATGACGGTGACCTTGGCGGCTCCGCCGAGGAACGGGAGCGCCGCCGCCACCGCCTTGGCGGCCTCGGTGCTGTCGTTCCAGGCAATAGCGACGTTGGAGCCGATCTTCGCCGGCGCCTTGGGCGGCACCACGAGCAGCGGCCGTCCGGTCCCCATCAGGGCCGTCTCCGCCACCACGCGGGCGCCCACGTCGGAATTGCCGCGCGCGCGCCGGACCACCACCAGATCGCTGAGACGGCCACGGCGCTCGATCTCCGCGTCGCTCTGCCCCACGACTTCGTCATAGGATGCGCTCACGCCTGACTTCGCGCCCTTGCCGCCGACCGGGATCTTGGCCCGCCGCACCGCATCGTCGAACGCCCTGCGGGTCTTGGACGCGGCGCTCTTGGCGCGCGCCTCGGCCGAGGTCAGGATTTCCTCGACCAGCGCCGGGGACACCGATTCGCCCACGAAGTCGCCGAGGGCGCGGGTCGGATCGTTGCGAAGATGCAGCACGCTCACATGCGCGCCGAAGCTCCTGGCCAGGGCGAAGGTGGCGGCGAGCGCCGCCGACGCGCCCTGGGCGTCGTACAGGGGTACGAGAATGGTCTTGATGGGCATTGGTCCTCCCCTTTGCGACCGGCGCCGCCAGCGCCCGCCGCCCTTAGGCACAAAAAAAATACGGTTAAGCCGCATTCATAGGCGGATTCGGGCTCGGCCACAAGGGCCGCGTCAAGCGCCGTCCTCGCCGAGAAAGGTGGCGCGGTGCTCCATGATGCCCTCCGGGTCCTGATGGATGATCACCCCGGCGCCGGGAAAGGCGGCTCGGACTCCGGCCTCGACCTGGTCGGAGATCTCGTGGGCGCGCATGAGCGAGATTTGCTTGTCCAACTCCAGATGGAACTGGATGAACGAGCGCGGCCCCGCCGAGCGCGTGCGCAGGTCGTGGATGTCCTTCACCTCCGGATGGGCGAGTGCGATCTCGACGATGCGGTTGCGGTCGGCCTCGTCGAACTCCCGGTCCATGAGCTCGTCGAGCGCCGTGCGGGCGATGAGCCAGGCGTTCCACAGGAGGTACGCCGCGATGGCGACCCCGAACAGCGGATCGAGGAATCCGATGCCGAACCGCGAGCTGATCACCAGCGACACGATGACGCTGCCGTGGATCAGCACGTCACCCCTGTAGTGCAGGGAATCGGCGCCGATGGCGACCGATCCGGTGCGCCGAATGACGTAGGACTGGAAGGCGACGAGGGCGAGAGTCAACACGATCGCGAAGGCCATCACCGCGATTCCCACCTCGTGGCGGACGATGGGGGCGGGCGTGATCAGCCGGTTGACAGCCTCGATGAAGAGGAACAGCGAGGAGCCCGCGACGAAGGCGGCCTGGCCGAGGCCGGCAAGGGGCTCCGCCTTGCCGTGGCCAAACCGGTGTTCGGCGTCGGCGGGTTTCAGGGCGCCGCGCACGGCGAACAAGTTGACCAGGGAAGCGGCCAGATCCATCAGGGAATCGATGAGGGTGGACAAGATGCTCACCGAGCCGGTCAGGAACCAGGCGATGCCCTTGGCCGCGATCAGGGTGAGCGCGGCGGCCACCGAGGCGGCGGTGGCGGCCCGCAGCAGCCGCGCCGTTTCCGGCGACACCTCCTCGCGGCGGGGCACCGGGCGTCCGGGACGGCCACCGCCCCCTCCCGGGGTGGGCGGGGTCGACGGCTCGCGCAGCGGGGCCCGCGTGCTCACGGGTAGAGCCTCCCCACCGCCCAGCCGCCGTCGGCGCGCCGGAACAGGATGCGCTCGTGCAGCCGGTAGGGGCGATCGAGCCAGAACTCGATGGTTTCGGGGATCACGCGGTATCCCGACCAGAACGGCGGGCGCGGCACCGGGCCGCCCTCGAACTCGCGGCAGTAGCGGGCGAATCGCCGCTCCAGGTCGAAGCGCTGGGGCAGCGGCGCCGACTGCCGCGAGGCCCAGGCCGCGACCTGGCTGTCGCGGGGGCGGGTCGCGAAATAGGCGTCGGCCTCGGCGTCGGACACGGGTTCCGTGGGGCCGTCGACCCGCACCTGGCGCCGCAGCGATTTCCAGTGGAACGCCAGCGACGCGCGGGGGCGGGCGGCGATCTCGATTCCCTTCCGGCTCTCGAAGTTGGTGTAGAACACGAATCCGTGCTCATCGCGGCCCTTGAGGAGGACGAAGCGCACCGTCGGCACGCCATCGGCCCCCGCGGTCGCGCAGGCCATGGCGTTGGCGTCCGCCTCGTGGGCCCAGGCGTCGCGGTACCACTCGTCGAACAGGGCGAGCGGGTCGGACCGTTCGAGTCTGGTCGTGCCTTCGTCCAACATGGTCAGCCATGGCGAAATGGCCCGATGGGCCCCGGGGGTGGCCGCGCGATCCTCGATCGCGATGCTCGCGAACACGGCAAATGTATCCGATCGATGCCGGCCATGCAGGACTTTTTCGACCCCGACCGCGCCGCTGCGGGACGCGCCCGGCCGCGGTTTGACGGGGATGGGCGGAGTTTGAACGCCCCCTTCTTTCGTGTACGATGCCGCGGCGATACGCCACGGGCGAGAACCGGGCTCACGGCGTCAACGAGGAGAACATGTCGGAAGCCAACGGTTTGCTCACGGGCCGTCGGGGTCTGGTGATGGGCGTGGCGAACGAGCGGTCGATCGCCTGGGGGATCGCCAGGGTCGCCGCCGCCAACGGGGCGGAGCTCGCCTTCAGCTACCAGGCCGACAACCTCAGGAAGCGGGTGGAGCCGCTGGCGGCCAGCGTCGGATCGGACATGGTGCTGCCGTGTGACGTTACCAACGACGAGTCCGTCGACCGCCTGTTCGAGGCCATGGCCGCACGCTGGGACCGGCTCGATTTCCTGGTCCACGCCATCGCCTATTCCGACAAGGACGAACTCACCGGCGGCTACATCGAGACCAGCGCGGACAACTTCGCGCGCACCATGCAGGTTTCCTGCTATTCCTTCACGGTGCTGGCGCGCCGCGCCGCGCCGCTCATGGCCGCGGGCGGCAGCCTGCTGACCATGACCTATTACGGCGCCGAGAAGGTCGTACCCCATTACAACGTCATGGGGCCGGCCAAGGCGGCGCTGGAGGCGAGCGTGCGCGCGCTCGCGGTCGATCTCGGGCGCGCCGGCGTGAGGGTCAACGCGATCTCGGCGGGGCCCATCAGGACCCTCGCCGCCTCGGGCATCGGGGACTTCCGCTACATCCTCAAATGGAACGAGTACAATGCGCCGCTCAAGCGCACCGTCACCACCGAGGAGGTCGGCAAGGCGGCGCTATTCCTGCTCTCGGACCTCGCCAGCGGCGTGACCGGAGAGATCCTGCACGTGGACGCCGGATACCACGTGGTCGGCATGAAGGCGGCCGACGCCCCCGACATCGCCACCGTCTAGCGCGCCCCCGGGGAACCTCCATGTCCCACAACACCTTCGGGCACCTGTTCCGGGTCACCACCTGGGGCGAGAGCCACGGCCCCGCCATCGGCTGCGTGGTGGACGGCTGCCCGCCGGGGATTCCGCTGGCCGAGGCGGACCTCCAGGTCTGGCTCGACAAGCGCCGGCCCGGCCAGAGCCGGTTCACCACCCAGCGCAAGGAGTCGGACCGGGTGCGCATCCTGTCCGGGGTGTTCGAGGGCGCGACCACCGGCACCCCCATCAGCCTTCTCATCGAGAACGAGGACGTGCGCTCCAAGGACTACGCGGAGATCAAGGACAAGTTCCGCCCCGGCCACGGCGATTACACCTACTGGAGGAAGTACGGCGTCCGCGATTACCGGGGTGGCGGCCGCGCCAGCGCGCGCGAAACCGCCATGCGGGTCGCCGCCGGCGGCATCGCGCGCAAGGTCCTGGGCACGGGCGTCGCGATCCGCGGGGCGCTGATCCAGATGGGACCCCACCGCATCGACCGCGCGAGCTGGGACTGGGCGGAGGTCGGCCGCAATCCGTTCTTCTGCCCCGATGCGAAAGCCGCCAAGTCGTGGGAAGGATACCTCGATTCCGTGCGCAAGGCGGGCTCGTCCACCGGCGCCGTCATCGAGGTGGTGGCCGAGGGCGTGCCCCCGGGCCTCGGCGCGCCGGTCTACGGCAAGCTCGATTCCGATCTCGCCGCCGCCATGATGGGCATCAACGCCGCCAAGGGCGTGGAGATCGGCGCCGGGTTCGGCGCCGCCGAGCTCGCCGGCGAGGTCAACGCCGACCAGATTCGCATGAAGGGCAACGAGGTGACGTTCCTCTCCAACAACGCGGGCGGGACTTTGGCCGGCATCTCCTCGGGCCAGGACATCGTCGTGCGCTTCGCGGTCAAGCCCACCAGCTCGATCCTCACCCCCATGAAGACCGTGAACACCGCCGGCGAGGACGACGAGATCGTGACCAAGGGCCGGCACGATCCCTGCGTCGGCATCCGCGCGGTGCCGGTGGGCGAGGCGATGATGGCCAACGTGCTGGCCGACCACCTGCTGCGCCACCGCGCCCAGATGGGCGGGGAAGACCGGTAGGGCCCGGCCGGTCAGCGCGCCAACGCCGCCACCACCTCCAGGTGGCGGGTCCACACGAACTGGTCCACCGGCGTCACCGTGCCGAGGCGGTAGCCGCCCGCGACGAGGGCCCGCGCATCGCGGGCGAAGCTCCGCGGGTTGCACGAGACCATGACCACCCGCGGCACGCGCGAGGCGGCAAGCGCCCTCGCCTGGGCCGCGGCGCCGCCGCGCGGGGGATCGAGAACGCAAGCCGCGAACGGCGCGAGCTCGTCGGCCGACAGGGGCCGGCGCTCGAGGTCGCGGACGGCAGCCGTGATCCGGGCGCCGAGCCCCGCCTTTCGTGCCGCCCCCTCGAGTGCCCCGATGAGTTCTGCGTCACCGTCGAAGGCCGCGAGCTTGCGGCCATCGGCCAGGGGAAATGTGAAGGTGCCGGCACCGGCATAGAGATCGCAGGTGGCGGCGCCCTCCGGCACCCGCGCCGTCACCAGCCCGACCAGCGCCGTCTCCCCCGCCCGCGAAGCCTGCAGGAAGGCGAGCGGCGGCAAGGGCACGGGGACACCCCCGAATACGGCGCGCACCGGCGCGCGCTCGACGATGGTCTCGACCGGCGGGTGCCGGCCGCGCCCGGGGCGGGGCGCGAGCGGCTGCCAGCCGAGGCGGGCGATGCCGGCCCCGGCGGCGAAGCGGGCGAGCCGCTCGCGCAGCGCCGCGTCGAGCCCCACGGGCAGGCGCAGCACCACGTCGAGGGCGCCGTCGACCTCCTGGGCCTCGGCCTCGGCGCGCGCGCCGGGCGCGAGGAGCTCCGAGAACAGGCCCCTCAGGGGGCCGGTCAGCGCCCACAGGCGCGGATCGAGGGCCGGGCAGTCCGCCATGTCGACGATGGCGTGGCTGCGGGCCGCGCGGAAGCCGAGAACCGGGCCGCCCGCGGTGGCGCGGGCGAACAGGCGGGCCCGGCGCCGGCTCGCCGCCGGCAGGGCGACGAGCGGCGCGATCTCGGCCTCGATGCCCTCGGCGGCCAGCGCGTCGGCCACCAGCGCCTCCTTCCAGCGGCCATAGGCCGGGCCGTCCATGTGCTGGGCGGCGCAGCCGCCGCAGGTGCCGAAATGGGGGCAAGGCGGGACGGCCCGGTCGGGGGAGGCCGCGACCACCGCGGTCAGCATGCCGCGCAGGCCGGCCGCCTCCGGCGGGCCGAGGCGCGCGCGCACCCGCTCCCCCGGCAGCGCGCCGGCGACGAAAACGGGACGCCCGCCGGCGATGCGTCCGATCCCGTCGCCGCGGGCGCCGAGGGACTCGATGGCGATCTCGACCTCGGCGCCGGGCGTGGGATCAGCGCGGCGCGCCATCGGCGTCGGTTCCCCCGTTCACCGCGGCGATCAGGAACTCGGTATTGCCGTCGGCGCCCTTGACGGGGCTCTCGGTGACGCCGAGGACGCGCCAGCCCATCTCCGTCTCCAGCCAGGTGCGGACGCGCGCCACCACCGCCTCGTGCAGGGCCGGATCGCGCACGATCCCACCCTTGCCCACCCGGCCCTTGCCGACCTCGAACTGCGGCTTGACGAGGGCGACCAGCGTCGCCCCGTCGCGCGCGAGGGCAAGGGCGGCGGGAAGGACCGTGGCGAGCCCGATGAAGCTGGCGTCGCACACCACCATGTCGACCGGCTCGGGAACATGCGCCCGATCCAGACGGCGCGCGTTGACGCCCTCCAGCACCACCACGCGGGGATCGGTCCGGAGCTTCCAGGCGAGCTGCCCGCGCCCCACGTCGACGGCGTAGACACGGGCGGCGCCGGCCGCCAGCAGCACGTCGGTGAAACCGCCGGTGGAGGCCCCGATATCGAGGGCGACGGCGCCCTCGGCGGAGAGCCCGAAGCGGGCGAGGCAGTGGGCCAGCTTGAGGCCGCCGCGCGACACCCACGGATGGGGATGGCCCCGGACCTCGACCGGGGCATCGGGGGCGATGCGCTGGCCGGGCTTGTCGAGCCGCGTCTCCCCGCAGAACACCCGGCCCGCCATGACCAGGGCTTGGGCCCTCGCCCGGGTCGCGGCAAGGCCGCGCTCGACCAGGAGCTGGTCGAGGCGGGGCCGGGTCGCGCCGGCGCGGCGCGGGGCGGCGGCACCTTGCGAGGACCGCGGGCTCCTCACGCCGGCCGCTCCACCACGTAGCGGGCGAGCGCGCGCAGCGTGCCGGCGCCGGGCCCGAACGGCTCGAGGTGGGAGGCGGCCTGCTCGGCCAGCCGGCGGGCCTGGTCGCGGGCCTGCGCGACCCCGAGGAGGGCGACGAAGGTGGCCTTGCCCCGGCGGGCGTCCTTGCCCACCTCCTTGCCGGTGGCGCCGGCGCTGCCTTCCACGTCGAGGAGGTCGTCGGCCATCTGGTAGGCGAGGCCGAGGTCGTGGGCATAGGCGGCCAGCGCCTTGCGCTCGGCCTCGGGGGCGCGCCCGAGGATCGCGCCGGCGTCCACGGCGAAGGCGATCAGCGATCCGGTCTTCAGGCGCTCGAGGCGGGCGATGCCGCCGACGTCGAGGTCGACGCGCTCGGCGGCCAGGTCCAGCACCTGCCCGCCCACCATCCCGCGCGGCCCGGCGGCGCGGGCCAGGCCGACGACGAGGGCGGCCCTGACCGAGGCGTCGGGATGGGTCGCCGGGTCGGCCAGCACCTCGAAGGCAAGCGGCATCAGCGCGTCGCCGGCGAGCACCGCCGTGGATTCCCCGAAGCGCACGTGGCAGGCGGGCTTGCCGCGGCGCAGGGCGTCGTCATCCATGCACGGCAGGTCGTCGTGGATCAGGGAATAGCTGTGGATGAGCTCGACCGCGGCGCCGACCCGGAGCGCGACCGCCTCGGGCACGTCGAACAGGGACGCCGAGGCGACCACCAGGAACGGGCGCAGCCGCTTGCCGCCTTCGAGGGTGGCGTAGCGCATGGCCCCGAACAGCTCCCCTTCGGGGCCCTCGGCCGCCGGGGGCAGGATCGCCGCCAGGGTTTCCTCGACCTTGGCCTGCGCCCGGGCGAGCGCGGACGCAAGCGATTCCCCGTGCTTCTCGCCGCGATGGGCCATGGCCCGTCAACCGTCAGTCGATGTCGGCAGGCTCGACGCCCTCGGCACCGGCGGGGCCCAGGGTGATCTTTTCGACCTTGGCCTTGGCCTCGGCCAGCTTCCGCTCGCAATGGGCCTTGAGCCGGGCGCCGCGCTCATAGGCGCCGATGGCGCGATCGAGGGTCACCCGCCCCTCCTCGAGCTCGCGCACGATGGCCTCGAGCTCGCCGAGGGCCTCCTCGAAGCTCATGGCGGCGATGTCCTTGTCGGATCGCTTCTCGGCCGGCGCCCTGGCCATCCTGCCTGTCCATTTCCCTGCCCGTGAGGTCGTCGCCAGTGTAGGAGCGCCATCGGTCGAGGGCAAGCAACGCCGCCCCGCCGTTCAGCCCGGTGCCGCCAACACGGCGAGATGGGCACGGGTCGCGTCGGCAAGGACCCCGAGGTCGTAGCCGCCCTCCAGCACCGACACCAGGCGGCCGCCGCAGACGTCCTCGGCGACGCGCCGGATCTCGGCGATCGCCCAGGTGAAGTCCGCGACCTCCAGCTCCAGGGTCGAGAGCGGGTCCTTGCGGTGACCGTCGAATCCCGTCGACACGAGGATCAGCTCGGGCGCGAACGCCTCGAGAGCCGGCAGGATCTCGTCGGACCATGCGGCGCGGAACGCCGGGCCCCCGCTCATGGGCGCCAGGGGCACGTCGATGATGGCGCCGGGGCGCGAGTCGGACCGTGCGCCGGTGCCGGGATAGGCGGGAAACTCGTGGCTGGAACCGTAGAACAGCCCGGGCACGCCCCGGAACAGGGACTCGGTGCCGTTGCCGTGATGGACGTCGAAATCGACCACGGCGACGCGCGCGAGCCCGTGGGCGGCGCGGGCATGAAGGGCGCCGATCGCGATGCTGTTGAAGACGCAGAACCCCATGGCACGGGCGCGCCCGGCGTGATGCCCGGGCGGGCGCACGGCACAGAAGGCGTTGGCCGCCTCGTCGGCCAGCACCGCGTCCACCGCCGCGACCGCCGCCCCCGCCGCGCGCAGGGCGGCCTCGCCCGAGGCCGGACAGACCACGGTTTCATGGTCGAGATAGGCGTGTCCCTCCCGCGGCACCGCCCCCAGCACGCGGGCGACATGGGCGCGATCATGGGCCAGGGCGAGTTGCTCGGGACTGGCGCAAGGGGCCTCGCGCAAGACCCATTTGTCTGGGTCGAGGCCGTCCAGGGCGCGCAGGACCGCGGCAAGGCGGGCCGGGGATTCCGGGTGGCCGGGCCCGGGATCATGGGCGAGACAGGCCGGATGGCCGAGGATGAGGGTGGTCAACGCGACGCTCCGACCTGGTGCAGGCCATGATTCGGCCCCAATTAGATGGCATTCATTCAAAACAAACAATAAACTAGCCAAGCTCGGGAGAGGTCGGGGAGTGCCGCGGCCGGCGGCCGGTGGGTCGTCCTCATGCCGATTGACAGGGGCACCGATGTCCCGCACTAACGCTCGCAACAAGAGCGACGCGGGCGACGGGACGCGCCGCGCTCCCACGTGTAAGTGGGGCCCATCCCTTGCCTTGGCGGACGACGCCGATGGGCGGGTCCATGAGTCCCGTGCCCGGGAGGGAGTAGAACGCAGGTGAGCCGAACGCGCTGGATCGTATTGTCGGGGATCGTCGCCGCGGCGGGCCTCGCCGTCCCGGGTGTCATTCTCGTGGCCGGCAAGCCCGGCACCATTGCCCTGGCCCAGCAGGAAAGCACCCCTCCGGCCGCCCAGGCGGCCCCGGGGGAGGGCGAGGATGCCGCCCGGAAGAAGAAGAAAGGGCGGCGCGGCGACGGAATCCTCGTGCGGGTGGACAAGGTTCGCAACGAGCCGCTGGTTCAGACCATGCCGGTGGTCGGACGCCTCGTCGCCGTCCGCGCGGGCGTGGTCGCCTCGCGCATCGACGCGCCGGTCGAGGAGATGAAGGCCGATATCGGCGACCACGTCAAGAAGGGCGAAGTTCTGGCGCGGCTCGTCAACGACCGCATCCGATGGGACCGGGAGCAGAAGGCGGCCGAGCTGGCGGCGGCAAGCGCCGCCGTCAACACCGCCAAATCGCGCCTGGCGCTGGCGGAGCAGGAACTCAACCGCTACCAGGAGCTGGAGACCTCAGCTGCCTTCCCCAAGGCCGCTTACGAGGACAAGCGCCTGGAGGTGGCGCGCCTTCGCACCGAGATCGTGCAGGCTCAGGCCAACGTCGAGAGGGCGAGGGCCACGCTCAGGCTGGCCGAGAGCGAGCTGACCTACACCCGGATCACGGCGCCCTATGACGGCACCGTCACCCGCCGCCATACCGAGGTCGGCGCCTTCGTCAAGGAAGGGGAGCCCGTCTATACCATGATCTCCGACGCCGACCTCGAAATCGAGGCGGCGGTCCCGGCGCGGCGGATCGAGGCGCTTTCCCCGGGCGACAAGGTCGGGTTCGAGTTCGAGGGCGGCCCCAAATTCCAGGCCGAGGTCCGTGCCGTCATCCCCGAGGAGGACTCGCGGACCCGGACCCGCACCGTGCGCTTCCGCCCCATCTTCAATTCGCGCCCCGAGACCACGGCCGCCAACCAGTCGGTTATCGTGAACGTGCCCATCGGCAAGCCCCGCGAGGTGATCTCGGTCCACAAGGATGCGCTCGTCACCTCGCGCGGGGTCCCCACGGTCTTCGTCGTCGAGGACGGCCGCGCCACGGCGCGCCAGATCCGGATCGGCGAGGGGCTCGGCGGGCGCTTCGAGGTGATCGAGGGGCTCGCCGCCGGCGAGGTCGTCGTCGTGCGCGGCAACGAGCGCCTGAACGACGGCGCGAGGGTGCGCATCAACGGATCCGTGAGCCAATGAACGCCCTCATCGACGTCTCGCTCAGGCGCCCCATCGCCGTGATGGCCGGGGTGCTGATGATCGTCGCCTTCGGCCTGTTCGCGCTCCAGACCATCCCCATCCAGCTCGTGCCCGACGTCCGCCGGCCGGTGCTCGACATTCACACGCGCTGGAGCGGCACCGCGCCGGTCGAGGTCGAGCGCGAGCTCACCAACCGGATCGAGCAGGAGCTGGGCGGCATCGAGGGGGTGACCGAGCTCAGCAGCCGGTCGCGTTTCGGGAGCTCGCGAATCCGGCTGGAATTCGAGCCGGGCTTCAACCTCGACAGGGCGATGCTGCTGGTCAACAACCGGCTGTCCAGCATCGACGACCTGCCCGACGAGGCAAAGGATCCGCGCATGGTGATGCGCGGCAGCGAGGATATCCCCATCGCCTATTTCGCGCTCAGGCGCCTGCCCGGCAACACGCGGGACCTCGAGACCTATGGCGAGCTCATCGAGGACGTGATCGTCGACCGGGTCGAGCGCATTCCCGGGGTCGCGGGCTCGGAATTCCGGGGCGGCTCCCGGCGCGAGCTGCAGATCATCGTCGATCCCGAGAAGCTCGCCTTCTACGGGCTCACCGTGCCCGACGTCCTGTCGACGCTTCGCGGGGCGAGCGCGTCGGTCTCGGCCGGCGAGGTGGAGGAGGGCAAGCGCCGCTACCTGGTGCGTGCCGAAGGCGAGGTCAACACCGTCGAGCAGGCCGAGGCCATCGTGCTGCGGCGCGAGCAGGACACCGCGTCGGGCCGCGTCGGACGCGTCACCGTCGGCGATATCGCGGATGTGAGGTTCGGCTACGCCGAGCCCGTTTCCTACAGGCGATACCTCGGCGAGGACACCATCACCTTCGACGCCGCCCGCGAAACCGGCGCCAACGTCATCGAGACAATGCGCGGCCTGCGCAATGTGATCGACGAGCTGAACGAGGGCATCCTCAAGAAGGAAGGCCTGTACATCACCCAGGTCTACGACGAGACCACCTACATCGATTCCGCCATCGCGCTGGTGCGCCAGAACATCTGGTACGGCGGCACCCTGGCCGCTTTTGTCCTGATCCTGTTCCTCCGCTCCTGGCGTCCGACCCTGGTGGTGACCCTGGCGATCCCGGTCTCGGTGGTCGGGGCCTTCGTCGCCATGGCGCTGCTGGGCCGGTCCCTCAACGTCATCTCGCTCGCCGGCATCGCCTTCGCCGTCGGCATGGTGGTGGACGCCGCCATTGTGGTGCTGGAGAACATCTACCGATACCGCGAGATGGGCCGCTCGCCCATGGTCGCCGCCATGCGTGGGACCAAGCAGGTGTGGCCCGCGGTGCTGGCCTCGGCGGTGACCACGGTGGTGGTGTTCGCGCCGGTGCTGGCGCTCGAGCTCCAGGTGGGGCAGCTGTTCCGCGACATCGCCGTCGCCCTGTCGGTGGCCGTCGTGCTGTCCCTCATCGTGTCCATCACCGTAGTGCCCTCGCTGTCCCGGAAGCTGCTGACCGATGTGAGTCCCGGCGCGGAGAAGGCGCTGCCGATCCCCGGGCTCGACCACTTCGCCAGATGGTTCGTCGAGGTGGTGATGGCGGTCACCCGCCTGGTCCTGCGCTCCAAGCTCGCCGCCATCGGCATGGTCGCGGCGATCGTCGGCGGAACGACGCTCTTCACGATGGTCACGATTCCGCCGCTCGATTTCCTCCCGGACGGGAATCGCAATGCGGTGTGGGGCCGCGTCACGCCGCCGCCCGGCTACAACCTCGACACCATGCGCGGGATCGCCGAAGAGATCGAGGCCTCGGTGAGGCCGCTATGGGCCAGCGTCTCCGGTCCCGAGGCGGAAGACGGCAAGCCGCCGAAGATCCGGAATTTCTTCTTCGTCGCCCGCGCCGACCAGGCCTTCATCGGGGCGAGCGCGGCGGATCCCGCCCGCGCGCGCGAGCTCGAGGCCGTGATCGAGGAACCGGTGCTGCGCGAGCCCGGCACCATCGCCTCGGTCGAGCAGTCGTCGCTGTTCTCCCGCGGCATCGGCGGGTCGCGCTCGATCACGCTGAACATCTCCGGCCCCGACCTCGAGGCCAATCTCGACGTCATGCGCCGCGCCTACGAGCGGGCGCGCGAGGTCCTGCCCCGCAGCCAGGGGCACCGGCTGCGCCCGCGCCCCGGCCTCGAGCTCGGGACGCCCGAGGTGCGCCTGGTGCCCGACCCGCTCCGGCTGGCCGACGCCGGCCTCAGCGCGCGGGACTTCGCGCAGACCATCGATGCCTTCAACGACGGCGTCAAGGTGGAGGACATCACGGTCGGCGACCGCCGGCTCGAGCTCCGGCTCAAGGGCCCGGACAACATCGTCACCACCACCCAGGGCGTGGACCGGCTCCCGGTGGTGACCCGCGACGGCCGCATCGTGCCGGCGGCGTCCCTTGCCGCCATCGAGGTGACTTCCGGGCCCACGGAGATCTGGCATCTCGAGCGCGTGCGCTACGTCCGGCTCGACATCCGGCCGTCGAAGCTGATCCCCCTCGAAACCGTGATCAACACGGTCCAGACCGAGATCGTCGACTGGCTGGAGCGCGAGGGGCTGCCGCCCGAGGTGCGGCTGGACCTCGGCGGCGCCGCCGACGAGCTCGCCGAGACCTGGAGCCACCTCCAGATCGATCTCCTGCTCGCCCTCGTCATCGTGTTCCTGGTGATGGCGGTGATCCTCGAGAGCTTCATCTATCCGTTCATCATCATGTTCTCGGTGCCGCTGGCCGCCGCCGGCGGCATGATCGGCCTGTGGGTGCTCAACACCTTCGTCCTGCCCGCGGGCGAGCGCCAGCCGCTGGACATGCTGACGGTGCTCGGCTTCATCATCCTGATCGGCACCGTCGTGAACAACGCCATCCTGCTGGTGACCTATACGCTCTCCAACGTGCGCGAGGAGGGCATGCAGCCCGAGGAGGCGATCCTCGATTCGACGCGGACCCGCATCCGGCCCGTCTTCATGTCCACCATGACCACGGTGTGCGGCATGCTGCCGCTGGTGCTGATGCCGGGCGCCGGGTCCGAGCTCTATCGCGGCCTCGGCTCGGTGGTGATCGGCGGCCTCGCGCTGTCGGCGATCCTGACGCTGCTCATCATCCCGCCGCTGCTGTCGCTGCTCACCTGGAAGCTGCGCAAGGAGGTGGGCTCGCGCCGCACCGACGAGATCACCGAAACCGTGCCCCAGGCGGCGGAATAGCGGCGCCGGGCCGGCCGCGCTAGACTGCGGCCCATGCCCCTGAGCCGCCGCAACGGTATCGACATCTGGTACGAGGTCGCGGGCGAGGGCCCGCCCTTGGTGCTGGTCCACGCCAATCCCTTCGACCACGACCTGTGGCTCTACCAGTCCGCGCATTTCTCCACCTGGTTCCGGGTCGTCAACGTCGACATCCGGTCCTATGGCCGGTCCGCCAAGGTGGAGACGCCGTTCCCCTTCGATGACATGGTCGACGACGTCTGGGGCGTCATGCGGGACGCGGACGCGGACCACAACGCCGTGATCATGGGAATCAGCGTCGGCTCCCGCCTGGTGATGCGCCTCGCCCTCGACCATCCCGACGCCATCCGCGCCGTCGTCGCCGTGGGCTCGGGCGCCGAGGCCCGGGGCGCCAACTTCGACCGCCGCATCGACGGCTACGAGGGCGACGACTTCGCCGCCTACCACGCCCGCCATCTGCGCGAGCTGGTTTCCCCCGAATTCCCCAAGACGAAGCTCGGCGCCCATCTCCTGGGGATGTTCTCGGAGCGCGACCCGTGGCTCTCGGGCAAGGCCATCGCCCAGGGCTTCCGGGCCTTGGCGGTCGCCGACATCTCGGACCGGATCGGCGCCTTCGAAACCCCGGTCCTGGTCGTCAACGGCGAGTTCGACAACGCGCTTGCGCGCGGGCGCGCCATGGCCGAACGGCTGCCCAACGGCCGCCATGTCATGATCCCCGGCACCGGCCACGCCTGTTGCCTGGAGGACCCGGCCGCGTTCGACGCCGCGGTCATCGATTTTCTTCAGAGATGGAACGCGATGCCGGGTTCTCCCGCCCCGGCATCGCGCCGCTGATCCTCCGCCCGGCGGCGGGGCCTATTCGAAGTATTCGCCGTCCTTGAAGACGGGCTTGACCGGCTTGTTGTCCGGATGCCCCCCCGGCATCGGCTCGCCGCGGATGTTGAGGCGCTCCGACAGATCGCCCTCGCCCGCCTTGCAGCCGATGCGCAGCAGCACCAGCGGTTCCTCGGAGGTGGCGTGGAACCAGTAATAGGCATGGGCCGGAAGCAGCACGCCCTCATGGGCGCCGACGTCGCGTTCCTCGCCGTTGGGGCCGTAGAACCGGGCCGAGCCCTGCATGACCACGAACATGTGGTCTTCCTTGGTGTGGGTGTGCAGCGCGTTCTCGCCGCCCGAGGCATAGACCTTGAGCACGCCCCACATGTTGTCGGTCTTGCAGAGCGGGATGTTGGTGCGGCCCTGTTCCAGCATCTGGGCCTTGAGCTTGAAGAAGACGGGCTTCTCCGGGGTGGCGGTGACGTCGGGGCGGGTGCCCTTGTTCTTGAAGCTGCCGATATCGTCGACCGGCGCGAGCTCTTCCACGGACATGGTCTCCTCCTTTCCTGAACTTTCGGGCTTTCCTGAACTTTCGGGCGTCGATTTTTCGATCTTCAGTATATCACGGTGCTGCGCCCGCTGTCGCCTCAGCCCCGTCCCTCGAGCAGGGCGAGGAGATCGTCGGGATCCGGTGGCCGCGGATCGTCGCGGATCAGGTATTCGAAGACCTCGGCGATATCGTGGGCCCCGAAGCCCGACGCCGCCGCCTCCGCGTAAAGGGCGTCCATGGCATCGAGCAGCGGATAGCTGCCGCCGAGGTCGTGGGCCAGCGCCGCCAGGTTGGCGACATTCTTCGAGCGGTTGGCCATGCCGCGACTGGGAACATTCTCGCGCCCACGGTTCTCCGGACGCTTCCCGGCATCGTAGCCGGCGTAGTCCCGCGCCGCCATCAGGGCGCCGCGGCTCTCGAACATGGCCGAGGTGGCGTTTGAGCCCTTGATGGCCTCGAACATGGCGGCGCGATCGAGGCCGGCCCGCGTCGCCAGCTCCAGCGCCTCCGCCGCGGCGAGCGTATGGACGCAGACCAGGTAGAACGCCACGAACTTGGCGAGGCGTCCGGCCCCGAATTCCCCCACCCAGGTGACCCGGGCGGTGATGTCGCGAAGCATCGGAGCATAGGTCTCGAAGGCGGCGCGGTCGCCGCCGATGAAGATGGCGGCGTTGCGCGCCGCCATATAGTGGGGATTGCCGCTGACGGCGCCGTCGAGCAGCGTCGCGCCGGCCACCTCGGCGGCTTGGCGCAGGGCGAGCTTGGCCCTGAGCGGCAGGGTCGAGAGCTCGAACGCGACGAGGCCGGCGCGGGCCACGGCAAGGAGGCCGTCCGCGCCCAGGTACACGTCATTGAGGACGTCCTCGGAGGACAGGCAGGTGAGCACCACGTCGGCGCCCCCGGCGAGCTCGCGGGGCGAGGCGGCGGGCACGCCGCCGGCGGCGGCGAAGGCGTCCATGGCCGAGCGGCGGTAGCCGATCACCTCATGGCCCGCCTCCAGCAGGTTGGCCGCCATGGCGAAGCCGAGATTGCCGAGGCCGACCAGACCGATCTTCATGCCCATGGTCCGCCCCACCGCCGGGAGGGAACCGTCCGCCGTGCCGCGGCGGACGATTCGGTGTGAAGACCTAGCGGCCCCGGTCGTAATGGCCGAATCCCGGCCGGTAGGTCTTGTCGTCGAGGAACTGGGTCATGCCCTTCTCGCGGCCCTTCTCGGGGTCGGCGTATTTGAGGGCGTCCGACTTGGCGTTCAGGTAGTCGGC
>DASWKZ010000041.1:0-3257 GCA_036396355.1 Alphaproteobacteria bacterium
ACCCGGACGCCGTCGGGGACGCTTTCCAGGAACGCCCCCTCGGCCCGCAGCAGGACGAGATGCACGTCGTGCCCGCCCGCGCGCGCCGCCCGGCAGATATCGAGGGTCACCCGCTCGGCGCCGCCGCCGGCCAGCGTCGCGAGGTAGAACATCAGGGACGGGGGCCTGCTTCCATCATCCATCGGGGGGACCTGGGCGCGGTTGGCGGGCGGGCGGGGCCCCTGGTTAGCAGATTCCCCTGCCGGCGGCCACGCCACCCGGGGCGGCTTCCGGGCCGAGCCCATTCAGGCGAGGCCCGAGACCGCTATCAGGCGGCGGAACGCCGTTTCGGCCTCGAACGCCGCGGCGCGGGCGAGGAGCGTCTGCGCGGATGGCGGATGGTCGAGGGTGGTGGCCAGCGCGGCGGCCAGCGCCACGGCGTTCCCGGGCGCCACCAGCCGCCCGAACCGCCCCTCCCCGAGGATCTCCGCCGGGCCCCAGGGACAATCGGTGGAAACCACCGGGCAGCCGCAGGCCAGCGCCTCGGCGACGACGCAGCCGAAGGCCTCGAAGTCGGACGACAGCGCGAACGCCGCCGCCCGCGCGAACCAGGCGAACGGATTGTCGACGAAGCCGGGCATCCGGACGTCGGCGCCGAGGCCGAGGGCGGCGATCTGGGCCTCGAGCGCCGGGCGCAGCGGGCCCTCGCCGAGGATCACGAGCCGCGCCTCCCGCTCGGCGCGCAGGCGCGCGAAGGCGTCGATCAGCAGGGCGAAGTTCTTCTGGGGCGCCAGCCGGCCGGCGCCGAGGATCAGCGGCGGCGCGCCCGGCTCGGTCCAGGGATGGGGCGCCGGCGCCTTCGCCGCCGCCCGGATCGCCGCCAGGTCCACGGGGTTGGGCGCGACCGCGAGCCGTGCGGCCGGCAGCTTCAGCCACGCCGCGAGATCCTCACGCACCCCCTCCGAGGGCGAGACGACAACGTCGGCCAGGCGGTAGAGCGCGCCGGTGACGAGCCGCCGGCGCAGCGGAATCCGGGAAACGGTTCTCGCGCGGTCGCGGCTGAGGGCGATGCCCTGGACCGCGATCCGGCGCGCGCTCGTGCGGGCGAGGGCGGCGGCCAGCAGCGCCGCGGCGTTGGCGGCGCCGAGCTGGGAGATCACGGCGCCCGGCCGCTCGGCCCGGATCAGGCGGGCGAGCGGGCCGACCGCGTAGCGGGCGCGCGGCAGGCCGAGGCCGGTGACGCGGACGCCGTCGGCGACGCTGCCGAGGAGCTCCCCTTCCGCCCGCAGGAGGACGAGATGAACGTCGTGGCCGGCCTCCCGCGCCGCCCGAGTGTAGTCGACGAATATGCGCTCGGCCCCGCCGCCCCCGAGATGCGGCATGAAGAACATCAGGGACCGGCGCTCGTCTCCATCGGTCATCGGGGAACTCGGTTCATCGGGGCTCGGGACAGGTTCGCGGGCGGGCGTGCAGGGTCGCGCGCCGCGGCACCCTCCCGGGGCGCAACGGCGGATCGCCGCTTGGTTACCAGATTCCGGCGCCCGCGATCCACCCCTCACCATTGACCGCTGTTGGGCATGGAGGCCCAGGGCTCCCTGGGCGGGAGGGGATCGCCCTTCTGCAGGAGCTCGACGGAGATGCCGTCGGGCGAGCGCACGAACGCCATGTGGCCGTCGCGCGGCGGGCGGTTGATGGTGACGCCGCCGTCCCGAAGGTGCCGGCAGACCTCGTAGATATCGTCGACGCGATAGGCGAGGTGGCCGAAGTTTCGCCCGCCGCCGTACGCCTCCGGGTCCCAGTTGTAGGTGAGCTCGACCATGGGCGCGCGCCTCGCCCGCGCCGCCTCGGCATCCTCCGGGGCGGCGAGGAACACCAGCGTGAAACGGCCCTTCTCGTGGTCCCTGCGGCTGATCTCAACGAGGCCGAGCTTGTCGCAGTAGAAGTCGAGGGAGTCCTCGAGGTCCCTCACGCGCACCATCGTGTGCAGGTATTCCATGGCGTGGCTCCCGGGTTTCGATGAAAGGCGCCGCGCCCCATCATGCCGCCACCGCGCGCGTCCGGAAACCGCGATCTTCAAGGCGCGGCCGGATCGGCGGGCAGGTCGCGGGCGGGCGGGAACTCCTCGTCGAGCGGCTCCAGCGTCGCCAGCACCGCCAGCAGGGACTTCGGCGGGGCGGGCTCGATGACCAGGCGCCCGCCCTCCCTGCGCATGACGGCCTCCTCGCCGGGAATCTCGAACGCGCGGGGAATCCGCACCGCCTGGTGACGGCCGTTCCGGAACAGCCTGACGCGTCGCTTGGGCATCACCCTCACCTCCATGGGCATATGGTCATGCCGAAGAATGGCCGCCAACGGTACGGCAGTCCATCCCCGGGCGCGGGTCACCTCCCCCTCTCCGCCGCCGCGATGGTCTCGGCGACGGTGCCGAGCGGAAGGACGAGCCTGAGCGGATCGTCGAGCAGCGGCTGCGCGCCGAAGCGCGCGTACCAGCGCGCCGCGTCGACGTCCTTGGCGTCGATAGCGAGGGCAACGCCGCCCACCTCGGCGGCGACGGCGAGGGCCCGCGCGCCCGCCGTCAGCAAGAGCTCGCCGCCGAGTCCCCGGCCCTGCACCGAGCGGTCGACGGCGAGCCGCGCGAGCCGGAACACCGGCACCTCGTAGCGGCCGAGCCTCCGCGTCAGCCCCGCCGGCACCCGGGCGAACTCGATGGCGCCGGGGCTGATGGAATAGAACCCGAGGACGCGGGCCGGCGCCGCCGGGGGCACCGCGACGAAGGTCTTGGCGCCGCCCGATTCGTGGTTCTGCCGCGCGTAGCGGGCGAGATACGCATTGAGCTCCGGCGCGCCGCAATCGAAGCCCCGGCGGTCGTGGTGCCGGCCGACGGGCTCCTCGCGCCAATCCACGGGTCGGGATCAGGTCCGACCGAGGCGACGCCGCGCGGCGGCCAGCAGGGCGGGGGTCGGCTTCGGCGGGTTCTCCAGGAGCTCCAGCACACGCACGCTGTCGCGCTCGCTGAGCACGATGCGCTCGGCGCGGTCCACCACCTCGCGGGCGGCGGGCAGCACGGTCCGCATGATGAAGCCGGTGAGATCCAGCCGCTCATGGGCCGCGGCCCGGGCCAGGAGCCGCTTCTCCTCCCGGGTCGCCCGGAGCTCGATCCGGTCCTCGCGGGCCCCCTGGGCGTGGGCGGGCTTGGTGGTGGCAGGCTTCGTGGTCGCCGGCATCCCGGCCTCCGTTCGGTTTTGAACAACGTACGGATGATATCCGTACGTTGTGGC
>DASWKZ010000042.1:0-9820 GCA_036396355.1 Alphaproteobacteria bacterium
GCCCTCCGCCAGGGCCGCGCGACCTGCTGGGCCAACCTGGCCCGGGAGGAAGGCGACAAGGCGCAGGAGGCGGTCACCAGGCAGGGGCAGGCCACCTTTCCGGTATTCTTCCGTCTCACCGTGGATTGCTTCGAGGGCTGATCGGGGGCGGACCCGAGGCTCCGGCCCCGGCATCGCGTTCCCTTCGGTCAGGCTCCCGGCGCTTGACCTTCCGCTGTGCGGTAAGCCCCCTTCGTCATCGGCCCGCGCGGCAGGAGGATGGTGACGATGCACAGCGCCATGAAGCCGATGGAGGCGAAGAAGATCCACTGGGGAGGCAGGGTGTCCATCACCGTGCCGAGGATCAGCGGGGCAATGCCGCCGCCGACGTTCTGGCCGGTGAAGATGAAGCCGAACACCTTGCCCGACGAGCCCTCGGGGGTGACCTCGCGCACCATCATGTCGCGGGCGGGACGGATCACGCCGTGGCAGAAGCCGGCGAAGCCGAAGAACAGGACCAGAAGCACGTAATGGAGCGAGAAGAAGGCGATCAGGAGCACCGCGACGATGGAGAGCGCATACGCCCCTGCGGCGAAGTGATCCTGACGGCGGATGCGGTCGGAGATCCATCCGCCCGCCAGGACCGCCAGCGAGCTTACCAGCATGTAGGCGCCGATGGCGAACCCGGCGTCCACCGCCGACGTGCCGTGCAGGGCGTTGAGCGCCGGGATCGAGAAGCTGTGCAGCCCGTTGCCGGCCAGGCTCGACATGGCGAAGAAGGCAAACAGCACCAGCACCGGTCGGGACAACAGCAGGCGCGCGTGGTCGCCGAACGTATCCTTCCGCACCTGGCCCGCACCTTCAATCCCAGGCCCGGCCCTCTTGTGGCGCTTCGGTTTGACGGTGTCGTCCTTGAGACTCGAGGATTGGATGATCAGCAGTGCCAGGATCGCGTAGCCGAGGCCTGCCGTCACGAGGAGTGCTAACCGCCAGTCCCACAGCGTGGCCATGAGCGTGATCGCGGCCGGCGCCGCCGCGAACCCCAGATGCCCGGAGAAGGTGTGGACCGAGAAGGCGCGGGCCATGCGGCCCTCGCTCACCGATCCGTTGAGAATGGCATAGTCGGCCGGATGGAACACGGCGTCGCCGATGCCGCCGATGATGACAAGGACCAGCAGCAGCCAATAGCTGGAGGCGAACGCCATGAGGGCGAAGGCGGTCACCATCAGGAACATGCCCGTCAGCAGGATCGCCCTTGCCCCGTAGCGGTCGACCAGGAAGCCGGCGGGCAACTGCGTCGCTCCCGTCGCCAGGTAGCGCGCGCTGAGCATGGCACCCAGCAGCGTGTAGCTGATCCCGAGGTCCTGGTTGAGGAAGATGAACAGGGCGGGCAGCGACAGCATGTAGAAATGGCTGACGAAATGGCCCGTCGAGATCAGGCTGAGAACCTTGACGTCGTCGCGGACGTCAAGGGCGGCAGCTTGGTCCATATGCTGTGCTCCTGATCCTTGTTGCAGACGGCGCCCCCGCGCCGCAGTGGCGTCGACGCCGGGGACGGGCCCCGTTCCCCCTCTACTCAGCCGCCGCGTGGGCCGCCCTGGCGCGGGCCTCCTTGCGCGCCTCATGAGCGGAGCCCAGCACCGCCCCCACGCAGACCAGCATGAAGACACCCGAGGTGTAGAAGACGAAATCGGGCCGGCCAAGATCGATCATCAGGCCGAAGACCACGGGCGCGATGGTGCCGCCAATCGCCTGGCCGGAAAAGACGAAGCCGAACGCCTTGCCGACGGCGCCCTTGGGGCTCGCATTGCGGATCATCATGTCGCGGGCAGGGCGGATGATGCCCTGAACCAGCCCGGCCAACGTAAACGCGCCCACCAGCACAACATAATGGAGGTTGACCACACCGACGAGAATAGCGATGCACGCGGTGAGGCTCAGCGCGATCGAGGCCGTGAGGGCATGCCTCTTGTCGTAGTCGGCGATCACGCCGCCGACCAGAACCCCGAAGGCCGAGGCGAACAGGAATCCGGTCAGCGCGCTGCCGGCGATGGCTTCCGGCGTCGCGTGGAGGGTGACCAGCCCGGCCACGGCGAAGTTGCGGAAACCGCCCGATCCGAGTGACTGGAGGGCGAAAAACAGGAACAGGAACAGCATCGGCTTGGAGACTATGATCTGCATCACCGCTTGCCAGGTGGTCAATTCCCGCTCCGCGGCGGCGACGGCGTCCTCGGTGTTGGAGGGGTTGATGGATTCGACGGGTACGGCTTTCTTTTTCTTCTTCGGATTCTGCTCGGCCTCGCGGATATGGCTCCATTGGGTCATCAGCCCCGCCATGATGACGATTCCGACTACGCAGGAAATCATCACCGCTGCGCGCCAGTTCCAGAAAGACGCGATACCTAGGATTACTGCGGGCGCAAGGGCCGACCCCAAATGCCCGGCAAAGGTGTGGGCACTGAACGACCGGCCGATGCGCGATTCGTTGACGGTCCCGTTCATGATGGAATAATCGGCAGGATGAAAAACGGCATTGCCGATACCCGCCAACAGGAACAGCGCCCCGATCAGCCAGATCGACGTTGACGACGCGATGATGAAATAGCAGCTGACCATGATGCCGAAGCCGAGCAACAGCAGTGCCCTGGCGCCAAAGCGATCCACGAGGATACCGGCCGGCAATTGCATGGTCCCGCCGCTCAGGCTCTTGAGACTCAGCAACAGTCCGAGAGCCGCATAACTCACGCCAAGGTCGTTGTGGAGCAACGGAAACAGCGGCGGCAGCATCATGGTGTAGTAGTGGCTCATGAAATGACCACCGGACACCAATCCGACGACTGTTACATCCTGTTTGAGGCTGCCCGCCGTTGCCACGTCCGCCATGTGCGTCTCCTCCGATGCGATTTTCCGGCTATCTTATTCAGAATCCGTCTGATTCTCAAATCCGCTCGGTGGACGGTCGGTTAACGCTGCGACCTCCCCCGGATGGCCCCCGCAGCCTACCGTGGGCTCAGACCTTGAAACTGCCCGTCAGCCCCTCCGGGAACAGGTCGTCGACTTCCAGCCGCCGCCTCGTCACTCCCTGCTCATGGGACCACCGGAGGAAGGCATCGAGGGTGAGCCGGTTGGGCTCGATCCCATAGGGGAAATAGTCCTCGCCCAGGAGCTTCATGCGCTCCTCCGTGGTGTGGGTGATCCACGGCACCGGGAAGCGCGAGGCGGTGATCTCCCTTGCGCGGGCGATCGAGCGCCGCTTGGCCTTCTCGAAGGCGGTGAGCAGGTTGCCGGCGAGCCAGGGATTGGGGTCGAGGACGTCCCTGCGGATGGCGAGGATGTGCATGATGGGGAACACCCTGGTCTTCTTATAGTATTCCTGCTCGGCCTTCTGATAGTCGGGGAACAGCCGCCTGACCTTGGGATGCTTTTGCAGGAAGCAGCCGGGGGCGTGGGCGGAGAAGGCGGCGTCGAGATATCCCGAGGCCAGCATGTCGCTGAGGGACCGTTCCGGCTCGGCGGTGACCTTGACGCCCTTGGGGAGGTTGAGCTTGACCTTCTCGACCCGGCCCGGCTGATCGACCCCGGCCTGGCGCCAGTCGATGTCCCGGAGCCTGATGCCGACGTGATCGGTCAGCCAGCCGCGGGTGTAGACCGAGGCCGTTTGCGCCCATTCAGGGGTGCCGATCTTCTTGCCCTTGAGGTCCTCCGGCTTCTTGATGCCGGAATCGGTGTTAACGTAGATGTTGGAGAGCCGGAACACGCGCGAGGGGAACACGGGAATGCCGAGGATATCCGGCCGTTCGCCCGCCACCTGGGCGACGAACTTGGCCAGGGACATCTCGGAGACCTCCCATTCGCGGTGGAGCGTGAAGCGGTAGAAGATCTCCTCCACCTCGAAATCCAGCACATTGATGTCGCAGCCCTTCACGGGCACACGGCCGGTGGCCACGTCGCGGGTATGGTCGTAATCCGACAGCGCGATGGTGAGCTTCAGCTTGGACATGGTTTCCTCTTGCTCGGGTGGCGCGCAAGAACGCCTCCGGCGCTCTTCCTGGTCCTGTGTGATGACGGGAGCACCGGTTCCCCGGCGCCCCCACGAAGCGATTCACTGATGCCTGGGCTTTGGCATGGCCACCGAAAACAGGGCGATCCCCATGAAGATGGCCATCAGGTAGAAAACCCATGCCGGATTCCCGGCGTCCATGAACAGGCCGAACACCGTCGGCGAAATGGCGCCGCCGGCGGCGATTCCCGCCGAGACGAATCCGAAGACCTTGCCCGTCGAGCCCTTGGGCGAGGCGGCCCGTACCATCATGTCGCGGGCGGGCCGGATGATTCCCTGGACCAGCCCGGCGAGGATCATGACGGCGATCAGGACCACGGCACCCGGTCTTGCCCATACCACCGACAGCATCACCGCTGCCGTGATCACGAACGCCACCATCGCCACCAGGTCGTGCCGTTCCGTGCGGTCCGATATCTCGCCACCGAGCAGGATGCCCGCGGCGCTGGCGAAGAGATACGCACTGAGGGCGGTGCCGGCGAGCTCCAATGGGGCGACCTCGAGGCCCACGAGGCCGACGACCAGGAACGAATGGACTCCCGATGACATCATCGTGAGCGCCGCAAAGAACAGGAAGAAGAGGAGCATCGGGCGCGACAGCAGGAGCCTGATGCCGGCTTGGCTGTTGCCGCCGTTGGTTTCACCGCCCTTCCCGTCGGACTTCTTCTTCCCGGGCAGGACGTCGTCGTGAAGGCTGTTCCACTGACTGGTCATGGCGAACATGGTGACGACACCAAGGGCGCCGGCAATCATCAGGGCCACCTTCCAGTTGGTGAGTCCGGCGAGAAACAGGATCGTCGCCGGTGCGATGGCCGAGCCGAGATGGCCCGAGAAGGTATGGATGGAAAACGCCCGGGCCATGCGCTGGGGATTGATGGACGAGTTCAGGATCGCGTAGTCGGCTGGATGGAACACGCTGTGTCCGGCCGCGGCCATGGTGAGGAAGGCGAGGATGATGCCGTAGGTGGGATCGAACGGCAGGCCGAGCGTCATGAGGCCCTGGCCGAGGGCGGGGGCAAGACCGACCAGCCCGAAGCCCACGGACATGATCAGCAGACCCCCCGTGAGAACGATGCGCGCGCCCACGCGGTCGACGAGGAACCCCACCGGGACCTGCACCACCCCAGCCACGCCGTAGAGCAGCGTCATCATCACCCCGAGCTCGGTGAAGCTCAGGTCGAGGTCGGCGTTGATGAACACGAATAGCGGCGGCAGCGTCAGGTAATAGTAGTGGCTAAGAAGGTGCCCCGTGCTGATGAGCCCCAGGACCTTGATGTCCTGGCGAGATTCCGCTGGCGCCGTGGCGCTGGTCATGGTCCTACGCTCCGGTTTTCCCTCGATCGCGCTGCAAGGTACCCCCGCCCGCGCGCGCCCGTCAATCGCCCGGCTCAGGCGGCGGCGGAGGCCCCGCCGGGGGTGGAGAACAGCAGAGACTTGATGACCAGCGGCACCACGTTGGTTGGCCGGATGACCTCGCCGATATCCACGTAGTCGAACTCCTTGAGGCTCACGCCGTCGACCGAGATGATGTCGGAGCGGACGCCGCATTCGCGGGTCATGATGTTGCCGATGGTCTTGCCGATGTCGCCGTCGAGCATGAGCACCAGGGGCTGATTGCCACGGATGGTCCGGGGCAGGCCGCCGCAGATACCGTCGGCCAGCGCCTTGAGGCGCGCATGGAGGGGATCCCCCTTCCACTGGAAGGCCAGCGCCACCGGCTGCTCGCCCTCGTCGTAGTCGAACCGCGTCAGCGCGCTTTCGATCTCTTCGGTCACCCGCACCGAATCGATCTCTCCCGAGAGATTCACGTTGGGGCGCAGCACCGGCACGTTCCGTACCGGCAGCGCCTTCTCGTTGGAAACGTGGATGGTGTTGCCGGAGACCTGGACCGAGAATTGCGAGGCGCCGATCACCGTGGCGCGGATGCCTTGCCCGGGATCCATCACGGTGTAGGGGATGCGCTTCTCTTTCAGTGCCTCGGCGATGGAATCCGCGAGATGGCGCCCAACGTCATGGTGATCCGCCGTCTCGCGGCCATAGATGAACTCGGAGACGCCGCCCGAGAAGGTGACGTAATCGGGAGCCGGCGTCTTGGGTAAAGGCTCGGTCACCAGGAGGTCCTTCGTAAGGCCTTCCGGATCTTGCTGCATGACGGCGGGAATGAGCGCGTCGACCATGGTATCGCAGAGCCGCCGAATCTTCTCCTCGCCGAGCTTCTCGCCCATGACCAGGTCGATGCCGGCTTTCCTTGCGTGCAGGAATGCCGGTCCCTCGATGCGTTCGAGGCGGCCTTCGTCGTCGAACGCGATCAGCCGGCCACCGACTTCGAGCGCGGCGGTGGCCAGCAGGCGGCCCCCATGGCACAGGCCGAGCTTCGTGGTGCCTCCGCCGACGTCGATGTTGAGGACATTATTGTGGTCCTTGCGCGACAGCGCAATGGCGCCCGAACCGTGCGCGGCCATGGCGGACTCGAGATGGTGGCCGGCGGAGGCGCACACGAATTTCCCGGACTCGGTGGCGAACAGGTGCGTGATGGCCTCGGCGTTCCGCCGCTTGAGGGCCTCGCCGGTGAGGATCACCGCGCCCGAATCCACGTCCGAGCGCGCCAGACCGGCCTCCTTGTAACTGGCCTCGATGAAGGATTCGAGCTGCTCGACATCGATGGTGTTATCTGGAAGATAGGGTGTCAGCAGGATGGGCGAGCGCCACAGGACCTCGCGGTTCACCACCACGAATCGGGAGCTCAGCGCGGTCGTCAGGCGCTGAAGATGGACCTTGGCGAACATCAGGTGGGAGGTGGAGGAGCCGATATCGACGCCAACCGTCGTGAGTTCCACGTTGTCGGCCGCCCAAATGACATCGGCGATTGCCTGCTGCTCCTCCGGCGACATGTGTGAGTGATCAAATTCAAGCTCGTGCATGGTGAGTGATCTATCCTTTCGTTCTTGAAGCCGAAGCTGGAGACGCGGTCAGGGCAATCCCGAGATGTAGCGGGATTCATCGATCACCTCGCCCATCCCCGATTTGACGCCGGTCTTGGCGATTTCCTCGAGCCACTTCGCGTGCAGGCGCGGGTCCTGGTCGTGGTACTCGATCTGGCGGCCGCCCAGCTTGATGTCGAGATCGACCTTCCCCGCGGCCCACTCCCGCCACGCCTGGGTAAACGGGTAGCGGCGGCTGCCCATGCCGATGGCGAGGTAGCGGGCCGGGCGGGGCGCGGTGTTGAAGTGTTGGTGGAACATCCAGAGGGGCGGGGCGTACATCACGCCGTGGCGCCACGGGATCTCGACGAAATCCTCATCGCCTTCGTACCAGAGCAATGTATACCCGGTGCCCGTGACCGCCCAGATGTGGATCCCATCCCCGTGGCGGTGCCCCTTCTTGTAGCGGCCGGTGGGAATCTCCGAGGTGTGGGCATGAAGCGTGCCGTCGGCCAGTACGAACGCGATGTTGGAACTGCCGGCCCCGCGCTCATTCCAGGTGACGAGCTCGAAACTCGTGAGGTCCGGTACGAACGTGGTTTCCCACATGTGACGGCCGGCCTTGATCGATATGAAGTCGCCTTTCCCCTCGTAGTGTTTGGGATCGCCGAGGCGGTCATGGAACGCGAAGGCATTGTCGAAGATGAACCCCTCGCTGTGAAACAGGTTCATCACCAGCGGCAGGAAATGGGTGCAGGCCAAAAGCGCACGCCCGGTCCCCGACCCGTTGTAGATCCGGTAACCGGCATTGAGTGGAATGGCGAACAGGCCCTTGGGTCCCCACTCGAAGGAATGGCGTGCCCCATCGGGGAGTTCCAGGGTGGTGGCGCCGTGCCCCTCGAGCACGTAGACGAAGCATTCGTAGAGGTGACGGATCGGCGTGGTCCGCTTGCCCGGGCCGATCTCCAGCGCATAGGCCGCGCAGAAATCGCCGCGTCCCCTGACGTGGAGGAAGGCGCCCTTGCAGCCGAAGCGCGGCCAATGGCCGGTTTCGGCCGCGATCACGTCAATGCCGACGTCCTCGTGGACCGGAGGACCCTCGTTGGCCACCCAGTCGAGATAGGGATCCAGCAGGAATTTCTTCTCGCGGTCGGTCTGCAGGCGCTGAGGGACTCCGGTTCCCATGCTGGCGTCGTTCTCCGTCCGGTGCCGCCTAGGCTGTCTTCTTGTAACGGCTTTCGTCGATGACGTCGCCCATCAGGGATTTGACGCCGGCCTTGGCGATCTCCTTCAGCCAGATCTCGTGGATGCGAGGGTCCTGATCCTCGTACTCGACCTGGTTGCCCCCCTCCTTGATGGAGGTATCCACGCCATGGTCCCAGATCTGGCGCTTCACCGCGAACAGGGGATAGCGGGTCGAGCCGAACTGGACGGCAAGATAGCGCGAGAGCCGGTCGCCGGAGTTGAAGTGCTGGTGGAACATGTTTTCGGGCGGGGTATAAAGCACACCGTGATGCCAGTCGACCCGGGTGAAGTCCTCGTCGCCTTCGTACCAGAACAGCGAATAGCCCTCGCCGGTGACGCAGAAGACGTTGGTGCCGCCGGTGTGCCGGTGTCCCTTCTTGTAGGTGCCGACCGGCATCTCGGACGTGTGACAGCCGATGGTGCCATCGGCCAGGATCCAGCGCAGGTTCGAAGACCCGGTACCGCGGGCGTCCCAGGCCTTGAGTTCGAAGTTGGAGATGTCGGGGACGAAATTGGTTTCCCACTGATGGCGCCCGGCCTTGACCGGCTTGAGCTCGCCCTCGCCCGAGAAGTAGCTCACGTCGCCGAGCCGGTCGGGGAACGCGATCGGGTTGTCGAACAGGAAGGTTTCGTTGCGGAACAGGTTCATCAGGAACCGGAGGTTGTTGGTCCCCGCGAGGCGGACCGGCTCACGGCCGGAGCCGTTGAAATGCCGGTAGCGGAGATTGAGCGGGACCTGGAACAGCGAGTTGGTGCCCCATTCAAAGGTGTGCCGGGAACCGTCGGGCAGTTCCACGCTGGTGGAGCCGTGGCCCGAGAGTACGTAGATGACCTCCTCGTAGACGTGGCGCAGGGGCCGCGACTTGCCACCGGGCGGAATCTCGTAGCAGAAGGTCGAGAGGAAATCGTCGCCGCCCTCGAGCTCGCAGATGGCGCCGTTCATGCCATAGAAATCCCAGGGCCTGACGTCGATGGCGAGGAGATCGATGCCGAAATCCTTGACCACGGGCACGTCCTGCCCGGCGCACCATTCGAGATAGCTGTCCCGCAGATAGAAGCCGTCCGTCGCCTCGGACATGTGCTGCCTCCTTGCCGTGAGGCCGTGGGAATGAGCGGGCCGCCGGGAGGAGTCCGGTGCCTGCGGCCCTGACGTGTTGCCGGTTCGACGCGCGCTCAGGCCGATTTCTTGGTCCGGTGCTGCGATTCGTCGAAATACTTCGCCATCCCGGAATCCACGCCGTGCTTCTCCAGCTCTTTGAGGTAGATCTCGTGGATGCGTGGATCCTGATTGTCGTACTCGATCTGGTTGCCGCCGTCCTCCACGCTGGTGTCCACGCCGCCGCCGAACAGGGCGCGCTTGGAGGCGACGAAGGGATAGCGCATGGACCCGAGCGCCACCGCCAGATACCGAGCGGGGTTGGGCCCGGTATTGAAATGCTGGTGGAAGATGCCATCGGTGGGGACGAACACCATCCCGTGGCGCCAGTCGATACGCTGGAACTCCTCGTCCCCCTCGTACCAGAGCAGCGTGTAGCCGGTGCCGTGGACGGTGAACACGTAGAAATCGGCGCCGTGGCGGTGCGCCTTCTTGTAGGTCCCCACCGGCATCTCCGAG